>JBEKNO010000010.1:0-26302 GCA_049522735.1 Occallatibacter sp.
CTCAACCTGATAAAACAGGACAAGACCTCAAAACGCGGCATCCACGGAAAACGCCTGAAAGCTGGCTGGGACAATGGCTACCTGCTGCATTTGCTGGGGAATTAAGATGCGTTTGCCCTGCGGCTCAGGCATCCGGGATGCGCGGAGGGGCTGCGCATCCCATCTATCGGGAATTCTGGCGTAACGCTACTGGTTCCAGACTGTTCCGGGGCTGCCAAAGCAGATTAGAGTGAAAAAATGAGGGTCGCAACTTCCCCAACTTCCAAGCCGCGGCTGGCGCCGCGATTTCAGGCTGGCCTGCTGTCTCTGCTGATGGTTGTGTCGCCGGTGGCCGGGCAAACCTCCGGCAACGCGGTGGCGCAGGGCTCCGGCTCGCCGTTCTCCATGTCGCAAAAGACAAAAAAATCTGCCCAAACCAGCAAGAAGGGCAAGAAAGCCTCTGGCCGGAAGGCGCGATCGGCGCGGACTGCCCGCATCAAGCAAGCCTTTGTGGCTTCGGCAGAGTTGCGGCCCATGGCCCAGCAACTGGCCACTCTGCGTACGCCGGCTGCTTATGAGGGCGTAACCAGGTACGCGCGCAAACACAGCGGCGAGGCCGCGGCTGCCGCTTATCTTGCCCTGGGGCACGCCTATCTGGCGGACAAGCGCTATGTCGAGGCGGAAGCCAGCCTGCGCCAGGCCCGCCAGGCCGGCGACGTGCTGGCCGACTATGCGGATTTTCTGGGCGCAGAGGCCAGCCACGAAGCGGGCAACGACTCCGGCGCCGAGGCGCTGTTGCGCGGCTTCACGCAGCGCTATCCGGACAGCATCTTCGCTGACCAAGCGCCGGAGCTGGAGGCCAGCGTGCTGCTGGCCATGGGCGATGCGCCGGGCGCGCAGAAGGTGCTGGCGCATGCCGCCGGTCTTGCGGTCGCCAGCCGGCCCGGATTCCAGCTTGCGCAGGGGCAGGCGGCCTTCACGCTGGGGCAGGAGCAGGCGGCGGAGCGCATCTTCAAACGGCTGTTGCTGGGCCATCCGTTGAGCCCGGAGGCGGAGACTGCGCGCGCCAGGCTGACGGCGATGGGCGCGGAGACCAGCCTTACCACCGCTGAATTGCGCAGCCTGGGCGATGCCTACTACAACGGAGGGCGCTACGCGGAGGCCGCGGAGCAATATCGCGCTCTGGCCCGCGAAGCCGGCCTCGATGCCCAGAGCCGCAACGGCTTTGCCGTGGCTGAGGCGGCCTGCGACCTGAAGCTGAAGCGGCTTAGCACGGCCCAGGCCGAGGCCCTCTCCGATACCCACGACGAGAACGGGGCGCGGCGGCTCTATCTGCTGATGGAACTGGCCCGAAACCGCAACGATCTGGACGAACAGAAACGCATCGTGGCCGGGATGGAGTCGAGGTTTCCCAATAGTTCGTGGCTGGCCGAGGCGCTCTACTCCAGCGGCAATATGTATCTGCTGCGCAAGGATTACGCCACGGCCGCCGCGTACTACAGCTATCTGGCCACGCACTTTCCCGCCGGCAAGTACGCCGCCGCGGCGCACTGGCGGGCCGGTTGGCTCAGTTACCGGCAGGGCCTCTTCGCCGATGCGGAACACATCTTCGACGAGCAGATACGCCTCTATCCCGGCGCCACGGAGACCGTCTCCGCCCTCTACTGGCGCGGGCGTTTATATGAGATGCACGACCACATGCCCGCCCAGGCCGCTGCCAACTACCGTACCCTGGTGCGCGCTTATCAGCACTTCTTCTATGCCCAGATGGCGCGGCAACGGCTGGCTGCGCTGGGCAATGCGCCGCCGGTGGCCGCGCCGCAACTGGACCGCATTCAGGCTCCTCCGGTGCCGCTTCTGGAGGAGAGTTTTCCCGCCGACAGCCCCCACCTGGCCAAGGCGCGCCTGCTGGTCAATGCGGGGTTGAACGACTACATCGCGCAGGAGATTGCCGCCGATCCCGATGCTTCTTCCTGGAGCGAGCTGGCCGAGGCGCAGATTTATTCGTCTTATGGCGAGACCTTCCGCGCCATGCGTGCGTTGAAGAAGGCTCTGCCCTACGCCGCCACGGCTTCTGTTGAGTCCATTCCGCTGCTCTACTGGCGGATTTTGTTTCCTCAGGCCTGGTGGGAGACGATCAAGGCCGAATCGGCCCAAAACAATCTCGATCCCTATATGGTGGCCGCGCTGATCCGCCAGGAGTCGGAGTTCAATCCCTCGGCTATCTCCAGAGCCAATGCCTGCGGCCTGATGCAACTGCTGCCCTCGGTGGGCAAAGCCATGGCGCGCGAGGAGGGAATCAGCCATTTCGAGACCTACCAACTGCTTGACCCGCAGACCAACATACGGCTGGGCACTCGCTACCTGCGCAAGGCCATGGACAAATTCGGCGGCGTGCAGGAGTATGCCCTGGCCGCCTACAACGCCGGCGATGACCGCGTCCTCGAATGGCAGGCCGCCGGTCCCTATCACGGCATTGATGAGTTTGTAGAGTCCATTCCATTCACCGAGACCCGCGAATACGTCGAGGCCATCCTGCGCAATGAGGAGACCTACAAAGCCATCGACCAGTTTGCCGCTCAACAGGGCAGGGGAGCGAAGGGAGCGTCCCGTTAGGGAGGAGATTTCCCGCTCCGGGCCGGAGAATCCCACTCGATACTCCCCAGTCTCGATTCCGGTTGACTTCGATCAACGTCCCCGGCAACATTGACTTTATTCGGAGAAATTCAAACCTCCGAGATGCCATTCGCAGCCTGCTGTTGTTCTTTTGAACAGAGCCGCCCGGGAAGCGCCGGGCGCGGCTCGGTTACATCAACCCATTGGAGGGCACGATGTCAGCCGACTTGCAGTTTCTGGATGAATGGATTCCCGAAAAAATGGACCCTGGAACGGTCTTCGTGCTGGAGAACCAGGCCAAGCTGGGGCTTGAGCAGAACCCCTTTGTAGCCGTAATGTCCTGCCCCCGGTGCGGGACACTGGGACTCATTACGCGCCGGCAACTGTGCGGCGGAGAGGCGATGATCTGCGGCGGCGACCACTGCTCGGCCGAGTACCGGCTGGAGGGCGAGAATATCTGCTTCCGCAGGGTTCAGTAAGCGCGTTTCATCCCCGGATTGGCACTGGCTTGGTCAGGTTTGCCAGTTGCGCGCGCGGACGTCGACGGCTGCCGTTGCTGTTCCAGTGCCGATCGAAGCGGGCCTGGGATCGCGGAATGGCGAGAAGACAACTACGCTTCCTCAGGTAACATAATGCGTGTAGGCCGTACCTTCTCAAGCCCGGATGGCGAAATTGGCAGACGCAGCGGACTTAAAATCCGCAGTCCTTAATCGGACGTGGGGGTTCAAGTCCCCCTCTGGGCACCATAGAATCAACAACTCCGGCGCGCCCATGCAGCAGAGAAGACATGCCCAACGACAACGCGCCGCTTCCATGGCAATAAGTCTCAGGGCTGAATGCGCTTCAGGTTCCTGCATCCGTCTTCCACGCCGGCGTCGCATGCCTGGCGGTAGAGTTTTGCCGCGGCTTGCAGGTCCTTTTCCACGCCCTTTCCCATTTCATACAGGCGGCCGAGGTTAGAGCAGCCCATCTTGAAGCCGCCGTCGCAGGCTTTTCGAGAGAGAGCGACCGCCTGGGCTTCGTCCTTGGCTACGCCGCGGCCGCTGAAGTACATGAGACCAAGCAGGTTGCAGCCGGTCATGTCATTGCCATCGCAAGCCTTGCGGTAGAAGGCAACGGCCTGGGTATCGTCCTTGCCGACGCCATTGCCATTTGCAAACGCCAGGCCCAGGCTTCCGCATCCGGCCGCGAAGCCTCCGTCGCAAGCCTTGCGGTAGAGCGCAACCGCCTGCACATTATCCTGGGCGACCCCCTTGCCATTCTGGTACATCCAACCGAGGTTGGAGCATGCCACCGCGAATTTGCTGTCACAAGCCTTGCGGTAGAAGGCAGTGGCCTGGTCATTATCCTGGCTTACGCCCTTACCAGCCGCATAGTACAGGCCAAGACTGTTACAGCCCATCGCGTCTCCGGCATCGCAAGCCTTGCGGTTCAAGGCAATGGCCTGGGAATAATCCTGTGCGACGCCCTTGCCGGATTCATACACCCAGCCGAGGTCATGGCATCCCCTGGCGTATCCGCCGTCGCAAGCCTTGCGGGCCAGGGCGACGGCCTGGGCATCGTCCTTGGCAATGCCCACGCCGTTCAGATACTTAATGCCAAGAAGTTCGCATCCCATGGCGTCTCCGGCGTCGCATGCTTTGCGATAGAGAGATACCGCCTGGACCAGGTTCTTGTCCGCGCCGCGGCCGATTTCGGTCATCCAGCCGAGGTTGGTGCATCCCTTGGCGTTGCCGCCGTCGCAAGCCTTGCGATAGAGCGCAACTGCCTTAAACTCATCCTGTGCAACTCCCTGGCTATTCTGGTACATCAACCCCAGGGCGGTGCATCCTCCGGCGTTTCCGCCGTTGCATGCGGTGGTCATCAAGGGAACCGCATCCCCGTATCGATTCTCCTTAATGAGCGCCTCTCCTCTGTTGAATGTGTCCAGGGGAGTCAGCGTTGCTTTGGTTGCGGTAGCTTTCATCGCGGCAGAATCGGACGCGGCCTTGCGCATGAAGACGAAATCGCCTTCATCGTGGTCTGAGTTGCGAATGATGGTGTATTGCGGCAACTGACTGGACTTGCCCGCGACCTGCTGCCGTATCGACCCGTAGAACAAATCGCTGGCGGTGAAGATGGGCTGGTCAGTGCGCTCCAGAGCCCGCAGAACTGCGTAGGCGAAGACCGAGTGGCCGTTGCTGCCGCTGTCGGATACCGGTTCGTCGCCGCCGCTGGCCATCAGGGTGCGCGATCTGGACTTGAGCATTCTGGCAATAAAGGCCGATTGGCTGCCCGCATGTTCGGGCTCGTCGGCATCGCGGGAGAGGCCGCCGGAGTAGCAACTGTCAGAGACGATCAGCACGTGCCGGGAGGGCAGCACGCGGACTCCGGTGGTGAGGTCATCGGCGATGATGCGGTTGGGACTGGTCCCGGAATCGGCGTCCGCCGGTAGCCAATAGGCCTTTTCCGCATCGCGGTCGGAATACCCATGACCGGCGTAATAGATCAGCAGGCTGTCGTTCTCGTTGAGCGTATTCCGGTACCGGCTCAGGGCGTCGAGGATTTTGAAGCGCGTGGCGTCCTGATCGAGCAGATACTGCACCTGAAATCCGTAACGATCCTGGAGCAGACTGCCGATGGCGTTGGCATCGTTGACAGCGGTCTTGAGCTCCTTCATCGGCGCAGGATATTTGTCGATGCCGATGACGAGGGCGTAATAGTTTCCATTTGCATGGTCCGCTTGCGTAACCTCAGCGGTCTGCTCGAAACCGCGTGACTCCTGAGCTGAGACGCAGGAGCCGTGCAGGGCAGGGAAGGCAACGGCAAGAGCGAGGACGACCCGGAAAGCAGCCCCTGGCCGCCTTCCGGGTGAAGGCCGGTGGGCGGAAGCGAGTGGAAGGCTTAAATGAGTCGGCGCCATAACATTCCCCTGGAGAGAAGTAATGGGGATTTCGCGAGGCAGCCTCATTTTACCTGAATTAATCCCGGCCTGGACCATCTTTCATAACCTTTCTCCATTTCCGGATTCAGTGGCTTTGGATAGTAATTCGGAGGTGCTGGGTATGGAGGGCGCGGAAATACTCTCCTCTGTTCTGTAACCAATCGCGGAGCTCTTGACTTTCTTATAATGAAAGCGAGGGACATTATGGAAGTTAAGATTTCGCATATCGATCAAGTAAAGTTCAGCATTCATGCGCGATCGCACGGCATTCTGTGCGATCAGCCGGCGGAGAATGGCGGAGAAGATTCCGGCATGACGCCTTCTGAGTTGCTGCTGGCCTCACTGGGTTCCTGTGCGGCTTTTTACGCCGCGGAGTTCCTGCGGACCCGCAATCTTGCCCAAGGCGGGGTAGAGGTCCGGGTGACCGCCGAAAAGCTCAAATATCCGGCCCGGTTGGGCAACTTCAGGATTCATGTCGCTTGCCCCGTTCCCCTCACGGAAGAGCAGAGGGAGGGGCTCATGCGCTCCGTGCACCACTGCCTGATCCACAATACGCTGTTGACGCCGCCCGCAATAGTGATTGATCTGATTGCGAAGAAGATAGCCGCCAGCCACGCATGACGGCGCGTCCCACCGGCTCATGGAACCAAGGGCAATCTTCCTGCCGGCTTCTGGTGCGGACGAAAGCGCCAGGTTTTGGGAATCCGGAATACAGAAACGGGCGTAATATATATGCATGAAGCGGCTCACTGCGATTGCGTTGATCGTCGTTGGGGTTGCGCTTCCAGCCTGCGCCCAGCGCACCGCCTCCCGCGGCGGCTTCTCCGGCCACTCCGCACGGGCCATTCACGGAGGCTTCAGCGCTTCCGCTCCCAGCCGATTAGCAGGCTCTTCCCGTTCTACCGGCAGCAGACCTCTCAGCACAGCCCGTGGCGCCCGGAGAGGGGTTGCGGGCAATTCTGGCGCTCACCCGGCCTACAACGGTGCCCGGCGCCATCGAAGGCCATACGTTTCGCCTTACCGGACGGGAGTTTTCTACGGCGTTCCGGGATGGGTAAATCCTTATTTGCCTGGATACCCTGACACCATCGGCGATGACGATTCTCAGGCATCGCCAAGCAACGCCGCCGAAGGAAACGAGGCACAGCCAGAAGATCAGGGGCCTCCTCCTGTTCCCTACCAGCCCACCTATGATCTGCCGCATCCGTCAGCAGCCGCGGAGAGCCAGGAAGCGGTCACCCTCATCTTCAAAGATGGCCGCCCTCCCGAGCGGATTCATAACTACCTGTTGACCAGCACTACCCTCTATGTCGGGGATGTGCCTCACCGCGATATCCCTACTGCCCAACTCGACCTGGCAGCCACAGCCAAGGTGAATCATGACGCCGGAGTTGACTTCCACCTCCCCGTCGCCCCCATGTAGTTGGCGCCGCAATTAGTCCCCGCTCCTCTCAGTGAACCCCGGGGCCGCCGGCGAGAGTTACTGCGCGTCGCGCACGCAGCGGAATCCTACTCCGCCGGAGCGGTCGTAGCCGGGCGCCATCAGCAGCACCTTGCTGTGCTCATCGTTGCGAAAGGTATCAGGAAAGTACCAGATGGAGCCCTGGGGCTGGTAGTACTCGCCGCCGCGCACAATGGCCGCGCGGGTGTGCTCGTCGGTGAACTCATCGGTCCACTGCCAGACGTTGCCCGCCATATCCATCACGCCGTAGGGGCTTGCGCCCGCGGGATGGGCATCCACGGGGTCGGGACCGCGCATGGTGCGGCTCTTGTCCGGGATGGGAACGTTAGTGGGCTCCCACTGATTGCCCCAGGGATACACGCGGCCATCCGTGCCCTGCGCGGCCAGCTGCCACTCCCACTCGTGGGGCAGCCGCTTGCCCGCCCACTTTGCATAGGCCCGCGCATCCTCAAGAGAAACCCAGGTTACAGGCCGGTTCTCCCAGCCCTGCAAATAGCTGCCATTCTTCCAGTCGCGCAGGAAGTTGATCGGATCCCTGGGCGCGTAGTGGGCCGCATCCAGAAATTCCTTGAACTGCGCGTTGGTTACGGGGAATTTGTCGATGAAGAACGGAGCCACCTGCATAACTTTCTCGTGGAAGCGGCGTGGCGCATCCTCCCAGGGGTACTGAACATCGACGCCGGGACTTCCGCCGCCCTCGATCTCCGTTCCCTTTACCCGGAAGGTAAATTCTCCGCCGGGAATCTTCACCATGCCGGCCGGCGCCTCGTCAGCGGGCGTGGTCGCGGCAATCTCGACCATGCTCTGGGGCGGGATCGCTGGCTCATGCGAGTAGGAAGCAAGCGGTTCTTTGGTCATCGCGGCCATGCGCCGCATCAGGGCCTTGATTGCCTCGCCAGGCTCGCCGGGCGTGGCCAGAATCGCGCCATAGCCGTTTGCCTCCAGATCGAAGCTCAGCACGGCGCTCTGTCCATTGGTTTCCGGCTTTAATTCCGTGCCGTGATAAAGGTCGAAGTAGCGCATTCCCTGCGCGGCGGCTAAGTCCATCTGCGGTCCGGCAATGTTGTAGTTGTTGCGGTTGACGATGGTCCATACCGTCTCGCGGCCGAGCGGCCAGCTGCTGGCGTAGACGCCGTAGTTGTGCATGGGATAGAGCGGCTCCCAATCCGGGCTGACCAGGAAAGGCGCCACCCCGCGCTCGATGGTGGCCACACGCCGCGTGGCCTCGGCATCGCGTGGGTTGATGCCGTTCCAGATGCCCCAGATGTTCTCCCAACTCTCCCAGCCCTCGCCGTTGAAGAAGGCGTATTGCAGGTTGCTGGTATGGTCCGGATTCCAGCGGTCGCAGACGTTGACCATGTGGCGGGTTTCCAGCCACTTGTACTTGTCCACCATGGGAATAAACGGATAGTTGTAATAGCCCCAGCCCATCAGATTCCAACTCACGTCCTCGTCGTTGGGACCGCCCTCGGGTTCAAAAGCCAGCGGGTGGCCGATCTTTTCCGCCGCCAGCGGGAAGGCCGGCGGAACGCCGTCCTGGGTGTCGCCATTAATTCCGTCGGCATCGATCTGCTTCATGCGCGCGGCAATAGCCTGCGGCCAGGGCTCGGAGGGCTGGTGCGTTCCCTGGTCCCACATCATCATGGGGAAGAGCACGCGCACGCCGCGGCGGTGGAAGTCGGCCACCATCCGGCGCACTCCTTCGATTCCGCCAGGCATGGACGCGACCATGTCCAGTTGATTGCGGTCGTCGATGCCCATATTCGGATAGGTGGACCAAACCAGCACCGAGTCGATGCCGCCGTAGCGCTTCTCCAGGTCGTCGAGATAGCGGTCCACGGTATAGCGTCCGGCCGCCGGATCATAGAAGTAGCGGTCCTGGACCATCATCTGCGGCTGTATAAAGCTGGACTGGGTCCAGCGGAGTTCGGGCATCAGGTAACGCGCAGGGTCGTAGCCGGTGCGAATACGGCGTTCCGAACGCCAGTGTTCGAGGTCTTTGAGCCAGCGCTCATGCGCATTTGGAGTGCAACCAGCCTGTTGCCCATCTTCCCAGAGGTGGTGCAGGTTCAAGCAATCGGGCGGGGGAATCTGCTCTTCCTTGGGCGAATACTGCGTGTCCTGCGCTGCCGCTGTGAGGGCCATTGCCCCCGCCAGTATTCCAAGACTGATTGTGCGATTCATTTGGCCTGAGTTCTCCTATTCAAATTGATTCGGCCCGGAGGGCAAGGTACACAACGAGCGTTATGCGTGTTTCGCCAGGAAGGCATTTACCTCATCCCTGGCAGGCATGGAAGCCTGCGCGCCCTTCCGGGTGACGGAGATGGCTGCTGCAGCAGAGGCAAACCGCGCCGCTGCCCATGGATCGTTGCCCTCCAGCAACGCTACGGCAAAGGCCCCGTTGAAGCAATCGCCGGCGCCCACGGTATCCACGGATTCGACTGAAAAGGGGCGCACCCAGGCTGCCTTGCCGCCAGCGACGGCCACATAGGCCCCCTCGCCCCCTCGCTTCAGCGCCACACCGCGCACGCCTCTGTCCATCAACCGCTTCGCGGCGTCTTCCGGATTCGATGCGCTGCCCAGATAGAAGGCCGCCTCGGTCTCGTTGGGAGTGCACCATGCAACCTGGCGCCAGATTGCGTCCGGAAGAGGCGCGGCTGGAGCGGGATCTAGCATCACCGGAACGCCTGCTTCCGTGCACAGCGCGAGCAAGCGGCTCACCGTTGCGATGGGCAGCTCCAACTGGCACAGCACCATTCCGGCGGAGCGAATCAGCGCGGCCTGGCCATCGACGAATGCGGGTTCGACCTTTCCGTTGGCGCCGGGAACCACCACAATGCTGTTTTCGCCGTTCTCGGCCACCAGAATCGTGGCCACGCCGGAGGGCCCGGCCACTCGCTTGACGGCTGCCGTTCCAACGCCCGCGCCGGTGAGATTGTCGAGCAGAGCCTGGCCGAATACGTCTTCGCCCACCATGCCCGCCATCCGCACCGGATAGCCCAGGCGCGCTGCGGCGACGGCCTGGTTCGCTCCCTTGCCGCCGGGAGTGGTGTCGAAACCCGTACCGATGACGGACTGTCCGGGGCGCGGAATCTGCCTGGCGCGCGCCACCAGGTCCATATTGATGCTGCCGACGACGACGATGGGCTTGCGCATGGCGTTCACGTCCTTAATTGAAGCGAGGCAGAGGAGCCAGCGCAACCGCGCCCAGCCCCAGAATGAAGAAGATAAACATGAAGAGCAGCAGTATCCTGGCCGAGCGCGGCGCTCCGGCAAACTCGCGCCACACAAAGACGCCCCAGCAGGCGGAGATCATGGTGGCGCCCTGGCCGATGGTATAGGAGACGGCCGGCCCCACCAGATGAGCGCCCGAGGCCACAAAGTTGGCCACCGCGCCTGTGCACCAGATAATGCCGCCGAGCAAGCCCGCTATGTGCCAACTAGGCTGCGCGCGCCGGTAGCCGCCTCCGTCCACGGGAGGCTTGCCGTCCAGTGGCTTGGCCATCAGCAGCAGGTTGGCCGGCACGGTGGAAAGCAGCACACCAAGGGCGAAAAAGAGCGCCACGGCATAGGGGCCGGGAAGTGGTTTGCCGGGAACGCCGTTCAGGGCGCGCGCCACGAGTGGATAGAAGCAGCCCATGAGCACGCCGGCCACCAGGCTGAGCACGATGCCACGCGTGGTTGCCGCCTTCGCCGAGCCCTCGCGTTGGCGATAGGCCGCGGCATCCAGCACGATGGCCACGACGACCAGCGCGACTCCGCCAAAAAGCAGCCGAGGATTGCCGGCCGGGCTAACCAGGTAGCTTGAAACCGCGCCCACCACCAGCGCCAGCCCTATCCCCACCGGAAAGGCAACCGCCAGGCCGGCCACGTCTATGGCGGCTACCAGCAGAAGATTGGCGATGTTGAAGATCACGCCCCCGCAGATGGCGAAGAGGATGGCAGCGAGCGGCGTATGAACCATGGCGCTAAGGAACGGCGCTCCCGCGTGACCCAGGCTGCCCGCGGTCAATCCCCACAGAATGGCTCCGGCCGCCAGGCCGATGGCGTAGTCCCAATAATAGAGCTGAAAGCGATACCCCGGGCAGAGCTTAAGCGTGTTGGCCCACGATCCCCAGCACAACATGCTCAGGATCATAAGAAAGAGTGCGGCTTGATACGTTTCGGGTAGAACCATTTCCTTAGCCCTCGTTTGCTTGCCATGGTTCGGCAAACAGTAAACCATACCGCCTTAACCCCTGCTGGCGCAAATGCCGCGCCGGGGCTCGCCCTCGATCATCATCGCCGGGCGTCCGCTTCAACCGCTGCCGCGGCAGAATTCGTCAGCATGATATATTCGATCCTATGCCTGAGCGAAGCGATAAGAACGAGCCCGCGAATCAGGAAGTCGATTGCAGTGTTCGTGAAGCCACGTTGGGCGATTATGAGGCCATATCCCAGGTCAAGCGGCGCAATGGACTCGGGCTAGAGGATTACTCGGATTGGGCGCGCCTGTGGAACGATAATCCGTTTCGCTTCCAGCTTCCGGCTCCATTGGGGTGGGTGATCGAGAACAAGGCTCAAGGCATAGTAGGAACATTGAGTAACATACAGCGAATGTATACCTATAATGATGAGCCGGTCCGCACGGCTGTTGCAAGAGCTTTGGCGGTCGATCCACAATTCAGGTTCGCGGCCATCTCACTGGTTGATAAGTTCTTTGCGCAAACGAATATTGACCTGTTTCTCAATACCACCGCCTCCCCGCAAGTGGGCGTCCTATTCAAGTTTTTCGAATGCAACGAAATTCCCGGCCCGACCTGCGCGGAAGTGTTTTTCTGGATCATCAACTATACGAGGTTTTCTACCGCTTTTCTGCGAAAGAAGCGGATGCCGGTTTTTGCCGGCATACGGCACGCCGCCGGTCTGACTCTCTACGTTAGAGATTTGGCGCATCGTCCCAAAGGTCGATACTTGCAAAAGGAGATTTCCTTACTTGCTTCGTTTGATAAGCGTTTCGATGTGATTTGGGATTCGCTTCGTCAACGCAGGAATCGGTTACTCGCGGTGCGCACCCGCGAAGCGCTCACCTGGCAATTCCGTCCCTCTCTGGAATCTGGAGACATTGTTATCCTGGGACTTATGGAAGGCGATAACCTTTCCGGGTATCTGGTCATGAGAAGATACGATCAGGAACAGTACGGGCTCCGCCGTTTCAGAGTTGTGGATATTCAGGCTGTGCGCGATGAAGAAGATACCATACTATCTTTGATGACTGCCGCGCTGGAATATGCCGCGCGCTACGGCGTGGACGTTGTGGAGGCCATGGGGTTCCATAAGTCGAAGCACGATTTGCTTGAGCGGCTTCATCCGCATCGCCGTGCACTTCCTTCATCCCCGTTTTTATATAGAGTCAGCCAGGATTCCCGGCCGCTTCGGGATGCGCTCCAGCAAGCTGATGCCTGGGATCCTTCGCCATTCGACGGAGATGCCGCCCTATGAATATGAAAAACATGCTTGCCTCTTCATTGCAGGCATTACAGATTCCCCCCCTCCTGCTGGAACTTGAGCGGCGGTGCATCCCAGGTGGATATATACGCGCCATAAACTACCACGGGATTTCGGAGGATACGGCAGGCAATTTCGAACGGCAGTTGGCGTTTTATGCCCGGCATTACACGCCCGTATCGTTGACGGACCTGGATAGGTTCTTTCATCTTCAACGCTGGGATAAAGAGCGTCCTGGACTTATTATCTCCTTCGATGACGGGGTATCATCGCAATACTCTGTTGCGGCTCCGCTATTGGATAAGTACGGATTTCACGGCTGGTTCTTTGTTCCCGTCGATTTTGTATCGGCTCCGCCATCCGAGCAGTTGAGTTATGCGCGTACTCACCATATCGGGCCGGACAGCACCTCGTTGCGGGCGGAACGCGCGGCGATATCGTGGGCTGAGTTGCGCGATCTTGCCCGGCGGCAACACGTCATTGGCTGCCATACGCGCAGCCATCTGCGCATGTCGCCGGAACTGACGGATGCCGTGCTTGAATATGAAATCTGCACAGGCAAAGCGGTTCTGGAGGAATCTCTTGGGCGCGCTTGCGCATGTTACGCCTGGGTGGGTGGCGAAGAAGCGACTTATACCTCCGGCGCGGCCCGCATGATTCGCAAGGCCGGTTTTAAGTACTCGTTCACGACCAATTCATGCCCCATTACGCGGAGCGCCGACCTGCATCAATTGGGGCGCAGCAATGTGGAATCGGTATTTTCGCCGGCGCTGACATCGTTTCAAATCTGCGGCTTTCAGGATCTGCGCTACGCGCCCAAGCGGCGAAGGGTAGCTCGTATCATCCAGGCGCCATGACGCGCCTGAACCTGCGGGGGAACACTATTACTGCTCCTGTCGATTATTGACAACGAATCAGCCGCTCTGCCGGCTTCTGCGTCAGAGTCATGTAACTCCATCCAAACTTCCGATTGCAGTCTCGCGACTTGCGGCTTACTGCCTGGCGGCTTTCACCGCTTCGGTCAACGCGGGAACCGCTTCGAAGAGATCGCCGACAATGCCGTAGTCGGCTACCTCGAAGATGGGCGCGTCGGGATCCTTATTGATGGCCACCACGCAATGCGAGCCTTTCATGCCCACCAGGTGCTGAATGGCTCCGGAGATGCCGACGGCCAGGAAAAGTTTGGGCGAGACGGTCTGGCCCGAACTGCCCACCTGGAGATCCATTGGCAGCCAGCCGTTGTCGCAGATGGGCCGCGAGGCGGCCAGTTCCGCGTCCAGCGCCGTGGCCAGATCCCGGACAAGCGAGAGGTTTTCCGCCTTCTTGATGCCGCGGCCTACGCAGACGATCCGCTGTGCCGAGCCCAGGTCCACGGTCCGCGATGAGTCGCGGAAGGGTTCGCCGGGGGTAGTGCGGATCTGGGATGCATCAAGAGTGGGTACAAAGACTGTGACCGGAGCGGCGCTTGCGCCTGGGTCAGCACCGGGCGCTTCGGCGCGAAATGCTCCGGCTTGCACGGAGAGAAAGCAGGGGCCGCTGCCTGTGGAGCGATAGTTGCCGTTCAGGCGGCCTTGCATGAGTTGGCGCGTAAAGACCGGTCCATCGACAATGGCCACCACGTCGCCGATGAGCACCTGGCCGAGCCGCGCGGCCAGCGCCGGCGCGTAGTCGCGTACCTGGTAGGTGTGCGGGAAGACTACGTACGCCGGTGTTTTGGACTGAATAAGTTGCTGAAGAGCCAAAGTAAAACCGTCGGCGGTGTAGCGGGCAAGCAGTGGATGCTCCACGCGCACCACTTGATCGAGGGGCCAAACGGCGATTTCGGCGGCGAGGGATTCGGTCTGTGCGCCGACGATGGCCGCGCTTACAGGCAGACTTAGTTGCGAGCCCAGCCGTTGCCCGGCCGCTACCGCCTCCCAACTGATGCGGCTGATGCGGCCCGCGCGCTGTTCCACTACCACAAATACGCAGCTCATAGGACGCGCGCCTCGAACTTCAGTTTTTCCACCAGCGCCGCCGCGGCTTCTTTCGCCGTGCCGGGCAGAATCTGCGTGGATTTTTGTTTCCGCGGCAGCGTGACCTGCTCCAGCAGCACCACGGGCGCAGAGTCGACGCCCAGACCGGCCGCAGCCAACTGCCGCACCTCTTTTGTCTTGGCGCGTTTGATGCCCATCAGAGTGGCGTAGCGCAGTTTGTTGCCGCCGGACTGGATGGTAAGCACCGCTGGAGTGGGCAGCTCGATGGTTTGATACCACCCTTCTTCGAGTTCACGCTTTACCCTGAGGCCGGTTTCAGTTTTTTCCACGTTGAGGATCAGGGTGGCGTGGGGCAGGCCGAGCAACTCGGCGACGATGACGCCGGTCTGACCCAGGCCCAGGTCTTCCGACTGCGAGCCGGTAAGGATGAGGTCGGGATTCTCCGGCTTGATTGCAGCGGCCAGCAGCTTGGCCACGCCCAGTGCATCGCGCGCGCCGAGGTCGTTGCAATCGATATGGATAGCCCGGTCCGCGCCCTTGGCCAGGGCCTCGCGAATAGTGGTTCCCACGCGCTCCGGGCCGGCGCTGAGAACGATCACCTCTCCGTCCGCCGCGGCGGACTTTTCTTTTAGCCGCAGCGCCTCTTCAAGCGCGTAGGCGTCGGATTCGTTCAGCGCGTACTGCAGGTCGGCTTCCTCAATCCATTTGCCGGCCGCGTCAATGCGTATCTGCGCATCGCGTTCGGAAACCTGTTTGATGGCGACGACGATCTTCATGGTGAAAGGCTCTCGTAAATCTTAGCTGGCCCCGCTCGGCGGCAATCCCCGCGCCGTCAACTGGGCAATATCGAGTAGTTCGGGCGCGGATTCGCCGGTAGCTGCCAGCGCATCCCTGAACATGGTATTGCAAAAGGGGCAGGCCGCGGCGATGGTTTTCGCCCCGGTGGCGGCCAGCTCCTGCGCGCGGTTGTGGCTTACGCGCTCGCCGGTCTCTTCGCCGAGGAAGACTAACCCGCCGCCGGCTCCGCAGCAGAAGCTGCGCTGGTGGTTGCGCGACGCTTCAACCAGCTCTCCGGCCAGCGCGGCCACCGTGCGCGGCTGGTCGTAGACGTTGCGATAACGGCCCAGGTAGCAGGGATCGTGAAATACGATTTTCCCCTGGCTTGTTTGCTTAGGCAGCTTGTCCACAAATCGCGCCAGAAACTCGCTGTGGTGCTCGATTTCAGGCGGCGTGCCGTACTCCTTCCAGTCTTCCTGGATGGTGCGCACGCAGTGAGGGCAGATGGAGATGATCTTCTTCACTTTGTTTTGTGCCAGGGCTTTAAGGTTGTCTTCGGCCAGTTGCTGGAAGACGAGATCGTTGCCCAGGCGGCGGACCGGGTCGCCGGTGCATTTTTCCTTGCGTAGCACGCCGTAGCTCGCGCCCAGGTAGTTCATCACGCGGGCGAAGGCGGCCACGATCTCGCGGCCCTGGGGGTCGTAGCCGCCCATGCAGCCCAGCCACAGACAATACTCCTGAGTTCCGTCGAAGATGGGCAGGGCTTGCTTCGCGATAAACTTGTCGCGCTCCGCGGTGCTCAGTCCCAGTGCATTCGAGCCGTGTTCCAAAGCCAGAAATAGCTTGGCGCCGTGCTGATCTTCCCACTCGCCGGTGTTGACCGCGCCGCGGCGCAGGCCGACGAGGATGGGTACATGCTCAATGCCCACCGGGCACTGGAACTCGCATGCGCCGCAGGTAGTGCACTGGAAGACAGCCTTCTGCGCGTTGTACTTGCCCAGCAGGGGTTCTTCCGACTTGGGTCCAAGGTCGTTGAGATAGCCGCGCAGGCCGAGGACGATTTCTTTGGGGTTGAGCAGCTTGCCGGTATTGGCGGCGGGGCAGTGCTCGGTGCAGCGGCCACACTCTACGCAGGAGTAGGCCTGCAGGCTGACCAGCCGGGTGAGGTCCGTGCCAGCTACCAGGCCGAAGTCTTCATCGCCACTGAGTGGTGGAATCCGGGCGAAGCCGCCGCGCGAAAGAAAGACGGTGACCGGGCTGAGAAGCAGGTGCAGGTGTTTGGTGTGGGGGATGATGGGCAGAAAGGTGAGCAGGGCCAGCGTGTGAACCCACCACAGGGCGCGGGCGGCGGGGGCTGCGTCGGTGACGAAGAACGAGGCCAGGTAGGTGGCCATGAGGAGGAAGATCAGGAGGGCAATGACGCCGGACTGGGTTGAGAGCTTCTCGCCCATCCATTTGGGCCGTACAAAGAAGCGGCGGACGAAGAGGCCGAGGATGCCGGCCGCGCAGGCTAAGGCGAAGATTGCGGCGAAGTAGTAATAGAGGCGGCCGAACCGTCCGGCGGGCGAGAGAAAGCCGATTCCGAAGACAATGGCGCAGTGGTTGAGCGTGACCAGAACAAAGGCGCAGAAGGCCCAGAAGACGAAGGCGTGGGCCAGGCCGGGGAGCGGGCGCTCGCGGATGACCTTGGCTTGGGTTGCGACCTCCCAGACGAATTCCCGGATGCGCTTGCCGATGGGGAAGAGGTGAAAGCCGGAATCATTCCTGGATTGCAGGATTTTGTCGAGGACGAGGCCGAAGCGGCTCCAGAACGCGGCTACCGAGGCCACAGCCAGCCCGGCGAAGAGCGCTTTCTCCCCCAGAGAGAAGTGCTGTGGCTCAGCCAGGGTTGGAAGAAAAACGATCATAGACGAACCAAACAAAGATACAAGATTGGCTGGGAATCTGTCCTGCGTTGCGCAGGCTTAGGCAGGCCATTGGATCAAACGCCATTGCTTTCGAGGTCCTTTTTGGGGCGGTAATCATTCTGTATTGCGCTTGCGTCGATCAGCGGCTATCGATAGTACGCTCACCCTGGCGCCGGCCGGAAAACCGGAACCCAGACGGACTGGAACACGCTTGCCCTCGATCTTCACCAGCATGGCTTTGCCGTCCCAGTTCCAATCGACGCGGCCCAGCTTGGTCAGCATTCCATCTGTCTTCATGGGCCGGGAACTCCAGGCAGCCGGAATTCCTGCGCCCACCACAATCGCAGGCCCTCCCGGCGACTCATCCACATAGGTCAGCATATCCATCTGCAGCAGGAGGCATTCCGCGGCGGCCCAGTAGTGAGGCGTCACGTGCGGCGGGTTGACCCAGCCCCGCGCGTACTCCCACTCGTGGAAACTGTTCTCTTCGCCATTCCCCTCCCACCAGCTATAGAGGCCCGGAGACGGCTGATGATCCCAGAACCACTGCAAAGTCTGCAGGCTTCGCTCCGGACGATCCAAAAACAGGTACTGGTGGGCAAACGAGAAGGTGAAATACGTCCACAAGGGAAGCTGGCGGAAGCCGCCGCTCGTGGCATCCCAGTTGGCGTTCCATTGGGAATTCAGGCCCTCAAGATAGGCGGCGCGGTCTGTGGCAATCCAGGTTGGCCACAGGCCGCTCATCCACGTACGCTCCTCCGCCTCGCCGGGCCGGTAGGCGGCGTTCCAGGCCTGCTTCAGTTCCGCCGCGACAGCCCGCCAGCGTTGGGATTCATCCCGGGCGCTGAGCCGATCGGCGAGCTCGGCAGCCATCAGCAGGCCGTTGTAATTCACCGCGGTAGCATACATAGCCGGATAGTGAAGGTCCATACGGCCCATGATGAGGCCATCGCGCGGCGGCTCAGCCACTTGATAAACGTCCGGCTCCGCGCGATGCACGGGCACCAGCATGCCTGCGAAGATCCGCTGGATGGGTTCCTTTGTGGTTTGCATGCCCAGGATGAACTCGGCCTTGCGGCAGACGTGCGGCCAGAGGAAGCGGTCGTAATCGCGGCTGTTCACGCGCGCGGCCACTTCTTCCATGGCCCACAGGGAGAGCCCCGGCGCATCGCCCTCGGCGCCAAAGCCGCCGAAGAAGTCCTTGTCGGTGAAGTAGCGCGCCAACTCACGCGCCGTATCAAGTTGACCGGCGCGTGCCAGCGCCACCACCTGGTAGGCGCCGTCCCTCAGCCAGGCCAGCGGGTACTGATTCGGTTCGCCGGGCCGGGTCTGGTTATCCACCGTTCCCATCATCAGGTGCGCCACCTGTGCGTCGAGCGAGTCGCGGAAACGGCTGTCGGGCAACTCGATTTCCAGGGTCGAGCGTGTACTGTGAGCAGTCAGTTCCGGAGCGCGCCGTGGAAACGCGTCCACGATTTGCAGAACGGCTGCGCTTTTGCCCGTGAGTTCCAGACGGGCAAAGCACCAGCCATTCTGCCCGTGGCATTCTGTCGAAGAACCGGCGGGAGCTCTAGTCCAGCCGGCGACGCCCTCGGGGCCCACATAAACTGACGCAGGTGAAGGCGTAAGCCGCAGCTTATAACGGCCGTTTACCACCAGTTCGCTGCCAGTCCACTGCAGCGATTCGATGGCTGCTCCCGCCGGTCCCACGCTGCGAATGGCCAGCATCAGTTTGTGACCGGTTTCCAGCCTGGGGTTCAGTTGGAGCCGGGAAGCGCCCACGGCAGGGCCAAGGGACCAGCTTGCCTCATACTCGTCCGTTTCCGTGCGAATCGAGGGCGTCACAGCGCCGTCGCTCCAGACCAGGCGCTGGCGGATCTGTGCCAAGGGGATGCTGTCACTGGTCTTCACCAGGTTGCCCTGCGCATCTGTAATCCAGAGCAAAACTCCAAAACTGCGGAATTCCGGACTGAAGCTGCCGCCTGGTTCGTGATAAGCCTTTTGCGCCTCAAGGCTCCCAGGAACGGCGAGGACAACGTGTCCGCGCCCCCGCGGCCATGGGTCTGCCGGCCGGGCATGCTGAGCTTCCAGCACTTCCTGGCGCGGCGTGGGTATCTGCGCCACGGCCAATCCGGCGCACATCAACAACGTAAAAAGAGCAAACCGCATTGCAATCTCCTGGCTTTCAATGAGTACATCTACCCCTTAGCAGTACACAATCTTCGGCGAATCGATGCCCTTGGTGGCGTTGCGGGTGTCCACCACCAACTGCGACTGCTCGACGATGGCCTTGTAGTTGTAGCCGGAGTGGTCGGTGACGATGACCACGGCGTCATACCGGCCCAGGTTGTCGAGAGGGGTGCTGCTCATGTTCAGGTCGTAGTTGCGGCCGCGGCCGACGGTGGGGAAATAAGGGTCGTTGTAGGCAACGACGGCGCCCCTGTCGCGCAGCAGCTCGATGATGGCCAGCGAGGGCGATTCGCGCAGGTCGTCGACGTTGCGTTTGTAGGCCAGGCCCAGAACCAGTATCTTCGATCCCTTGAGCGGCTTGCGGCGTTCGTTGAGCGCGGCGGCGATCTGTTCCAGTACGAAGAAGGGCATGGCGGAGTTGATTTCGCCGGCCAGTTCGATGAAGCGGGTGTGGAAGTCGAACTCCTTTGCCTTCCAGGAGAGATAGAAGGGGTCGATGGGGATGCAGTGGCCGCCCAGGCCGGGACCGGGATAGAAGGCCTGGAAGCCGAAGGGCTTGGTCCTGGCCGCATCGATGACCTCGTGGATGTCGATGCCCATCCTCATGCACAACTGCTTCAGTTCGTTGACCAGCGCGATATTCACGCAGCGGTAGATGTTCTCCAGCAGCTTGGTCATCTCCGCCGCCGAGGGGCTGCTGACCGGAACGATGCGGCGGAAGATCGCCCCATACATTGCCGCTGCAAGCTCCGCTGCCGCCGGGCCGCAGCCGCCCACAACTTTGGGAATATCGCGGCTGGCCACGGTTTCATTGCCGGGATCCTCGCGCTCAGGCGAGAAGACCACGTGAACGCCGGCCTGCTCCGGGGTGCGCGCAACTTTCAGGCCGTGGGGATTGCCGGCCTCCAGAAGCGGCGCCACAACCTCTTCCGTGGTGCCGGGATAGGTGGTGCTTTCCAGCACGATCAACTGGCCCTCATGTATGTAGGGAGCGATGGACTTGACCGTTCCGGTCACGTAGCTCAGGTCGGGCTCGTGGTGCTGGTTGAGCGGGGTGGGCACGCAGATGATGACCGCGTCCATCTGGGCGATTTCAGAGTAATCAGACGTGGCGCGGAAACCAGCCGCTTGCGCCTCTCGAATGGCGGCGGGCGGAATGCGCACGATGTAGGAACCGCCCGCGTCGAGGATTTTCACCTTGTCCGGGGCGATATCGAAGCCCGTCACGCGGAAGCGTTCGCCGCTGAAGAGCAGCGCCAGCGGCAACCCCACATATCCCATCCCGATGATCCCGATGCGGGCCTCGCGGCTCTCAAACTTCCGTTTGAGTTCGGCCAGGCGGCTCACGGGCGCAGTGCTCATATCCTCCGATTGTAGAGCCATAAGCTGTGACTGCGCTCCATCTTTCGTTGAGTCTGCGGTAGTATCCTTGGCTTGGGAGTTATTGAGGAGTTTCTTTTGGCAAGCTATCTTGTTACCGGTGCAGCCGGCTTTATCGGCCGCTCCATTGCGGCGGCCCTGCTCGAACGCGGCGAGACCGTGCGCGGCATCGACAACTTCATCTCCGGCAAGCGCTCCAACCTGATCGGTCTTGAAGCCATGGAGTTCATCGAGGGCGACCTGGCCGATCCCGCAGCCTGCGCCCGGGCCTGTGCGGGCGTGGAGATCGTCTTCCACGAGGCGGCGCTGGCCTCGGTTCCGCTTTCCGTGGACAATCCGGTAGCCACTAACGTGAATTGTGTTGACGCCACGCTCAACCTGCTGGTGGCCGCCCGCGCCGCGGGAGTGCGCCGCGTGGTCTATGCCGGCTCCTCCGCCGCTTACGGCGATTCGCCCGCCCTGCCCAAAACCGAGACCATGCTGCCCGACCCCATCTCTCCCTACGCCGTGGCCAAGCTGGCAGGCGAGCATTACATGCGCGCCTTTGCCCGCGTCTACGGGCTGGAGACGGTGGTCCTGCGCTACTTCAACGTCTTTGGCCCCTACCAGGATCCCACCTCGCACTACTCCGGCGTGCTGGCCATCTTTTGCCACCGCATGCTGGCCAATGAGCAGATCACGATCTATGGCGACGGCGAGCAGAGCCGCGACTTCACTTATATCGACAACGTGGTCCATGCCAACCTGCTGGCCGCCGCGGCCCCGGCAAAGAAGGTCTCAGGGCAGATGATGAACCTGGCCACCGGCTCGAGCATCACGCTCAACGAAATCTACAAGATTCTCTGCCAACTGACCGGCTACAGCGGTAAACCGGTCTACGCCCCGCCGCGCGCCGGCGACATTCACGACTCGCTGGCCGACATTCATCTGGCTCGGGAACTGTTGGGCTACCAGCCCACTGTGGATTTCCGTGAGGGCCTGCGCCACACCGTGGAGTGGTACCGGGCCGGAGGCGGAAGAGAGTAGCCGGACTCTCGGCCAGGTGGATTGCCGGCTTTTCCCACCTATCGTTCACTTCATTGAAGGAAACTATTGACGAAATTGCTTCCAATGAAGCACAATGGCGGGGATTTCCCAGTCTGCAGTTTTTCGTCTGGAACAGCAGGGACAACCTGCGGGAGAAACTCTGAATCTTCATGGGATTGAGGTTCACGCCCTTTGCCGGACGCCCACCCTCTCCAGCACGATGCGCCGTACGAACCCGATGAGCGGCCCCGGGCCGACCTAAGCCGGAACCATTCCACGACATCCCTGCGCGCTCTCTGGGAGGTTCTTCTCCGCCGCCGCCGCATGATTACGCTCGTGGTGGGGGGATTGCTGCTGCTGTGCCTTCTGTATTGCCTCATCGCCCCCAACCAGTACGAAGCCGTCGCCAGGGTGGCGTTGCGCACCTCGCCCGCAACTCCGCTCAACCTTGATGCTGGAGAATCATCCGTGGCGGCCTCCTCGCTCGCCACGCCACTGCAACTGGAGACGTTGGCCAATGTTTTTCGCAGCGACCAACTGGCCTGGAGGGTGATCACCGAGCTCAAGCTCTACCAGGCGCCGGGCTTTATGGGCGATTTTGCCAGTCGTTTTCCCGGTTTTCGCGCCGATGCGCCGGCTGACAGTGCCGTCGGTGCCGGGGCCCAGGCCTGGCTGCTGGAAAGATTTCAGAGGCGGCTTCGCATCGAGACCCTGCCGCGCACGCTGCTGGTCCAGATTCGCTTTCGCTCCCGGAACGCGGCCCTCTCGGCCGCCGTGGTGAACGGCCTGATTCGCGCCTATGAAGAGCAGGACAACGAACTCCGCGTGCAGGCCACGGCGCAGGCGTCAAAGTGGCTGGCCAGCCAGCTCAAGGAGTTGAAAGCACGCGTCGAGCAGGATCAGCAGCGGCTGGCTGCTTTCCAGAGCCGCCACGGCATCCTTACCGCCCCGCAGACGCTGGCCAATGGGCAGCAGGGCGAGACCCAGCACACCTCGGCCTTGTTGGAGATCGACGAGCTGAGCCGGCAGTTGGTGGCCGCTGCCAGCGACCGCATTCTGCGCGAGGCCGAGTACCGCGCCGCCTCCCAGGGCAATCCCGAGTTGGTGGTTGCCTCCGATCCCCATCTGCAGAACGAAAACGTCAACTTTGCCACTGCCTTGCTTCAGCAGCTCCATGCCCGCCACAGCCAACTGGAGCAGGAGCAGGCGCAGTTGAGCATCGAACACGGGCCCAACTTTCCCCGGGTGGTGGAGATTCGCGGCCAGTTGCAGGATCTCGACAGGCAGGTTGCGGCCGAAGACGCCAGGCTGGTCGCCCAGTTCAAGAGCGCCTGGCAGACGGCTGCCGATCGCGAGCAACTGGCGCGCAAGAGCCTGGACGAACACACCGCCGATGGAATGAAGGAGAACCAGGCTACCACCCAATACGCGGATATGCGGCAGGAGGCCAACTCCAGCCACGAACTGTATTTGCGGGTGCTGGAAAAGGTGGAGGAGGCGGGGTTTTCCGCCGGCGTTCGCAGCTCCAATATCTCGGTGGTGGACTATGCCCGGCAGCCGGTTAAGCCGGTGGCGCCGGATCTGCCGCTTTATCTGGCTATCACGTTCTTTGCCGGGCTGTGGCTGGCGGTGGGAGGCGCGCTCTTGCTCGAATCGCTTGATAACTCTGTGAATCGCACGATCGTCGCGCTGCTGGCGGTGCTCCTGGCCGGCGCCATGGGACATGCGCAGGCGCCCACTCCCGCTCTCGACGGCCTGCCTACGGGCGTGGTCCGTATTCCGTTTTCGCAGGATACGAAAACCCAGCCCAATCCCAAGGAGTCTCCCGCGGTGTGGAACAGCTCCGGGGGCGCAAACCAGGCTGGGATGCCGCCGCTGGCGATCACGCTTTCCTCTTCTCCCATGCCGGCTCCCATTGCTCCCGGAGACTTTCTTGATATTTCGGAGTTCCACACCCCGGAGTTTCATTCCGTGGTGCGCGTCTCCCCGGCGGGCACGGTCACGGTGCCCATGATCAACGAGGTACAGCTTGGCGGGCTGGACGAGCAGTCCGCCGCGCACGCCGTTGAAGCGGCGTTGGTGGCCAAAGGCATGCTTCTCCATCCCCAGGTCTCGGTGCTGGTGATCGCCTACGCCGGGCAGGACGTGAGCGTGCTGGGCGAGGTGGCCCATCCGGGAGTCTATCCCTATACCCTCCACCATCGATTGCTGGACCTGATCTCGGCCGCCTCCGGGCTGTCACCCAGTGCCGGCCGCTTGGTGAACATCTACCACCGCAATGACCCTAAAACGCCGCATGCGGTGGTGCTGGATCCCGGTGGAACCGATACCAGATCCGATCACAACCCGGAACTGACCCCCGGCGATACGGTTCAGGTGAGCCGCGCGGGTCTGGTTTACGTGGTTGGCGACGTTATCCGCCCAGGGGGATTCCCGGTCGATCCCGCCCAGGGGCTCACGGTGGTGCAGGCGCTCTCCATGGCCTGGGGACCGAGCCTGAACGCCGCTGCCGGCAAGGCCGTGCTTATCCGCGAGCAGAACGGCGGCCGCACCATGACCACCCTCAACCTGAGGCGCATGCTGCGCGGCCAGGAGCCCGACCAGCCGGTCTACGACCGCGATATTCTCTACGTGCCCGACTCCATGGCCAAAAACCTGTGGAACAGGACCATGGAGTCAGCCATTCAATCGGCGATGGGCGTCAGTATCTACTCCGCCCTGGTTTATTCGCAGAGGTATTGAATGCGCCGCATTGCCTGGGGATTGTTGCTGCTCTTCGCCTTTGCCATTCCGTGGGAGTATTCCCTGGATCTGGGCGAACCGCTGGGCAACATCGCCCGCATGACGGGTTTGCTGCTGGTTCTGGTAGCCGTTCCCGCAGTTCTGCAGGCCGGGCGCCTGCGCACGCCGGGGCCAATGCAGTGGCTGGCGCTGGCCTTCTACCTCTGGTTTTGCTGCTCCTATTTCTGGACCATCGAGCCCCAGGCGACGCTGGAGAAGATGCGCGCCTACTTCCAGGAGATGATGATCGTCTGGCTGGTCTGGGAGTTTGCTGAAAGCCCCCGCGACCTGCGTGCGCTGCTGCGCGCCTACGTGGCCGGCTCCTGCGTGCTGGCCGCGCTTACCGTGGCCAACCTGGGTTCGCCTGAGGCTATCGCCGCCGGCCAGATCCGCTATGCCGCCGCGGGCCAGGATCCTAACGACGTGGCTCGCTTTCTCGACCTGGGTTTTCCCCTGGCGGCGCTGCTCATAAACAGCTTGCCCAGTGAGAGGAGCTGGCCAAGCCGCCTGCTGGCGCTGGGCTATCTGCCCCTGGGCCTGGTTGCCGTGCTGCTCACGGCCTCTCGCGGAGGATTTCTCGCCGCCTTGGTGGCGCTCGCGGGTTGCGGCATCCTGCTGGCGCGTGGTAACCCCAGGGGAGTGCTTGCCGGAACCCTGGCTTTGCCGGCCATTGCCGCCGTCCTCTGGTTTATCGTCCCCCATGAAACTTTTGAACGCCTGGCCACTATCCCCCAGCAGATCCAGGGCGGCGATCTGAATCAGCGGTTGAACATCTGGAGAGTCGGCTGGCATGCCTTTGTCCAGGCTCCGCTGTTGGGCGCCGGGGCGGGTTCCTTTGTCGGCGCAGCCGGGCTGAATCCCCTCGATACGGCTCACAATACAGCTCTTTCCATCCTCGTCAGCGGCGGCCTGTGCGCCTTTTTCCTGGCTGTGGCCATTGTGGCGCTGGCCGCATGGTCGACCCTGCAAACCCGTGGGACTCTGCAACTGGCGCTGGCCACGGCGCTCACGGTCTGGTTCGTCACTTCGCTGGTTGCCACCGTGGAGGAGAGCCGCACCACCTGGCTTCTGCTGGCCCTGATTGCGCTCGCCGGCCGGCTTGCCGTGGAAGAGCCGGAGGGAGTTGCCGCCTGCTTCCCGGAAGCTGGCCGGACCGTGGCAGAGCGCAGTTTCCGATTAGGCTTTGATTCGAAAACAACGCGCTAAAGCGAATGAAAAATTGCCGTTTCCGATATTGATCTTGCCAGTGTGTAACATTATGTGTTACATTCTGGCTGTGATCAGGTCTTTCCGGCATCGCGGCATTCGGATGTTTTTTGAGGACGGCTCAAAGGCGGGCATTCAGCCGAAACACGAAGCCCGGCTGCGCATCCTGCTGACCACGTTGAATCTGGCTTCGACGCCGCTGGATATGAACCGGGATGGTTGGGACTGGCATCCGCTGAAGGGAGAACTCAGAGGACACTGGTCGGTTAGCGTTAACGCCAACTGGCGGCTGACCTTCAGCTTTGAGTGCGAGGATGCGATTCTCGTGGACTATCAGGATTACCACTAAGGGGCAATGACTATGACGATGATGCACAATCCGGCCAGCCCGGGCGAACTATTGAAAGAGTTCCTCGGCGACACAACTGCAACGCAGCTCGCCGAGCATATCGGCGTAGCGCGCGCCACCGTCTCCCGCATCCTGCACGGCCGCACCGCCGTTACCATGGACCTCAGCATCCGGCTAGGTGAAGCTCTGGCGCTTTCCCCCGACTTTTTCTCCAAAGCTCAACTTCAGTACGATCTGTGGATC
>JBEKNO010000011.1:0-25889 GCA_049522735.1 Occallatibacter sp.
ATCACTTTTTCCCAGTTATCGCAGTGTTTTCAATAGCTTCTGAGATAATTATACCAGCCAGCTACGATCTATGTTATTGATTCTTATGGCAATTAAT
Source organism: Occallatibacter sp. (assembly GCA_049522735.1). Classification (GTDB taxonomy): domain Bacteria; phylum Acidobacteriota; class Terriglobia; order Terriglobales; family Acidobacteriaceae; genus Telmatobacter. The sequence continues at coordinate 98 of JBEKNO010000011.1, forward strand.
CAGATTTTCAGACACGACTAATTGGGATTCGTGGTTTCCCACCCTATTCATCCGCCGCGGCGGACGAATAGGATGGGGCACGGTGCTTATTGTGCTCGAACGGCTTTGAACGCTGCGCGCGCGGCGGCGATGGTGGCGGATACCTCTTCCCGCCTGTGAGCTGTGCTCAAAAATGCGGCTTCAAACTGCGAGGGCGGCAACCACACGCCGGCATCGAGCATGGCGCGGTGGAAGCGTCCGAAGGCGGCAGTGTCGCTCAGGGCGGCCTGGGTGTAATTCGTGACCGGGCCGGAGGTGAAGAACCAGGTCCACATGGAGCCTGCGCGGTTGAGGGTGAGGGGAACTCCGGCATGGGCGGCTTCGGCAGCCACGCCTTCGGCGACGGCTTTGGCAGTGGCTTCGAGTTGGGGGTAAACTTCGGCGGCGTGTTCCTGTAAATAGCTGATGGTGGCGATGCCAGCGGCCATGGCCAGGGGATTGCCGCTGAGCGTTCCGGCCTGATAGACCGGCCCGAGAGGCGCCAGTAGATCCATGAGGGCGCGCTTGCCGCCGAAGACGCCCACGGGCAGGCCTCCGCCGACGATTTTGCCCAGCGTGACCAGGTCGGCGTCGATGCCGTAGAGTTGCAGCGCGCCGCCCAGCGCCACGCGGAAGCCGGTCATGACTTCATCGACGATGAGCAGGGCGCCCTCACAGGCGGTGATGGCGCACAGGCTGGCCAGGTAACCGTGGGCGGGCGGAATGCAGCCGGCGTTGCCGACCACTGGCTCCAGGATCACGGCGGCAATTTCGCCGGGATGGGCGGCGAAGGCCGCTTCGACCGCGGGTAGATCGTTGAAGGGCAAGGCGATGGTGAGCCCGGCGATCTCCTCCGGTACGCCGGCCGAACCGGGAATGCCGAAGGTAGCCACGCCGGAGCCGGCTTTGACCAGCAGGCCGTCGGAGTGGCCGTGGTAGCAGCCCTCGAACTTGATGATGAGCTTGCGGCCGGTGGCGGCGCGGGCCAGGCGGATGGCGGACATGGCAGCCTCGGTGCCGGAGCTGACGAAGCGCAGCTTTTCAATGGCTGGATAGCAGGCGATGACGCGCTCGGCAAGATCCGCTTCGGCGGCCGTGGAGGCGCCGAAGCTCGAGGAGTTGCGCGCCGCGCGCTCGATGGCCTCGACCACCGGCGGAAAGGCGTGGCCCAGGATCATTGGCCCCCAGGAGCCGAAGTAGTCGATATAACGGTTGCCATCGGCGTCGATGAGCCAGGCGCCCTGGGCGCTCTCGACAAACGGCGGCGCGCCGCCCACCGCTCGAAAAGCTCGCACCGGCGAGTTGACGCCGCCGGGAAAGTATCGCTCCGCGCGCTGCTGGAGGGCTTGGGAATGGGCGCGATTCATGGCCTCAGTATATTTGAGGCTATCACTTCATCTCCCTATCGAGTATTGCCGCGCTCTTCGCTTTGTTCTAGAGCTAGAATTATCTCAGCCCTGCGCGCTGCCTGTAACGCCAAAGCGGATCAGAAACGCAGCAGGCGTAAGAATAGCAAGTTCCTCAATGACTGGCAGGTTCAGCAGATGCCGGTCGCCCGTCACGACAAAATCCGCCTTCCCCTCCAGCGCGCACTCCAGCACGCGATTGTCTGATTCATCCTGACAAATGCTGAGCAGCCTTTTCGGCGCAACCTGTTCGGCCTGCTTCCAGAGAGAGGCTGTGGTCTCCAGAATCTGATGGGGCGAGTAGCTGAATTTCTCGCGCAGAACGCGCTTCAGCTCGTCTTCGAGAGGTATTGAAATGAGCAGTTGAAACTTTCCGTTTAACACTTCATCGAGCACCAATTGCGGGTTGCCGCCATAGCGCAGAGCGGAGATATACACGTTGGTATCGAGAACGATACGCGGGGTCATTTCGTGCCTGTCGCCAGATTCGTGCTGCGCTCCTCTTCGGCCATTTTCCTGCGGATCTGGCGCACGAGCTCGACGACATCTTCCTCGTTCTTGACGCCGGGAATCTCGGTCGAGATCGTTCCGAAAGAGCGGAGCCTTTCCCACATCCGTTCCCGCTGGTAGCGCCGCAGCGCCTCGCGGAGCAATTCACTCATGGTGCGGTTTTCCTCTTTGGCCAGGGCTTGGGCCTGCTTAAAGAGGGGTGGGGGCAGGGTGATGGAAACAACTTTTGTGGTTCGCATAGGACTTAGTATGACAGAGTATGACGACGCTTTGCAAGGCTGCCACGTATTCAGGCGCCTGCGGGTGGGTTTCTGTCATCCTAACTGCGGATGAGAGATCGACTCGTAAGCGGCGACCGCCTGTTGGTGGTCTTTGACGGCCATTGCGTGCTGTGTAACCGGACCGTGCGGTGGTTCTTGCGGCGCGACCAGAGGGACCGGCTGCGCTTTGTGGCCTCCGAGTCGGCGAAGTTGGCGGAGTTGCTGGCGCGGCATGGAATCGGAAAGGAGGAATCGGGATCGCAGCCCGACTCGATTCTGGTGGTTCAGGACGCTGAACTTCCGGCGGAGAAGTTGCTGGTCCGCTCGGATGCTATGGTGGCGATGCTGAGCGAACTGCCCCGTCCCTGGCCGGCGGTTGCCGTGGTGTTGCGGTGGATTCCGAGGCCGGCGCGCGACCTGGGTTACCGGCTCATTGCCCGCTGGCGCTACCGGATCTGGGGACGGCTGGAGAACTGTCCCTTGCCTGCGGCCGGGGAGCGGGAGCGGTTTTTATAGCGCCTTTCGTTTGTTTGCCGCGGCGGTGGCGTTGATTACCACGCCGGTAATTTCCAGGGCGATGGCGATTCCAAAGACAAAACCGCGCAGAAAGTCGTTCCAATCCGGCCAAATGTGCGCAAGGAAGGGGATTCTTGGCCAGCAGGCGCCGATGATGATCATCATCAAACCGGCCGTGACACAGATCATCCCGACGGAGACCGCTTTCGCGGGGGATTCCTGCAATTTGTTCAGAAGCATGGCTGGGCCTCTAAGCCTAATCAACAATGACACAATTGTTTTACATTTCGATGGCCGCGCGCAGAATCAGATCTGCTTTTCTTGGCAGCGGCGTGCGATCCAAAGCCCGAAAAGATTGATGGCGATAGAGAAGCCGAGTAGAAAGCCACACACTCCGTGGAGCCAATTCCGCTCTATCTGGCCAGCAGGGTGAACAAAAATCCACAGCAGCAGGCCGATTACCAATGACATGTTGCCAATGGCCATCAGGCGCCGGATCCTGGGATCGAGCCGTCGATTGGGGATGCACATTCCAATATCTCCTTTCAAGATCAGGCGGTGAACCGGTACCAGATCATCAAAGACAGCTTGACCACCACCATGGAGACGGCAACGGCAAGTAGATCCCAGCTCCAGATATGGTTGGCGAATAAGCGGTATTCGAAGAGACATATGGCTACCAGGCAGCCGGCGATTCCTGCCAGGCTGGTGGAGCGGCGGCGGTGTTCCAGGAAGCGTTCATCAACGAGCTTGCCGAGGATAGGGACTTTGCTAAGGATGTGTGCGCTCATTTTCCTTCTCCAGATAAAAGATTTGGTCGGTGGAACAGGCGAAGATACGGGCAAAGATCAGTGCCAGCTCCAGGCTGGGCACATAGCGGTTGCGTTCGATGGAGTTGATGCTCTGGCGGGAAACGCCGGCAGCCTGCGCCAACTGCTCCTGGGTCCATTCGCGGGCGAGGCGCAGTTCTTTGACCCGATTTGTGATTGCAGACGCCATGTAAAGTCAGCTTTCCATACGAGAGTAGCGTGGAAGGTGTTCAATGTCAAGCCGACTTTCCATTTATTTGAAGAAATTTTGCGCCTGGGGAGGCGGGCGGGATCGATGATGGTGAGCGACATTCCTGCAAATCCTGCTAAAATCAAGCTTTCGGCCCACCGCGCCGCCCAGGAAATCCATCCGCAGAAAGCCCTTATCGTGCCCGACGAACCCAAATCCGTGACCTACGCCGACGCTGGCGTGGACATTATCAGCGGCGACCGCGCCAAGGAGCGTATCAAGTACCTGGCCAAGAAGACCTTCAACCGTAATGTGGTAGGGGGCATCGGCAGCTTTGGCGCGCTCTTCCGGCTGGACTTGCAGCGCTGGAAGAACCCCATCCTGGTCAGTTCGGCCGATGGCGTAGGCACCAAGCTGAAGGTGGCCTTCGAGCTGGGGCTGCACCAGACGGTGGGCGCCGACCTGGTGAACCACTGCGTGAACGACATTGCCGTGCAGGGCGCCACTCCGCTGTTTTTTCTGGATTACCTGGCTACCGGCAAGCTGAACCCGGAGGTGACCGAGAGCGTGGTGACCGGGCTGGCCGATGCCTGCAAGGCCAATGGGTGCGTGCTGATCGGCGGCGAGACGGCGCAGATGCCCGGCTTTTACCAGGAGGGCGAGTACGACCTGGCGGGATTTATTGTGGGTGCGGTGGACCGCGAGAAGCTGGTGACCGGCGCGGAGATCAAGGCCGGCGACGTGCTGATCGGGCTGCCCTCGACCGGCCTGCACACCAACGGATATTCACTGGCCCGCAAGCTGTTGTTTGAGATGGGCGGCTACAAGCCCACGCAATATGTGACCGCCATCCGGGAGAAGGCAGGCGCGGCGCTGATGAAGACGCATCGCAGCTATCTGCATGTGATTCAAAAGCTGGTGACGGCGGGACTGACCACCGGCATGGCCCACATTACCGGCGGCGGCATCACTGAGAACCTGCCCCGCATCCTGCCCAAGAACACAGTGGCGCAGATCGAGATCGGCTCCTGGCCGGTGCTGCCCATCTTCGAGCATCTCCGCGATCTGGGCCAGGTTTCGCAGGAAGAGATGATGCGCACCTTCAATATGGGTATCGGGCTGATCGCGGCCATTCCCGCGGCCAAGTTCACGCGCGCCAAGAACCTGCTGGACCGGGCGGAAGAGAAGTTCTACGTGGTGGGGCGCGTGGTCAAGGGCGAACGCCGGGTGCAGTACACATGAGTTCTACCCCTGTAAAAGCTGGACGTAAGCCCCTCCGGCTAGGAGTTTTGCTTTCCGGCCGCGGATCGAACTTTCTGGCCATTGCCGAGTCCATCCGGGCGGGAAGGCTGGAGGGCGTGGAGATCGCAGTGGTGGTCTCCAACGTGGCCGAGGCCGCGGGGCTGGTCAAGGCGCGGGAGTTGGGGCTGGCTACCGAAGTCTTTGTCTCCCAGGGCCGCAAGCGCCAGGAGCACGACGCCGATGTGATCGCCAGCCTGCGGGCGCACGGCGTGGATCTGGTGTGCCTGGCCGGCTATATGCGGCTGCTCTCGCCGGAGTTCGTGGCCGCGTTTCCTAATCGGATTCTGAATATTCATCCCTCGCTGCTGCCGGCTTTTCCGGGCCTGGAGGCGCAGGAATTGGCCTTCGACTACGGCGTGAAAGTGGCCGGCTGCACGGTGCACTTTGTGGATGAGAACCTGGACCACGGGGTGATCGTGGTGCAGCGGGCCATTCCGGTGCTGGAGAGCGACGATGCACACTCGTTGGCCAACCGCATTCTGGTTGAAGAGCACCTGGCTTATACCGAGGCCATTCGCCGCGTAGCCTGTGGGGAGTACGAGATTCGAGGACGGCGGTTTGTGAAGCGCGAAGCCTGAGACAGGTCGCTTGCAGATACAAAGGCGAAAAGGAATCAGTCGCACCATTCTCTAATAAATCGGGCCAGTTCCTTTTTCGGCACTATTTCCACAGCCGATAAAATTTACTGGTTCTTCCAACGTATTAAGCGAATATAAAGGGAACATGAAGGAAAACGGGAAAATGAACGATACTAGGGCAGCTCTATGCGTGGTTTCGGATAATAGGCTTCGAGCCGTGACTAGAAAGAGCATCGAGGTTGAGGTCTTTGCTGCATTTGGACGAAGGCCGAGAATGCTTGATCTATTTTGCTGTGCCGGCGGAGCAGGCACCGGATATAGCAGAGCGGGCTTTGATGTCGTCGGAGTGGATATCAATCCGCAGCCGAACTACCCTTTTCCCTTTGTCCAGACTGACGCCTTGAATCTCGACACGAAGTTTATTTCCACATTTGATGCCATTCACGCATCCCCGCCGTGCCAGTCTTACTCCGATCTCGCAAAGAGAAACCGCAATGCCGACGCGTGGCCGCGGTTAATCGACCCGATCAGGGAAGTGCTGGTGCATTCAGGTCTTCCGTACATTATTGAGAATGTTGAGGGTGCACCGCTACGCAATCCAATAGTGCTTTGCGGCACAATGTTCAAGGGTTTGAGGGTTCTTCGGCATCGCCTGTTTGAAGCGAATTTTCCAATCCTGACGCCGAAGCATGGGACCCATCCGAAAGTCCACACATTCGATAAACGGAAGTCTCATTATGGAAAAACCGACGATATGCGTGATTTCGTTCAAGTGACAGGCGGAGGTAACTGCACGATAGCCGTAGCCCGTGATGCAATGGGCATTGATTGGATGACCAAAAACGAGCTAAACGAGGCAATTCCACCTGCCTACACTCAGTTCATCGGCAAGCAACTCCTGGCATATTTGGTTGCAATTGAACAGGCCGAGTTTGGGTTGAAACAGAATGCGTAAACCAGGATCGAAGGAACGGATTAGACAGTTTCTCCGTGCGAACATTGGGCGTGTAATCACCTCAATCGAGATTAGGGATGCGGCGGGCTCCGAAGTCAGCGAATGGGCGCGTCGTGTACGAGAACTGCGCGAGGACGAAGGGTGGCCGATTCTTACACATAACGATAATGCGGGACTGAAGCCGGGGCAGTATCTCCTGAAAGAAGAGCCCCCAAAGAGATCGGCAGTTAGTTTTTCTAGGAACATATCTGCGAAACTCCGTGCAGAGGTTCTTGATCGTAATGGTTTTACATGTCAGATGTGCGGTTTGACTCCGAGTGATTTTGACCCGGAGACCGGGCGCAAGGTTCGCCTCCACATCGGCCACATCGTGGATAGAAGCATCGGCGGGAAAGATGAGCTATCTAATCTTCGTACACTATGCTCAACCTGTAACCAAGGCGCGAAGAACATCACATCAGTAAAGCCTCCTGCTATATGGCTCCTATCGCAAATTCGTAGGGCAGGGCAGGAAGAACAGCGTGAAGTCTTGAATTGGCTCCAAAAGAAATTCAAAGAATGAAAATGTATGGATCGCAGCGAGAACATGCGAGCAATCCGCAGCAAGAACACGCTGCCCGAATTGGCGGTCCGCAGTCTCGTGCATAAGCTCGGCTATCGCTTCCGGCTACATCGATCAGAACTTCCGGGAAAACCAGACCTGGTATTCCCTGCACGGCACAAAGTGATTTTTGTCCACGGTTGCTTCTGGCACTCCCACGGTTGCAAAAGCGGACTCATCCCCAAGTCTAACCGGGATTTTTGGTTGCCGAAACTACGGCGGAACAAGACCCGGGACAGAAAGAATCTTAAAGCCCTGGCGCTGCAAGGCTGGGACGCTTTGGAGATTTGGCAATGTGAACTGAAGGACAATCGTACATTAGGCCTTCGAGTGAAACGGTTCTTGGGTCGGAGGGCAATCCAAAAAGAATAAAGGACTCGAACTCTCTCCAAAGGTATCCGATAATGGCGCTGGCGACCTTCGTGTCAAGCTCGCCACCATAGAATTATCTGCAAGTGATTGATTCTAGATATGTTGTATATCTGTATTTTTACCGGATTTATAACCCCGATCCCCTAGCCTTAGAGGTAGCCAGACAAACGGCGGAGATGCCGCGCCCGGCGAATGTGTACGCCTTCCCTTTTTGCGGAAGGTTCCGGGGCGCGGGACCGTCGCTGTCTGCACGGCATGGACTCTCCGCTGGAAGCCAGATCGGAACCACGGCAACTTCCAGACACTGAGAGCAGCCGAAACCAAAGTCCATCGGCCGGTCTGGAACGGGGCCGGCCGATGGCAGGAAAAAGGGCCTAACGGAACGGCCAACATCCCTGGAAATTTTGAAAACCACGGCGGCTCCTGCCGCCTTTCTGCTCTGGAAGGAGCTTCCTCGATGAACTTCATTTCGAATATCTGGAACCACCCGAAAACATCAGCCGCCGGATTGCTGATTGCGATCGTTGCCATTGCCGGCGTTCTCTCCCAGCAGGGCATCACCCTGGGCACGGCCGGGACGGGCACAGTGGTCGCGCTTGTGAGCGCCATCGCCACCGCTCTTCTGGGGCTTTTCTCCAGGGATCCGGTGGGAGAGCCTACTTCTTCCGGCTCGACCGCCAAGCTGGGCGTGTGGGCGCTGATCGCCCTGCTGCTGCCGTTGCCGTTCATGAGCGGCTGCTCCGGCAAAACCGTTGCGCAGGACATTGTGAACTGGACGCCGGCTCTGGAAAGCGCGGTGGCGACGGTGGACTCGACGGCGGCGCTGCTGGCGCCGGCGGATGCGCCCATCTTCGCTGCCGCAACGGCTGGATTCGACGCGGCGAGCAATCTGCTGGTGGCGCAGGCCAAGGCTTACCTGGCCAATCCCAACGCAACGGTGCTGGCGCAGTTGCAGAGCGCGGCCGTGACCCTCCAGCAGACCGTGAATAGTTCGGTTCTGCGGGCGGCGAAAATTGCGAATGCGGCGAGCCAGCAACATGTACTGTCGGCCATCAATGGGGTAGCGACGATTGTGATGGCGATTCTGGCGCTGGTGCAATCGATTTCAAGCAAAGTGGCGCAGGCGCGGATGAGCGCGGACTCGACCGTGAAGCTGGCGCAGATTGAGCCGTATTTGAATCGCGACCAGAGCGTGGCGGTTGTGGCTACACATTATGGCGAGCCGGTCGTGTGGGCGCAGATCCAGGTGGCGCAATTGCAGGCGGCCGAGGCACAGGCCGGCTTCTGAGGAATCACAAACGGAACGGGCCGCGACCATACCGGAGCGGCCCTTCGAACCCGAAAAACAAATAGATTTACGGCAGTAATATCCCGCGCTCATCAACCGAGATATCCTCAGCATCGGACTCCTGGAGGCCGTATGATTGATTCTGTCTGCATGGGGTTTGTTATGAATCGAGTGACCGTCGCTCTTCAGAACTGCTATGGGATTAAGAAGTTGGCGCAGCAGTTCGATTTTTCCCAGAATCGGGTATTCGCAATTTATGCCCCGAACGGGGCGATGAAATCGTCTTTTGCCCAGACCTTTCAAGATGTAGCCACGGGCAGCCTCTCAACTGATCGAATATTCCCAACAAGAGCCTCCACCAGGAAGATAACCGACGAACACGACCACGACCTGCCCAAGGAAAGCATTTTTGTCGTACGCCCCTACGACGAGGAATTCGGTCATACTGAAAAGACCTCGACGTTGCTCTTGGATGCCAAACTTCGCAAGGAATATGAGCAGCTTTACCTTGAAATTGATCAAGCAAAAGAAGCGTTGCTCAAAGCTCTTAAGGAGCAATCCCACTCCAAGAAGCCACTCGAACAGGAAGTTTCGATCGCATTTACAAGCACTAACGATGGTTTTTACACCGCTCTGCATCGCATCAGGAAAGAATTAGAAGATCAGAAAGATACCCCGTTTGCCGATGTCGAATACGACACAATATTCGATGAAAGGGTACTTAAAGTTCTTGGCACAAAAGATGTCAGGACTGCACTGGAAGGGTACATTCAGCGTTATAACGAGCTCCTCGCCGCATCAACCTTTTTCAAGAAGGGGACGTTTGATTATTACAACGCAGGGCAGATTGCGAAGAGCCTCGCGAATAATGGCTTCTTCGCCGCAAACCACTCTGTAAATCTTTATAACGGTGAGCGATTGGAAATTCGCACACAGAAGGAGCTAGAGGCCGTCATTGCGAAAGAGAAAGACGCAATCCTCAAGGACATCCAACTGAGGAAGAGATTCGACGAAATAGCGACGATGCTTGAGAAGAACGAGACCCTTCGCGACTTCCAGAGTTACATGTTGGACCACGAGGCATTTCTTTCACAGTTGTCGAATGTCGACAAATTCAAACAGGAAGTTTGGAAGTCGTACCTAAAGGTAAAGTACGACCTCTATCTCGACTTAATCTCCAAACACGAGAACGCACAAAGGCGACAGAAGGAAATCGAGGATGAGGCCGCTAAGCAGAGGACTCAGTGGGAAGAAGTGATCCAAATTTTTAATGACCGCTTTTTTGTCCCGTTCAAGCTTGAAGTGAAGAACCGGACCGCTGTCATGCTGGGCAACGACAGAATCATTAACCTCGGATTCACATACCATGATGGGAATGATAACACCACTGTGCCCAGGGATGCACTGTTGAAGTGCCTGAGCACTGGAGAGTTGAGGGCGCTCTACATCCTGAACGTCATTTTTGAAATTGAAGTCAGGAAAAAGGCGAAACAGGAAACGCTGATGGTAATTGATGACATTGCGGATTCATTTGACTACCAGAACAAGTACGCCATTATCCAATATCTAAAGGATGTTCACGATGATCCTCAATTCAAGCAAATCATCATGACCCACAATTTTGATTTTTTCCGGACGGTCAATAGCAGATTCGTGCAGTACTCACACTGCTTGATGGCTTCGAAGAGTAGCACGGGGATTGCATTGGATAAAGCGAGTGGGATAAAAAACATCTTCGTGAACGATTGGAAAAAGGAGTTCTTCACTGACGATAAGAAGAGGATCGCTTCAATCCCGTTCCTGCGAAACTTGGTTGAATTTACGAAGGGTGAAGGCGACCCAAATTTCGCTAAACTCACATCGCTCCTACATTGCAAGGCGGACTCTGCCAGCATAACCAATGCCGATTTGGATGCCATTTTCAACGATATTTGCGGCTCGACTGAAGCATCAGCCGATGGAAAGAAGGCTGTGGTTGACACCATCAAGCAGGTGGGTGCGGCGTGTCTGAAATCCAACAGTGACACTTTCGAAAGCAAGATCGTCTTGGCAATAGCTATTCGGCTCGCTGCAGAATCGTTCATGATTGCGAAGATCAACGATCCTGCATTCGTGGCCGGTCTTGTCGCGCATCAAACGCAAGAGCTTTTTGTGAAATTCAAAACGCAGTTTCCCACAGAGTCTAAGGCCATAGAAGTTCTTGACAGAGTACAGATTATGACGCCCGAAAACATCCACCTGAACTCGTTCATGTACGAGCCCATCGTAGATATGTCGGGTGACCATTTACGGAAATTGTACGCGGATACGCTGGCTCTCTGAGTCCGATATAACTCGTCGATTCGATCTCCCGCCTAACTGCTTGTATCCCGCGCTTCTCCCAAAATCAATTTGAGAGTGATCTGTTTGCTGCCGCGATAGAAGGTGACGCTGATGGTGTCGCTGGCCTGGTGTTTGTCCATGAGGGCGTTGATGTCCTGCGGATCGGAGACTTCCTGGCCATCGATGGCCACGATGAGGTCGCCGCCCAGCATGATGGGGGTATTGCCCACATAGGCCTGCTGGTCTCCGCCGCGCATGCCGGCCCGCTCGGCCGCGCCGCCGGGGATTACCTTTTGGACCAGAACGCCGGAATCCACAGCCAGGCCCATCTGCGAGGCAAGATCGGGGCCGATGGCGTAGGAGACGATGCCCAGCGAGGGCCGCTTGACGCGCCCGTAGCGGGTGAGGTCGGCCAGCACCGCCTTGGCGGTGTTGATGGGGATGGCGAAGCCGATGCCCGAACTCTGGTCGGCGCCGTTGGAGGCGATCATGGTGTTGATGCCGATGACCTCGCCGCGCGAGTTGAGCAAGGGTCCGCCGGAGTTGCCGGGGTTGATGGCCGCGTCGGTCTGGATGGCGTCCTCGATGGGCGCTCCATCCGCTCCGCGAATGGAGCGAATGGAACTGATGATGCCGCGGGTCATGGTGCCGCTGAGGCCGAAGGGATTGCCGATGGCATAGACCTTCTGGCCTACGGCCAGTCCACTGGAATCTGCCAGCGTAACCGGCTCAAGGTTGCTCGCGTCAATCTGCAACAGCGCCAGGTCGTGTACCTTGTCAGTGCCCACCACTTTGGCAGAGTAGCGGCGCTTGTTGCTGAGCATCACCTCAATGCCGCGATTGGCGCCCTCGACTACGTGGTAGTTGGTGAGCACATGGCCGGACCGGTCGAGGATGAACCCCGAACCCTGGCCGTGCTGCGGAACCGTGCCGTAAAAGAAGTTGAAGACCAGGGTGGTGGAAGTGATGTTGACCACCGAGGGCAGCACTCTTTTGTAGACAGCGATATTGTTCTGCTCCTCGGCATCGTAGGCGGGCGCGGCCTGGGCCTCGGTAAGCTCGAGCGGGGAAGCGGAGCCATGCGCATTGAAGAGCGAGAAATTACTTAGAGACAGACGGTTAAACCTGGAGGGGAGATGCGTGGTGAGGTACCAGAATCCGCCCACCAGCAGGACAACCAGGAGAATGCGGCGCAGTTGCTTCATAACTCGTAGACCCAAGAACCTTCCTTAAAGTTGTCAGTTGTCAGTTGTCAGTAATCAGTTGTCAGAGATCGGCGAATCTGCCGTAAACAGCCATTACTGAAAACTGACCACTGACCACTGATATACGTCCGGCGCTCGACCCGGTTCCATGGGATGAGGCGCGGCTGATCCTTCTTATTTTAATGACTCACCCTCAATAGAATTGTTGCTTTCCGCCTTCAGGCGCTGCCACAGCTCGACGACCTGGGCGCGGAGTTGGGCAATATCTCCTGTATTATCCAGCACATAGTCGGCTCTTGCCGCCTTTTCCCGGTCGGGAATCTGGTAGGCCAGCCGGAGGCGGGCATCGGCTTCAGCGGCTTCGCGTGCAACGCCTCCAAGGCTGATTCGGGCGGCATAGCGGGCGATCTTGACCTTGTCGGGGGCGGTAACCACGATAACCCGGTCGATGCGCCGCCGCCAATCGGCCAGCACGCCCTCCAGTACGCTGCGGGCGCGGGCATCGCGCACCGACTCAAAGATCAGCGCTGACTCCACCACGGCCACGGCCGCCGGATCGCGCGCAAAAACCTCATCCATCCAGCGCCGCTGCGCCGCGATTACCGCCGGATGCACAATTGTATTCAGTTCGTTGAGCCGCCCGCCCTGGAAAGCCAGTGCGGCAAGCCGGGCGCGGTTCAGGCGGCCGTCGGGGCTGACCACTTGCGGGCCGAATGCACTCACAATTCCGGCATAGACCTGCTGGCCCGGTTCCATCAGCGAGCGGCCCAGCTCGTCGGCCTCGATGACCTCGGCGCCCAGATCGCGCAGGTAGCCCGCGACGGTGCTCTTGCCGCTGCCCAGTCCGCCCGTGAGTCCGACGCGCAGCATCTTCTCGTCCGTTCTCCTGTTCTTCCGCTTTACCGGAACACAAAGGAGGGTCAATCCACGGTAGCGTTCGAATACGAATCAATGACGCTCAATGAGAAACAAGAACTCCCGGTTTGGAGCCACAGCATCCCTCAGCCATTCATTTGTCCACTTCATATCAGCCATGACGTTCCGTTTGTAATCAACCTCCACAACTTCTAGCAATCGACCGCAGGATTCGATCACCTCGTTCAATTGTCCGGAAGTGGCCCGCCCTCCCGAACTGTACGACAGAATGATATGCTTTGACCGAGTTGAGGCAAGCAGTTTCCGTATTGCTTCCACAGCGATAAACCGCCCATTCATGTCTTTTCTAAAATCCTCGAATGGAGAATTCACGATCGTATCCGAAGTATCAGCTCGCCTATTCACTCTCCCAAAGAGCGCTGGGTGATCATGCACGCAGATGGTTGTCCAGATATGATAGTAGGAAGCGTATCTGACACGTGAGGGTGGCATTTTCTCATTATTTGATCCATATGGCGGGTCGAAATAGGCAATGTCTGCGTCTACGAGATCTACTATATCAAAAATATCTGCCCGATGAACGCGATGAGCGTCACTACGCCCGTTCCCCACGATGGCCGGCATTCGTAGCAGAAGCTTTTTATACGAGCGTGGAGACCAATCTCTGAGATAGGAAACAAAATGCCCCAGTGTGCTATCCACCTGATCGAGCGCCATAATCAAGCTCGTTAGTGCAACGGACTTTTCCACAGGATCAAGCGAAAGCATGTCGATCTCCTCTCGAATGGCATCCAGCTTTCGCGTGTTATGAATCTGCCAGGGTCTTTTTGGCTCGTTTTCTTTCTTAGGGTCGCCCCCATAGAACTCAGTGAACCATCCATCTTTGGGTGGCATCCCATTCAAATGCTCAATTAAATCTTGATACTCGCGTGGCGCATTTCCCTTCAGATAACAAGTTCCAAATACCTCGGACCAAACAGCATGGTCATTGCAGACTACATCGTACCCGGATTGGGCAAATGCCTGTGAAACTCTGGTTGTGCCTGAAAAACCATCAAAAACGGTTTTCGCGTTCACTTTTCGGGCAAGTTGGAGAATCTGCGGTATTAGCTTGAGCTTTGATCCTGCATACTTAATTCCTTCGGTCGAAGGTGTTTCAAAAGTTAGCTCATCGCTAAATAATTGCGCCTGTACGTTCATACTCCGGACCTCCTTTTAATCGCGAGAATGTCCTCTTTGATCTTCTCCAATGCCAGTTCATGACCTGCACTTGAAGAAACCAGAGCATGAGAAAACAACTTCACAAGGACGAGGTTGTGAGAGTAATCAATCCATCCGCCGGTAATACTGTCGAAATACTTCAAGGCATTGCGTGTGTGCGTCCATAAGCCTCTTTGCAGTGCGTTAGCAGCAGCGTCTCCATATCGCACCTCGCAGATATAGTCACCCGCAGAATCTAAGAATACGAAAACTGGATGTATACGTCCTTTGCCTTCCGACCGGCGAATGATTGTTGCCGTGTTCGCTCTAGCTGTATCGTAATCAAACACAAGAATATTGCAACGCTGCCGCTTTTCATCGTAGATCAACGGCAAAACATTTATCTCAGCAAAACTGGAGAACGCCACATGATCGAAGATTGCTTTGATTTTCTCTGGGCTGTCCATCTGTCCAGCATCACTGAGCGTTTGGAACATCAAACTATTCTTGTCAGTGGAAAGCTGAAGGGGGCCGTCGCCGTACGCCTTCAAGCTAATAGGAAATTCAGCTTTAGATATCTCATTTATGACCTTGATATCTTCTTCCTTGGATTTCGCTCGGTAGAGGTCTTTTCCTACATGTATAGACCGGAAATCATACATATATTGATTCACGAACTCCGCGATAGCGATCTCTGCAAGGTCACCATGCGTTTTGTTCCCAATCAGCCGCATGGTGAAAATGTTGCTCAGCGTCATAGTAATCAAGTCAGGGTGCTTGCTGATTAGCAGCTTGAGTCGGTTTGTAAACTCTTTGAATTCAGCCTGCGTGTTCATCTTGGTTTCACTATATAACCTGCGAATCACTTTGCCCAAAAGCCCGTCTACCGTCCCCGCCGCATTTTGGCGGCCCGCACCGTGTTGGCCATGAGCATGGCGATGGTCAGCGGACCCACGCCGCCGGGCACAGGCGTATAAGCGCCGGCCAGTTCGAAGGCTCTGGGGTGCACGTCGCCCACAATGGTGGTACCCCGCTTGGCGAAGGCGGCTTCGCGCCTGGCATCGCCGGCAAAGTAGCGGTCGAAATCGGCGCGGCTGTCAATGCGGTTAATGCCCACGTCGATGATGGTTGCGCCGGGGGCGACCATCTCCGTAGTAATAAAGCCGGGGCGGCCGATAGCGGCCACCAGAATGTCGGCCTGGCGGGTGACGGCTCCCAGATCGCGGGTCCTGGAGTGGCAGATGGTGACCGTGGCGTTCTGGTGAAGCAGCAACATGGCCACCGGCTTGCCCACAATGTCGCTACGGCCCACCACCACCGCATGCTGGCCGGAGATGGGGATGCCGCTGCGCTTGAGAATCTCGATGATCCCCGCCGGAGTGCAGGGCGCCAGCGCCGGCCTTCCCGCCTGCAATCGGCCCGCGTTTACCGGGTGAAGGCCGTCCACGTCCTTGGAGGGCGCGACGGCATCGAGCACGGCCTTGGCATCGACGTGCGCGGGCAGAGGCAACTGGATGAGGATGCCGTCAATCTCGTCGCGGCCGTTGATGCGGGCTGCCAGGTCGAGCATTTCCTCGGTCGTCACCGACTCGGGCGGCGTAATGAGGTTGCTGTAGATGCCGAGATCGGCGCAGGTTTGCACCTTGCTGCGGACGTATATCTCCGACGCGGCTACGGTGCCCACCAGCACCGCCGCCAGCCCCGGCCGGATGCCTTGAGCGGCCAGTGCGCGGACTTCCCCGGCCACTTCCTGCTTGATTGCCGCGGCGATCGCCACGCCATCGAGAATCTTTGGCATCTTGCACTCCATGGATTCATCGTACCAAGGAGATGCCGCCGCCGCCGGTCAATCAGCGGTATACATCCGGACGGTACATTTGTGGCGGCTTGGTGTGATGCTCCACGGTCTTCAGCTTCAGTTTGCTGATGTGGACGTCGTAGCCGGCTCCGGGCAACAACGATTCCAGCACAAAGGTTTCAGTGCTCCCGGACCTGAGTTCGCTATAACGGTAGACGCCTACTTCGCTCTCGCTGGTTTCGGCGCCTCCCGAGGGCGCATCAAGAAAGTGCTGCGCAGTGGCCACGGTGGGCACGGAGCCGGTCTCGCCCTCGATGAGGCTCTCGGCCGCATAGGAACGGACCAGCTTGGTCCAGTAGCGGGAGAGAAGGTCGGTCGAGGCAAAGAGGTCGGCCCACACGATTTCGCCGTGCACAGCCACCACCACGCCGACGGCGTGTTCCTGGCGAAACTGGGCCATCACCTGATCCCGCGACTTCATCACCTTTGCGGCCTCTTCATCCACCTTGGCGCTGACGGCGCTGTCCTGCATGACCTGCGCGTAGCTGGTAGTGCCCATGGAACTGTAATAGCCCGAACCTCCCGGTCCATTGCTGTCCAGACTTCTTGAGGCCGAAGCCGTGGGAGCAGCCGCGTACAATTGCGAAATGCTTCCCTGGACTGAGCTCCACACCTGTTGCTGGTCCTTAGCCACCATGGCCTTCTCCCGCACGGTAGGCTGGACCATATAGCTGTGGGAGGGCGCCTTGGCCGCCGCGCCGAAGGTAGGCGAACTCTCCGTCCAACGGCCCGGCTCGATGCAGAAGACCGACAGGTCAATGGGATCGGCGCCGGCAGGCACGATGCGGTCTTTGGCAATGACCCGATCCTGCTTGCCTCCGGTTACGATCTCGCCTGCCAGCAGCAGCAGGGGCTTGTCAGAGTGATTGACGAGGACCAGCGTGTTGACCTGGTCTCCGCGATACGTATCTTCATCGGGCTGCGGGGCGCCGCGATAGCGGTCATCCTGGTAAGGAGGGACGCCCACGCTGGGCGCGGCTCTCCTGGGCCGCACCAGTCCCTGCACCCGGCCCGCCTCGGTTACTTCAACCTCTCCGCTCTTGATGCCCTCGTCCAGGGTGAGAAAGGGGGTTACGCCGGGAGATTTGCTGTTTGCCCGGACCACCGGGAAGAGCAGCAGATTGCCGCTCTCGATGGGAGCCAGTACCCGGTATGGACCATTTTCAGGTTCCTGCGGCCCACCAGCCGCTTTGACTCCACTTCCATGCTCAAATGCCGCGAATGCCAATAGCAACGCGCCCGCCAGTCCGATCCTGCCTAAATTCTTCATCGCTCTCCTCCACCGGCTTATCGATCGCCGGCCATTGACTCAGGAACGCCTGCGCATTGGTTTCTTGCAGAGTTTTTTTAGCGTATCTTGAGGGCGTGGGGATTATGCCAGCCCAATCCGTTGAAGGCACAGCCGGGCCAGGCATTCCGTCCGCGGCGGGCGCGATCGACGCCGCATTGCTTGAGGAGTTGTGGCGGGCGTGCGATGCGGCCGCCTGTGGGCTGGTTTCTGGCGAGTTCCACCAGATACTGCTCGGCATTGGAAGGGCGCAGAACTACGGGCTGGCCCAGGGGACGATGGCTTCATGGCAGCAACAGGCGGCCTTCTTCCGCGGACTGAGGCTGGCCGATCTGGTGTTGGCGCGAGCCTGCGCAAACGGCAACGAGCGCGCATGGGAACACTTTCTTGCGCTTTACCGGCAGCCGTTGGCGCGCGCCGCGATGGCCATTACCGGCAGCGAGACGCTGGGCCGCGACCTGGCCGACCAGCTCTATGCGGAACTCTACGGATTGACGGAGCGCGATGGCCAGAGGCGCTGCCCCCTGGATTCCTACCGGGGAAGGGGATCGCTGATGGGCTGGCTCAGAACCACGCTTGCCCAGCGCTTTGTGGACCATCACCGCCGCAGCCATCGGGAGCAGCCGCTGGAAGAATATGACGCGCCCGCTTTGGACCCGGAGCCCGGCGAGCTTGAGAGCCAGCTACCGGCGCTGGGCAAAGCCATTGAAGAGGCTCTGCTGCGACAGGAAGCGGAGGATCGCTTTCTGCTGGCCGCCTACTACCTTGACGGACGGACGCTGCTCGAGATCGCCCGGGTGCTCAATGTGCATGAAGCGACGGTCAGCCGCAAATTACGGCGCGTGACAGACGGCCTCAGGAAGCAGATTCTCAAGAATCTGCAGGGCCTGGGCCTAAGCAGGCGCGCGGCCGAAGAGGCGCTGGGAGCCGATCCGCGCGACTTGAATCTAAATCTCAAGAAACTGCTGCAATATTCTCCATCGGACACGTTCCAAGAGAAGGCTGCGCTATGAATCCAACTTCTCAACTCGATCTTCATCCCGGCGCGGAGAGCCTCAACGCCTTTGCCGAGCATGCTCTTCCGGAGCGGGAACGGGGGCAGATTCTGGCCCATCTTGCCGTGTGCAGCCGCTGCCGGCAGGTGATTTTCCTTGCCCAGGAGGCAGCCTCCGGCCTGGAAACGGGCGCGGCGGCAGCCGTTCCAGACGCCCGTTCCACGGTGCCGGCCGGCTCCTGGCTCAGAGGCTGGCGCCGGGCATGGGTTCCGGCGGCGGCGCTGGCGGCGATGGTTGCGCTGGCTGTTCTGGTTCACTATAGGCACGCGGAACAGGGCCCGGAATTGGCCAGGGCCACACCTCAAAATGCCCCGCAAAATGTGGGAAGCATCTCGCAAGCTTCCTCGACAGAGCGCGTAAGCGCGGGAAATACACCTGCGCCGGCTTCGCCTGCGGCCGCAAAACATTTTGCTAGCAAGGCGCAATCCGCACCGCTTCGCGCGAACTCCGAAGCGCTTCCCGCGGAGGTTGTTCCTTACTCCGCGCCCTCCATGGAGGCCAGTGCTAACGCGCTTTCCGGCGTTGAACGCGAAGGTAGCGCGTTGCCTGCGGGAGCGTCAGGGCAAGGAATTGCCACGGCTCAATACATGCCGGAGCAGGCAGCTGCGGCGCGGCAACCCCAACATGTTGTTAACTTGTATTCGAGTAATGGCACGGCTTCCGGCACTGCCCAGACAAAAATAGATAGCATGGCGGAGCGCGCCCAGACCAGCCGCACCGCGGAGGCCCGGTATTCCGGCTCGGGCGGGGCTTCAATGCCGCGGTATAAAAAGGATGTTTCGCCGCACATCAGCTACGATGTCAGCGCGCCAATGTATGTGGGTCAAATCATGGCTGCCACCGAGGCGAAGGCTGCGCCGCTGCCCAGCGGCCTGACGGCGATTTCCACCGTGACAGCGAAAAATCAGACGCTGGCAATCGACCAGGCCGGCGCGCTGTTTCTTAGTGAAGACTCAGGAAGCCACTGGGAAGCTGTTGCCCGGCAATGGGCCGGACGCGCCATGGAAGTGCGCCTCCAGCAGCATGAGACCGGCAATACAGCCGCCGCTGCGCCCGCCGGAGGCGCAACAGTGGCCCCGCCGCTTCCCGCCACGGTCTTCGAGATTGTGAACGATCAAAATCTGGTTTGGGCGAGCATGGACGGAAAGACCTGGAAAGCCCGATGAATCCATAGCATCGCGGTATCCCAGCGCCGCGGCGCCCCTTGATGCAAATCCAGGGCCAGCGCCATTCACAGCGCCGATTTTGCGGCATCGATTGCCTGTTTCGGTTATGCGTTGGCCCTTGAAGCCGATGCGACGATCGATTTCCCGCAACAGGAGTTCCCGTTCAAGAAGAGCAGCTCTCCTGTCGATATACCTGGTATCGGGAATGCCGAAGCGCCGTCTTGATCGATGCCGTGCGGGAAAAATCGGCCAGGCCGCCGCACTCACGATAACCATGCCTGGACGAAGGGAGACTCCCATCGTGAAGATCGAGAGGCGAGAACCCAATGTGGACGATGTGACCTGGGCCCATCTGCGCCTTCCCCCGTTTCCTCAAGTCGCCCTCCGTGTTCTGCAGTTGGCAAACAAGGAAAATGTGCAGTTGCACCAGATGAGCGACCTGATCTCGTCCGACATGGCTTTTGCCAGCGAGGTTCTCACCATCGCGAACTCTCTCCTGTACGCCCCGCGTTTTCCCGCCAGCAGCATTCTGCAGGCCATCGCGGTATTGGGCATCAACAACCTGCAGGGGATGTGTCTCACCGTGGCCGCCAGAACCTATATGGGCAAAGCGCTGAATCTTTCTTCCATTCAGGTCATCTGGCGTCACAACCTGGCCTGCGCCCTGATCGCCGAGCAGATGGCCGCAGCGGGGTTCATGGACAAAGACATCGCCTACACCTCGGGCATCCTGCACGATATCGGCCGCCTGGCGCTGGCCACTGTGCGGCCCAAAGAGTACAGCGCGCTTTTGGGAACGCATGGCGGATCCGGCGTCAGCATCCTGCAGGCCGAGCGGGATATGTTTGGAGCGGACCATTGTGGAATCGGCCACCAGCTCATTGTGGATTGGAAGCTGCCTTCCGAATTCGATGCGGTGGTCTTCGAGCATCATTCGCCCAGGCGGCCGGATGGTTCCTGGAGTGTGGCTGAATTGATCAAGGTGAGTTGCAGGATGGCCGACACGGCCGGCTTCCCCGCGTTCCTGGGCTGCGAGGCCGCCCCGTATGCGGATCTGCTGGCTGAACTCCCCGCGCGGGAGTGCAGGCTCTTCCCTCTTGAAGTTGAGACCCTGGCCTCCGATGTCGCCAACCGGATCCAGGCCATAGGTTCTGTCTGACGCAATTTGGCGGGGGTGGATTTCAGGAGTGGCAGGCGCCGTTCGACGGGAATCGACGGCCTCTTTGTGCCAGTGAGGATAGAATCGCAAACCATTGATTCTATAGCGTATGATGGTAAAGATAAACATATAAACGCCCTTCCATTCCCTGATCGAACTCTACGAAAGTGCCAGCCGTCACTGAAAGGTCATGCGAATTGCGGTACGCGTTGATTGAGTATGCGTTACAGGCATACCATTTCACGGACTGGCCCCTCGCGACAGATCATGGGTTCAGTGGAGAACCCTAATGAAATCAATGCATAGCGCCAGCCGGCGGTATTTTCTGAAGGGCGCGCTTATGGGTGCCGCGGCTCTGCGCGCTGGCGGCGGCAGGGAACTGCTGGCGGCGGCGGAACGGGGAGCGACGGCGGCGAAATCCAGGGTTGTGCTGGCCCGCGATGCCCTGCTGCGCGGCACGGCCTCCACGCCAGGCTCCAGTATCGACTCGGGCCGGATGCTGGCGCTTCTGGATCGCTCCATGCAGGCTCTCTTTGACCGGGATCATCCCATCGAGGCCTGGAGGATGCTGGTGCAGCCGGGTGAATTGGTGGGGCTGAAGGTAAATGCGCTGGGAGGACGTGGAATCTCCAGCAATCTTCAACTCGTCGAAGCCATTTGCGAGCGGCTGCGGGAGGCGGGAATCAAGGCCGGCGACATCGTGGTGTGGGACCGCGACAGCGAGGAAATGGAACGCGCCGGCTTCCATATCTCGACGAGCGGCAACGGCGTTCTCTGCTTCGGCACCGATCGCGTCGATTATGAAGAGGAGCTGGTTGCCTATGGCAGCGTCGGGAGCCGGCTGTCGAAGAATCTGACCCAGCGCTCCAATGTCCTGATCAATGTTCCCGTGCTGAAAGACCATGACGGCGCCGGCGTAACCATGGCGTTGAAAAATATGTATGGCGTCATCCATAACCCCAACAAGTACCATCCCAACGGCTGCAATCCCTACATCGCGGACCTGAACATGCTGCCGGAGATTCGGACGAGGATGCGCCTGATTATCTGCGATGCGACCACGGCCATGTACGAGGGCGGGCCGGGATACAAGCCGGAACACAGTTGGCATCATAACGGCTTGATTGTTTCGCAGGATCCCGTGGCGCTGGATTACACTGGCTGGCAGATCATCGAGCGCAAACGGGCCGAAAAGGGATTGAAGACGCTGGAGGCCGAGGACAGGGCGCCGCACTACATTGCAACGGCAGCCGACGCGGAACACCGGCTGGGCACGAACGATCCCAAGCGAATCTCGATGGTTGAGGTGTAGTTGGGAGCGTGACTGGGAGGTTCAACATGTTACGTGAACTCGATGTGCGGAAAGGCATGAAGATTCTGTCCGGCGGGGGGCTGAACCCGTTCGACCGCCGTTCGTTCCTGATGTGCGCGCTGGCCTCGGGAGCGGCTCTGGGCCTGGGTGACTTTTCCGAGCCCGCCGGGACGATTTCCATGGGGGCTGCTCAGCAAAAGCAGGATGATTCGCAATTCGCCGTGGAAGCGAAGTTCTACCAGAAGCTGCAAAACCGGAAGATCAAGTGCAAGCTGTGTCCGCGCGAATGCGTAGTGGGCGACAAGGAACGCGGCTATTGCGGCGTGCGCGAGAATCGCGGAGGAACCTACTACACGCTGGTGCATTCGCGGGTGTGCGCGGCGCATGTCGATCCCATCGAGAAAAAGCCCCTCTTCCACTACCTGCCCGGGACGACCGCTTTCTCGATAGCCACGGCGGGCTGCAACGTGAACTGCAAATTCTGCCAGAACTGGGACATCTCCCAGTCGCGCCCGGAGCAGATCCCCGCCCAATATGCTCCGCCGCAACGGGTGGCCGAGCTGGCCAGGCAATATGACTGCCCCACCATCGCCTACACCTACAGCGAGCCGGTGATCTTTGCGGAGTACCTGATGGACGCGGCCGATGCCGGGCACCAAGCCGGTGTCCGCAGCATTGTGGTGTCGAACGGCTACATGCAGGAGGATGCGCTGCGGAAGGCCTACGGCAAAATGGACGCGGTCAAGATCGATCTCAAGGCCTTCACCGAGAAGTACTACAGGGACGTGGTGACCGGCCATTTGAAGCCGGTGCTGGATACGCTGGTCACTCTTAAAAAGATGGGCAAGTGGACGGAGATCGTTTACCTGGTGTTGCCGGGGATGAACGACGGCGATGACGAATTCCGCGGCCTGGCGCAATGGATCAAAACCAACCTGGGCGTGGATGTGCCCCTGCACTTCACGCAATTTCATCCGCAATACCTGTTGAAGAATCTGCCCATCACGCCGGTGCCGACCCTGGAACGCGCCAAGGCCATTGCCGACGCCGAGGGACTGCATTACGTGTACATCGGCAATGTGCCGGGGCATCCGGCGCAAAATACCTACTGCCCGCAGTGCCGCAAACAGTTAGTGGAACGCGTGGGGTTCACGGCCAGCGAGGTGTTGATCCGCAAGGATCGCTGCCCATTCTGCATGCACCCCATTCCAGGCGTTTGGCACACATGAGGGTGTTGAGGAGGTTTGGCAAATGAAGATCAAGAGGAGTCACAAAATGTATTGGCTGACAGCTCAACTCGTCGCTCTGCTGGCGGTTGCGCCATTGCAGCACGTTCGCGCTGCGGTGGACGCCGCCAATCCGCAGAAGGTAAGGCAGGCCGGGGTAGCAGGCAGCTTCTATCCCGCCGACCCCAAAGAACTTTCATCCATGATCGACGACATGCTGTCGCATGTGTCGCAGCCGGCGATCACAGACCCCATCCTGGCCGCGGTTGCGCCGCACGCCGGTTATCAGTACTCCGGCCCCGTGGCTGCCTACACCTACGCGGCGCTGAAAGGGCGCAAGTTTTCGCGCGTGGTGGTGATCGCGCCTTCGCATCACGAGAGCTTCGATTTCACCTCGGTCTATGACGGCGATGCCTACGCCACGCCGCTGGGGAATGTGCCGGTGGACAAGGCCTTCGCGGCCAAGCTGGTGAAGATGAGCTCGACCATGAAGCTTTCCAGCCGGGGACACGATGCCACCTCGGAAGGCGCCGAGCATGCCATCGAGGTGGAGTTGCCGTGGCTGCAGAAGGTGCTGGGCGATTTTCAGTTGGTGCCCATCGATATGGGAGACCAGAGTTATGAAAGCAGCCGCGCGCTGGGCGTGGCCCTGGCAAAGTTAATCAAGGCCGAGGGCAAGGAAGGCGATACGCTGGTGCTGGCCAGCTCCGATCTGTCGCACTACCACCCCTACGATGAAGCGGTGAAGATCGACCACAAGACGCTCAATGCGCTGGAGAAGTGGGACTACTTCAGCATGTCGCAAAACTTCCAGACGCGGGTATGGGAAGCCTGCGGCGGCGCGCCCATTGTAGCCGCGATGATTTATGCGGAGCGCATGGGAGCCAACCAGGCCAAGGTGCTGAAGTATGCCAATTCCGGCGACATCACGGGAGATCATTCGCGCGTGGTGGGATACAGCGCCGACGTATTCGTAAACACTCATAGCGGAAAGGCAGTGGAAACTCCGTTCTCGCTTACTGACAAGGAGAAGGCCGAACTGCTGGCCCTGGCGCGCAAGTCGGTGGAGTACGCGGTGGAGGTGAGCGAGCCGTATGCGCCGGACGCCAGCGCCAGCGAAACTCTGAACCAGGAGCGCGGCGCGTTCACAACGCTGAAAGAAGCGGGGCAACTGCGCGGGTGCATCGGCTACACCTCGGCGAGAAAGCCTCTCTATATGACGGTGCGCGACACGGCTACGCTGGCCGCCCTGCGCGATCCTCGATTTCAGCCGGTATCGCCGTCCGAGTTGCCAAAGTTGGAGTACGAGATCTCCGTGCTCTCGCCCCTGCGGCGCGTTCTGGATATCGACCAGATCAAGGTCGGCCAGCACGGTTTGCTGATGAGGAACGGCTCATCCGAGGGCCTTTTGCTTCCGCAGGTGCCGGTGGAACAAGGATGGGATCGGCAGACGTTCCTGGAGCAAACCTGCCACAAGGCGGGGATGCGCTCGGATTGCTGGAAGGACGAGGATACCGACATCTTTATGTTTACTGCGGTGGTCTTCGGCGAGCATAAATCGTAGGAGCTTCCTGATTCCTACACAAGACTGAGATCGCAGCCCAGAGAGAAGTGCAAAGCGGCACAGATTTGGCTCATTCGCCGGGAACTCAGTTGAGCCACGCGCTTACCCAATCGATCCTTGGAGACGGTGACCGCATTGTGCAGGTTCACCGCGCAGGACGCCTTCATGCCATCTTCTTCATTCAAAACAACCTCGGATGGCACGCCACGAATCGCAGACGTAATGGGCGCCACGGTTACAGTCGAGAGATAAGCAATGGCGCTCGAACGAGTGAGAACCACCACCGGCCTGTTCTTATCGGGCGGGGCAAATTTGTACAGGCGAACATCCCCTCGGACTATTCTGCCGGCCATGCCGCCTCCGCTTCCCAAAGACGGGATTCCTCGGACGTCTGCGGCTGGCGCGAATATCCCTCGCGGTCGCGTTCTTCCCAGGCGCGCACCTCCAATCTCCGCAGATGTTCCCGCAGCGCTTCGCGCACCAGCGCGGAACGATTCCGTTTCATTCGGCGCGCGGCTTGGTCAGTGGCGCGCAGCAGCTTCATATCGAGAACAATCTGGACGGTTTCCATATGTGGACCCTATTCCACAGTATACTCCACATTCTGATCTCGGGTCGCGCGAAATTCACTGGGAGCAGGGCAATCGCATGAACGTCATGCGAGTCCGAGGAGTTGAGCTCTGTAGTCGTCGCTGGTGGATGCGATGAGCCGTCTGGCCTTGAGTCCGCCTTTTCGTTTGATTGGATCGAGGCGGA
>JBEKNO010000012.1:0-25825 GCA_049522735.1 Occallatibacter sp.
CAGGGGCAAAACGAAACGAGGAAACCGCGGCAAAAACGGGCCGAAAACGGCGAAAAATCCGCCGCCAGAACGAAATCAGGTGCAAATCAGGAGTTTTTCCGCAGCCTGTGAAGTCATGCCCTTTCAAAACATCGACGCGAAACGGACTGCCTGAGCGGCAAGCTCACCAGCCGCGGGTTTGGAGCAGATCCTTTTCTTCGATGGCGGCGGCGGCTAGGCCCTTCATGGTGCCAGTAACCTGCTCGGAGACCTCGGCCAGGATCTTCGGGTCGTTGTAATGCGTGGTGGCGATCACGATGGCCCTGGCGCGGGAGACGGCCTCTTCCCGCTCCTTGGGATCGTTTTCAACGTCCAGCGGCGTGGCGCGCTCCTTCATGAAGATGCCCGAGCCGACAAAGATGGCCTCGGCGCCCAGTTGCATCATCAGGGCGGCGTCGGCCGGTGTGGCGATGCCGCCGGCGGAGAAATTGGGCACCAGCAGTTTGCCTGTTTGCGCGACCATCCGGATCAGTTCGTAAGGAGCCTGATGCTCCTTGGCCGTCGCGTATAGTTCCTGCTCATCGAGCACAGTTAGCGCCCATCTCCCTTGTAATCTGCCGCATATGCTGAACGGCGTGGACGACATCGCCGGTGCCGGCTTCTCCTTTTGTCCGAATCATAGCCGGTCCCTCGGCGATTCGCCGCAGTGCCTCGCCCAGGTTGCGTGCGCCGCATACCAAGGGCGTGGTAAAGGCGTGCTTATCGATGTGGTGCGCCTCGCCGGCGGTTCCTTAAGGCTGCGCCACCCCGCCAGTTGGCCGCATTGCAGATACCCGGACAAGTTCCAGTCTGGGTCACTGCGCACCTGCCGTCCCGATCACGGAGAGTCCCCGCCGATTTCTATTGCCAGATAAAGCCCGTACTGCATTTCTGTTTCAAACTAATCGTGGCTGGTTCTATCCAGAACCCACTTGAAGCGTGGAATGCCGTCCACACCGCTTGTTTACCGTTCACCTGTAACACAACCCGGCTTGAGTGCTGGAGGAGGATTATGAAGACGCATTGGAGCACAAAATTACTCTTGACAGCATCGATTGTCCTGTTTGCGCAGGCACTATTGCATGCTGCGTCCGGACCCCTTATCAATCACGTGGTCGTATCGCCGGGTTCAGGCACTGTCACGCTTCAGATCTACGGAAGCGGCTTTGGAACCACCAAGCCAACCGTCACGATGGACGGCGCCCTACTATACGTCTCCAGCTTCACCAATACTCTGGTCACCGCCGTCTATTCGGGGTCTATCTCAGCTGGCTCCTATGAACTCCTCATTACAAACACGTTGACGACCCAGTCTGACAACTTCATCGTGTCCACAAGCATTCAAGGCCCGCAAGGTCCTGCTGGACCTGCCGGTGCGAAGGGTGCAACGGGTGCTGCAGGTCCGGCTGGTATCGTAGGCGCAAAGGGTGCAACGGGTGCTGCCGGTCCCGCTGGTTCCATCGGCGTCGCTGGTGCAACGGGTGCTGCCGGTCCCGCCGGTCCCGTCGGCGTCGCTGGTACAGCGGGTGCTGCCGGTCCCGCCGGTCCCATCGGCGTCGCTGGTGCAACGGGTGCTGCCGGTCCCGCTGGCGCGACTGGAGCGCAAGGCACACCGGTCAGCTTCACCGGCGCCTGGAACGTTGCCATCTCATACTCTGTCGGTGCTGCCGTCTCCGAAGACGGGGGCAGCTACATCGCCCTCCTTGGCAACACCGGGGTTGACCCAGTCGCTGACGTCGCCAGCTCTGGCGGGAACTGGGCACTTCTGGCCGCCGCTGGCACGACCGGCGCCGCCGGTTCCACTGGCGCCACTGGAGCGCAAGGCATTCAGGGCATAGCCGGACCTGCCAGTCCCACCGGCGGTACAGGCGCCACTGGTCCTAAGGGTCCAGGGGGCGCCACGGGCCTCACTGGCACCACCGGCCCCGCCGGACCCACAGGCGCCACCGGCGCGATCGGAGCTTCCGGAGCAACCGGCGCGACCGGCCTCACCGGTCCTGCCGGACTCACGGGCCTCACTGGCTCTATCGGTCCTGCCGGCCCTGTCGGACCAGTCGGCGCGACCGGCTCCACCGGCTCCACCGGCGCAATCGGCTCCACCGGTCCTACCGGTCCTGCCGGATCTACCGGACCTACCGGCTCGACCGGTCTCACCGGCGCCACCGGCTCCGCTGGCGCAACCGGCGCCACCGGCTCCGCCGGCTCTACCGGTCCTGCTGGACCTATCGGCCTGACCGGCCCGACCGGCCTTACCGGTACAACTGGACTCACGGGCCTCACTGGCTCAACCGGTTCTGCTGGACCTACCGGCCTGACCGGCCCGACCGGCCTCACCGGCGCGATCGGCTCTACCGGCCCCACTGGCTCTACCGGTCCTGCCGGATCTGACGGACCTACCGGCCCGACCGGCCTCGCCGGCGCGATCGGCGCCACTGGCTCCACCGGCGCCACCGGACCTACCGGACCTACCGGCCTGACCGGCCTCACCGGTCCCGCCGGAGCCACGGGCTTCACTGGACTCACCGGTTCTGCCGGACAAGCAGGACCAGTTGGCCCTAGCGGCGTCACCGGGCCTTCCGGGCCGTCGGGCCTCACTGGCGCCACCGGCGCAGCGGGCAGCTTCATCAGCACTTCGTCCATCTACACGGCAAGCTGGAACAACTCCGGCGATTCCGCGCCGGGCACCCTCTTTTACATCAAGCCCAACGCAACCCTGAACCCGGATCGCGAAAATAACTTGGTCATCGCTGACGCTTACGAGACGAACATCGTTGTCGCCCCGGCCGCCTGCACCGTGCTTGCCCTCAACGTGGGCGCCAACAACTACAACACCGCCGCGCCTAACATCACCACAGTAACTGTCTTCAAGAACGGGCTTGGGACTGCGATGACCTGCTCGGTCTCAACCAATGGCAACGGCTCCAGCTGCACAGACAACACCGACACCTTCACGGTCGCCGGCGGAGACACGCTGTCGCTCGAGTACTCGGAGTCCAACAACATACCGCTGATGATGGTCAACACATCCCTGATCTGCCAGTAACCGGGGCAGACAGGGCTGGTCTGTCCTATCTTTTGGACCAGCGGATTGTTGGTGTAGCGCGGCCGGTAAAGGAAAGGTCTCGTCGCAGCAGTCCGGGGTGTGGAAAAGTGAGAAGCGATCTTTGCCGGGTTTCCCACCCTTGCGCCCGCCGCGGCGGACGCAAGGGTGGGGAACAAGGATGCCAGTGCGGACGAAGATCGAGCGTCTGTCCTACCGCAGGTGGCTACCAGCCGCGGGTCTGGAGCTGGTCTTTTTCTTCGATGCTGGCGGCGGCCAGGCCCTTCATAGTGCCGGTAACCTGCGCAGAGACCTCGGCCAGTATCTTGGGATCGTTGTAGTATGTGGTGGCCTGCACGATGGCCTTGGCGCGGCTGACGGCCTCCTCGCGCTCTTCGGGGTTGCGCGGAGTGCCCACCTCGTTCTTGCCGCAAAGGCCGACCTCGCCGTCACTCTCGGTCCAGTTTTCGACCTCCAGCGGCGTGGCGCGCTCCTTCATGAAGATTCCCGAACCAACAAAGATTGCCTCGGCGCCCAGTTGCATCATCAGAGCGGCGTCGGCGGGAGTGGCGATGCCGCCGGCGGAAAAGTTGGGCACCGGCAGTTTGCCCGTCTCTGCCACCATCCGGATCAACTCATAAGGGGCCTGGTGCTCCTTGGCGGCGGCGTAAAGTTCTTGCTCGCTGAGCACGGTGAGGATGCGCATCTCGCGGGTAATTTGCCGCATGTGCTGGACGGCGTGAACCACGTCGCCGGTGCCCGCTTCGCCCTTGGTGCGAATCATGGCCGCGCCCTCGGCAATGCGCCTGAGGGCCTCGCCCAGGTTGCGCGCCCCGCACACAAAAGGCGTGGTGAAGGCGTGCTTATCGATGTGGTGCGCCTCGTCGGCAGGGGTAAGGACCTCGCTTTCGTCGATAAAGTCCACGCCCAGTTCCTGCAGAATCTGCGCCTCGGCGAAGTGGCCGATGCGCACCTTGGCCATGACCGGGATGGAAACCGCCTGGATGATCTGCCTGATCAGGCTGGGCTTGGCCATGCGCGCCACTCCGCCCTCGGCGCGGATCATGGCCGGCACGCGCTCCAGAGCCATCACCGAGGTGGCGCCGGCCTCCTCGGCAATGCGGGCCTGCTCCACGTTCATCACGTCCATGATGACGCCGCCCTTGAGCATCTCCGCCAGGCCCACCTTCAGGCGCAGGCTGGTTCCCGTAAAGCTTCTGTTTTCCTGTTGTTCCGGCATCTTGTTGGACCTCGATCCGCGGCTTCCGGCCAGCTTTGGGCGGGGAATGCCGCGTATTGCTATCACCTTCCAGTGTAGCAGCGATGTTGCTGCCAGGTTTCATGGGTTGCAGAGTGCGCAATCCGCTGGGGTGCATTTCTTAACCCACTCCAATCCTTCTGTCTCCTTTCTGGTCACATTTCTGCATGATTTCTCACGACATGGCTACCACACATCCCATGCCGGCGCCGGCAACGGAGCAGCCGCGCAAACACGAGGCAAGCGGGGCGGATCATGCCGCCGTCCAACAGTCGCTAGTGCCTTCGCCTCACCGGCCGGAAGAGGAAGATTTCACTCCGCTCAGTGGACCGGTGGCGCGGCTGCCGGTGGAGCTGGGCGTGAGCGTTCCGGTGCGTGAGTTTCGCGTCCGCAACCTTCTGGCTCTTGAGCCGGGCCAGGTCATTGAGTCGCAATGGACTCTCGGCGACGATTTGCCCCTGGCCTCCGGCAAGGTGCAACTGGCCTGGAGCGAGTTCGAAGTCGTCGATGCGCAGTTGGCAGTGCGCATAACCCGGCTGTCATGAACCAGCCGGTGCGGTTCTTTGAGACAGATGAGAGGCCAATGGTATGAAGCTGGAGGGGAATGGCAAAGCGGCTCCGGTGGGTGGGCTGGCCGGCTGGCTGCTGCAGAGGCTGCGCGTTACCTCGCGACCACGGCCGCGATTGGCGCTGCTGGAGCGCATCGCGCTGGCTCCGCGGCAGTCGCTCGCCCTGGTGGAGGCCGAGGGGCGCCGCTTTCTGGTGGCCACCTCGCCGGAGGGCGCGCCGGCCTTCTACGCGCTCGATGAACGGGCACGGCCGGCCGGTGCGGGACGTTCGTTTGCACCGCTGCGCCCCGGCGCGGCTCCGGCCGCGAGGGTCTCATGGTAGTGCTGTGGGCTGCGGCGCGAGTGGCGGCTGCTGCGCCCGCCCCTCTCATTCCCGATCTCAGTCAACGGCTCCACCCTTCGGATTCGACTCCATGGACCATTCTCCTTGTCCTGACGCTGATAACCCTGCTGCCCGCGATTCTGATGTGCATGACCCCGCTGGTGCGCCTGCTGGTGGTCTTTCACTTCCTGCGCCAGGCCCTGGGCACGCAAACCGCGCCCTCCAACCCCACCCTGATGGGGCTGGCCCTGATGATGACCTGGTTCCTGATGACTCCGGTGCTTAACCAGATGGACCAGCAGGCCGTTGAGCCCTATCGCCAGGGCCAGGTGACGGGCTGGGAGGCTATCGACCGCGGAGCCCAGCCGGTGAAGCTGTTTCTGCTGCGCTACGCGCGCGAGAAGGATCTGGCCCTGTTTACCGCGGCGGGGCAGATTCCGCGCCCCGATACGCCCGGCGACCTGCCCATGCGGGTGGTGGTCCCGGCCTACATCCTCTCCGAATTGAAGGCCGGATTCGCCATCGGCGCGGTGCTCTTTCTCCCCTTTCTCCTGATCGATATGGTGACCGCGTCCATCACCACCTCCATCGGCATGTTCCAGTTGCCGCCGGTGGTGGTCTCGACGCCCTTGAAGATTCTGCTGTTTGTGATGGTGGATGGCTGGAACCTGCTGGCCAACTCGCTCTTGAAGAGTTTTTGAAAGGAACCCCGATGACCCCCGACCTGGTTGCCGAACTGCTTCGCCAACTGATGAAAGAGGCCTTGATTCTGGCCGCGCCCCTGCTGATTGCAGCGGCGCTTTTGAGTTTTTTGTTGAGCCTGGTTCAGACCCTGACCAGCCTGCAGGAACAATCGCTGACCAGTGTCCCCCGGCTGGGGGCGGTGGCCGCGATTCTGCTGGTGGGAATGCCCTGGTTCCTGGAACGCATGGCGGCTTACACGCGGCTGTTGCTGGCCGATTTTCACCGTTACCTTGGATGAGCGGAGTTAGCGGAGTCAGCCGCGCTTTGCGCGTGTTAGCGGAGTTAGACGGAGCTAACCCCGCTAGCTCCGCTAACGCCGCTTAAATCGAACGAGAAGGAGCAAAACGATCACCGACTGGACCAATTTTCTGAGCGCGATGACGCTGGTTCTGGTGCGCGTGAGCGGAATGGTGGCCTTTGCCCCCTTCTTCTCCTCGACAGCACTCCCCCTTCGCGCCAAGGCGGTCTTCGCGGGGGCGGTTGCCTTTCTGCTGGCTCCGCTGGTGACTGCGCTGCCCCTTGCCCATGTGACCATCGGCCTCTCCGCACTGCTGGGCGAGCTGGCCGTGGGCCTGGTCTATGGCCTGACGCTCGCGCTATTGAATGAGATGCTCCTCTTTGCCGGCCAGATCGCCGGCCTGCAGTTCAGTTTTTCGCTGGTCAATCTCCTCGACCCCAACTCCGCCATTCAGACCCCGCTTCTGGGCGACCTTTTTCAACTGATGGGCACTCTGGTGGTGCTGGGAGCCGGACTGGATCGCATTCTGCTGGCCTCAATGGTGCGCAGCTTCCGCGTTGTTCCGCTGGGCAACTATGCTATGGCGCCGCTCACCGCGCTCAGTATCGTGCGCGCCGCCAGCGGCGTTTTTCTGGCCGCTGTGGAGTTGGCCGCGCCGGTGCTGGCCGCCACCATGCTGGTCGAGGTGGCGGTGGCTCTGCTGGGCAAACTCAGTCCGCAGTTGCCGGTGATGAACCTGACCGTGCCGATGAAAACCCTCACCGGCTTTGCTCTTCTTATCGGTTGCCTGGCCCTGTGGCCGCGCTTCATCGAGGCGCGCTTCGCGGGCCTGCTGGACCTGGCCGAGCGGCTGATCGCACCCTCCGGCCAGCTGGCGGGAGGATAGGCCGATGCCCGGAGAGCGCACTGAACAGGCCACGCAGCACCGCCGCGAAAAGGCTCACAAGGAAGGCGATGTACTGCACAGCCGCGAGCTCTCCACCGCGGCCGGAACCCTGGCCGGGGTTCTGGCGCTTGGGGCGCTGGGTACCCGCACGCTGCTCGCCTGGCGCACTACCTTTGCCGCTTTTCTCGATCTTGGTTCGCCTGCCCGCTGGGAGCCGTCCCAGATTGGGCCCACGCTGGCCGCCGTGCGCCGGCTGACTCTCGCCGTTCTCGGGCCGCCGGGGGTGGTGATGGCGGCGGTGGCCGCGGGCGCTCTGGGGATGGGAATTCTGCAGACCGGCGGAGTCAATTTTTATGCCGGGGCGGTGGGATTCAAGCCGGAACGCATCAACCCGGCCTCGAACATGAAGAACCTTTTCTCGCTGCGCGCCGCGGCCCGCCTGGGGAAGTCGCTTCTTCCCGCCAGCCTGCTGGCCGTCTTTGCCGTGCAGAGCATCGGCAGGCAGTTGTCCCTGCCCCCCTTCTCGACCGTGCGGCTGGAGCGGCTGGGTACCGACGTCTATGGCCTTTTGCTGGCCGCCGCATGGCTGCTTTTCGGCTGGGCGGCCATCGATTACCTGGTGGAGTGGCAGAGCCGCGAGTCGCGCCTGAAGATGAGCTGCCAGGACTTGCGCGAGGAATTCAAAGAGACCGAGGGCAACCCGCAGATTCGTGGCCGCATCCGCAATCTGCAGCGGCAAATGCGCCGCCGCCGGGTAAAGGCCGACGTCTCCAAGGCCGCCGTGGTGCTCACCAATCCCACCCACTATGCCGTGGCCCTGGGCTTCGACTTCGGCACCATGGAGGCTCCCAGGGTGGTGGCCAAGGGCCGCAACCTGCTGGCCGAGGAGATCAAGGCCGAGGCCCGCTGGGCCGGAGTGCCGATCATCGAGAATCCGCCGCTGGCCCGCTCCCTCTACCGCTCGGTGGAGGTGGGCCAGCCCATTCCCGTCGAACTCTACGCCGCGGTGGCCGCCATCCTGGCCTGGCTCTATCGCCAGCGCCTGGAGACTGAGCTGCGCGAGCGCCGCGCCCGCGAAACGGCCGCGCGAGCCAGAGCGCAGGCCCGGGCGGCCACAGAGCCTGGACGGCCCGGCTCCGCCGCTCCGCCCTTTAGAGGAGATCCGCGATGAGCACCACCACCCTGGCCGCCGGCGTCCTGCCGCCCCTGTCCATCTGGCTGCGGCTGCGCGAGTACCTGCTGCCGCTGGCCGCCATCAGCGTCATCTTCGTCATGCTGGTGCCGCTGCCGGCCGCCGGCCTCGACTTCCTGCTGGCGCTCTCCATAGCCGCCTCCATCATCGTCTTCCTCTCCGCGGTGCAGATTCGCCGCGCCATCGAGCTCTCCGTCTTTCCCACCCTGCTGCTGTTGCTGACCCTCTTCCGCCTGTCGCTGAACATCGCCTCCAGCCGCCGCATCCTGCTGCACGGACAGGAGGGCACTGCGGCCGCCGGAAAGGTGATCGAGGCCTTCGGCCAGTTTGTGGTGGGCGGCAATTACGTGGTCGGCTTCGTGCTCTTCCTGGCCCTGATCGCCATTCAATTTTTAGTGGTCTCGCACGGAGCCGTGCGCACCGCCGAGGTCACCGCCCGCTTCACCCTGGATGCCTTGCCGGGCAAGCAGATGGCCATCGACGCCGACATGAACGCCGGGCTGATCGACGAGGCCGAGGCGCGCCGCCGCCGCCAGGCCATCGCCCGCGAGGCGGAGTTCTACGGCGCCATGGACGGCGCCGCGCGCTTCAACCAGCGCGACTCGCTGGCCACCATTCTGATTACCGCCATCAACATCATCGCCGGCCTGCTGATCGGCACCCTGCAGCAGGGTATCGAACTCGGCGAGGCCGCGCACACCTACACCGTGCTCACGGTAGGCGACGGCCTGGTCACCATCATCCCCTCGCTGCTGGTCTCCGTGGCCGGCGGCATTACCCTGACCAGGGCCAACTCGGCGGGATTGCTGGGCGCCGAAATTCACCAGCAACTTCTGGCCAAACCCTCCACCCTTTACCTGGCCAGCCTGGTCTCGGCGGCCATGTGCCTGATTCCAGGGCTTCCCAAGCTGGCCTTTTTGGGCGTGGCCGCAGCGCTCTTCTGGGGCGGGCGGCGCACCTCCGCCCGCGCCCGGATGGCCTCTCCGCCCGAACTGGGGATGGGCGAGAAGAAAAAGGCCGAGCAGGCGCAGGGCTCCGACCTGGCTTCGCTTCTGCGCCTGGAAGAACTGACCCTGGAGATCGGTTTTCAGCTCATTCCGCTGGTGGACGAAAAGCAGGGCGGGCAATTGCTCAGCCGCGTCCGCTCCCTGCGCCGCCATCTCTCCTCCGAGATGGGCTTTCTGGTGCCCCCTGTGCATATCTCGGACAATCTGCGCCTCAGGCCCCGCGAGTATCTCTTCTCCCTCCGCGGCATTGAGATCGGCCGCTGGCAGACCGAGGGGCCGCAGTTGCTGGCCGTCTCCGGCGATCCGGGCCGCCGTCCACTGGCCGGCAAAGAGGCCCGGGAGCCGGCCTTCGGAGTTCCGGCCATCTGGATCGCCCCGGCGCTGGAGGACCAGGCCATCGCCGCCGGCTACTCTGTGGTCGATTCGGTCACGGTCATCACCACCCACCTGGGCGAGCTCATCCGCCAGCACGCCTGCGAGCTGTTGGGCCGTGCGGAAACCAAGCGGCTGCTGGATTCCCTCAACGAGAGCCATCCCAAGCTGCTGGAGGAGCTGGTGCCCAAACTGCTGACGCTGGGCGAGGCGGGCCGTGTGCTGGAACAACTGCTGCGCGAGCGGGTTTCGATCCGCGACCTGGGCACGATTCTGGAGGCCCTGATCGAGGCGGCGCCGGTGAACAAGAGCCTGGTAGCCCTGGTCGAGGCCTCGCGCCAGGCGCTGGGACGGCGCCTGATCCGCCCCCTGCTGGACAGCGAAGGCCAGTTGCCGGTCCTGCTGCTGGACCCGGCGCTGGAGGAGGAGATTCTCTCCACATTGGCGCCGGAGACCGGCCAGCGCCTGCTGGCCGCTTCTGCAACGCCGGGAACCCCGCTGGTTCGCCGCCTCACCGATTCTGTGAGGCAACTAATCGGCGCCAACTCCGCAGCGGTTCTTCCCGTGCTCCTCTGCCCTAGTCCGGCGCGCTATCACGTCAAGCGCTGGCTGGAGCCCGTGGTGCCCCGTCTGGCGGTGGTTGCCGCCAGCGAGATTCCTCCCGAGATCCGCCTGCGTCCGGTGGGAACGGTGCGCTGAGGGCCGGGCGGGACGCGGGCTGTAGAAGGTTTGTGGCGCGGCGAAGGGAAAAGCCATGGGAGTCGAAACGGCGGCCACAGAGAGAAATCGGGGCGCCATGCGCCGCGTCGCTGGCCGGAACGAGTCTGGATGCGGGTATCCGCCCGCCGCCTCCGTTGTCCCGGCGCTCTCCGCCGAGCAGGAGCGGGTGCTGCTCGAGCACCTGCCCATCGTGCGCTTTCTGGCCCGCCGCATTCACGAACGCCTCCCCCAGCATGTGGACATCGAGGACATGATCTCGGCCGGGGTGGTGGGGCTGATGGATGCCTTCGCCAAGTTCGATCCGGCCAAGAAGGTGCAGTTTCGCAGCTATGCGCAGTTCCGCATCCGGGGAGCGATTCTGGACAGCCTGAGAACCCTGGACTGGAGTCCGCGCGAGCTGCGCCGCAAGGGCCGCGCCGTCGAAGAGGCTATCCGTGTGCTGATGGCCAGGATGGGCCACGCGCCGGGCGAGGCCGAGGTGGCCGCGGAGATGGAGCTGGAGCTGGAGGAGTACCAGCAGTTGCTGGGCGACCTGAAGGGGCTGGAGATCGGCACCCTGCACATGGAGCGCAACGAGGATTCCGGCGACGAGGAGCTGGCCTATGTGCCCGGCCGGCCTGAAGAAGATCCGCTCTTCATCTGCCTGCGGGGAGAACTGGAAGAACGGCTCTCCGAGGCCATCGCCAATCTGCCCGACCGGGAGCGGCTGGTGATGACCCTCTACTACTACGAGGAGATGACCATGCGCGAGATCGGGTTGGCGCTGGGGGTGGTCGAGTCGCGCGTCTCGCAGGTGCACGCCTCGGCCGTGGTGCATCTGAGGGCCGCGCTCAAAGATCTGGCCGCGCGCGGGGTCTTTGACCGCAATAGTCAGCGCAAGCCGCGCTGAGCGGGGGCGGGTGAGATCAAGAACGGGGCCTGCGGAGGGAGCTGAGGCTGATGGAAAAGACGCTTAAGCAGAACGAGATCGACGCCCTCTTCGAGGCCGCCCGCAGTTCCGCGCCGGACTCCTCGCGGCCCGAGGCGCGGGCTCGCGTCGTGCCTTACAACTTCTCCTCCGCAGGGCAGATCTCCAACGAGCAGTTGCGCGCCATCAGCATGCTGAACGACCTCTTCGCCCGCAATCTGACCCACAACCTGGCCGCCTGGCTGCGCACCCGCTTCCAGGTCAACCTGGTCTCGGCGGAGCAGATCCAGTTCAATGAATTCCTGCTGCGCATTCCGGAGATCAGCTATGTGGCCTCGGTGCGCCTGGAACCGCTGGGGGCGCTTTCGGTGCTGCAGTTGGACCTGGCCCTGGCCCCTCCCATCATCGATCTGTTGCTGGGCGGCGAAGGCCGGGACGGGCCCTTGCGCGAACTCACCGACATCGAGGAATCCATTCTGGGCTCGGTGGTGGAGATCATCTGCCGCGAGTTGACCGCGGCCTGGCAGCAGGTGGGCCTGATCTTCAACTTCGAGCGCCGCCAGATGCAGACCCAGGTGGCGCGCGTCATGTCGGTTACGGAAAAAACCCTCTGCCTGAGCTTTGAGATTCGCATGCCGCACAGTTCGGGTTTGCTCAACCTGGCCTTTCCCGCCGTGGTGGCCAACACCATCCTGCGCCGCCTGACCTCGGACTGGGGCCGGCGCCGCCGCCACGCCGGCGAAATCCGGGCACAGATGGAGGCAGCGGCGCGCCGCATTCTTGTCGGCGGCTCCCTGCAGTTGCCCACCGTGCGCCTGGCGGCCAGCATGATCGAAAACCTGGAGTTGGGGACGGTGATCCGCCTTGACCTGCCCGCCAACACCTTGCCTGTTTGGCGGGTAGGCGGCCAGCCGCTCTCCCGTGCGCAGGCCATCCGCCAGGGAGTGCACCGCGGGGCCCGCATCGAGCGCCTGATGGGGGAGGCTGAGGCATGAAAACCTATCTTGAGTGTTGGACCAGCGTGGCCGCGGCCTTGTTCTCGCAGGCCCTGGCCGGAGAGCCGGAGCTGGCCGAGTCTCTGCCCAAACCGCTGGCCGAGGGCTCCTTTGGTTTTGCCGCCACTCTCTCGGGAGACCGGGAGGGGCGCTTCGCCGTGGTTCTCGACGGCAATATTCTGGATTCTCCGCTGCTGGGCGAGGGGGTGGACCAGAGAGCGGGTTGGGGCGAACTGCTGCGCGAGGTGGCCGATGCCGCCGCCGGGGAGATGCTGGCCAAAACCGCAGTGAAGTGCCGCGTGGAGAAGTTCGAGCCGGCATCCGCGGAGAGCAAGGTATCCTGCGCCTTCCAGTTGAAGTCGGGCGAGCGCGCCTTTGCGATTCTGGTTCAGGACGAGGTGCGCACCTCCAAGGCGGCGCAGCCACCCAAGGCCAAGGCGGTCGCGGACCAACCCGCCGCATCCGCTCCGGCGCCGCCGGCGGCTTCGAGCCCCGCAGCAGCTTTGAGCCCCGGTCTCGAATTGATGCTCGATGTCGAGCTGGACGCATCTTTGCGCTTTGGCTCCCGGGAGATGCCGCTGGGCGAGATCCTCGACCTGGGACCGGGAGACGTGGTGCAGTTGGACCGCCATGTAACCGACCCTGTGGACCTGATTGTCGGCGACAAGATCGTGGCTCGCGGCGAGGTGGTGCTGGTGAACGGCAACTTTGGATTGCGGGTGACCGAGGTGGCCGCGCCTAAAAAGCGGCTGGACAGCATACGATGCCTATTCTGAGCAGGCGGACGGCCGGGCAGGGGCGGGGAGTGGACCTCGAGGCCTCTCTCGATAACCCTTCGACGGCCGAAGCCGCACTTGCCGGGGCACGGCCCCCAAGGCAGGGCCGCGGTCATGACGGGACGCGGCTGGGCCTGTTGGAAATCTGCGCCAATACCTGCTGCGGCTCGGGATGGCTGCACTTCTGGCGGAGCCGCACGGCGCCGGTCTTTGAAGGCGGCTGGAACTGCTCGGCCGCATGCACGGCGGCGCGGGTGGAAGCGGCGGTGCGGCGCGAGCTGGACGGCAGGGGCAGCGCGCAGGAGAACCACCGTCATCGTATTCCGCTGGGACTGGTGATGCTGGAGCAGGGCTGGATCACCACCGGCCAGTTGCGCCAGGCGCTGGACGCTCAGAAGATCTCCGGAGCCGGCCGGCTGGGCCACTGGCTGGTGCGCCAGCAGGGGGTGAGCGAGCAGTTGGTGACCAGGGCATTGAGCCTGCAATGGAGCTGTCCGGTGCTGCCCATGGAGTATCACGACGCCGAGGCGCTTGCCGTGATTTTGCCCCGGCTGTTCGTGGACGCCTTTGGCGCTCTGCCCCTGCGGGTGGCCGCGGGCAGACTTCTCTACCTGGGATTTGAAGACCGGCTCGATCCGGTGATGGCCCTGGCCATCCAGCGCATGACGGGATTGCGCGTGGAGAGCGGGCTGGTGCAGGGATCGCTCTTCCGCGCCGCGCACGCGCGCATGTTGAGCGCCAGGTTTCCACCCGTGGAGCTGATCGAGGCCAGCTCGGAACCTGCGCTGGTGCACGCGCTGGCTAAATCGATTGAAAAAGCGCGGCCAGTCGAGTCCCGCCTGGTCCGCGCTCACGACTGCCTGTGGCTGCGCATGTGGCAGCGTCCCCAGAGCGGACCCATGCCGGAGGCCGCTTCGCTCCAGGATCTGATCTGTTCTATCGGCTCGCATTAGAACGAGCCAAAGGATACGCTTTCATGGATTCAGAGGGATAGCCGATAGACACTCAAGAGGAGCCCGGGCATGCGTGAAATTCGAACCCTGATCGTCGACGATTCCTCGGTCATGCGCAAGATTGTGGAGCGCTCGCTCCGCCAGGCTGGCCTGGAACTCCTGATGGTGTACGAGGCCGGCAGCGGCACCGAAGGGCTGGATCTGTTGAAGGCCAAGCAGGTGGACCTGATTCTCTCCGATATCAACATGCCCTCCATGGACGGGCTGGAGTTTCTGCGCCAGATCCGGGCTCAGAACCTGGCTCCCGGCGTTCCCGTGGTGATGATCACCACCGAGTCCAGCGAGGAGCATGTGAAACAGGCCATTCTCTCCGGGGCGCAGGGATATATCCGCAAGCCGTTTACGGCCGATCAGGTGAAGGAGCGTGTATTGCCGCTCTTGAATGTGGCCTAACCGGCAGGCGGCAAGTGCTGTTGAATGAAGTGCGGGCGGCCGCTGTCGCGCTCGAGTGAGAGGACGGCGGAAACGAAATGGAGCATGTCATGGCGGTATCGTTGCGTGAATCCGTGCAACTGGTCTCAGATCCAAAGAACCTGGATGCCAGCGTGGAAGAGGTCTTTCAACTGATGCTGGGGGTAAACTGCCGGCGCGACTCCTCGCCGCTTCTCCAGGAGCCCGAGTCGGTGACCGCGGTTGTAGGCTTTGGCGGATTGCTGAGCGGGGCCTGTGTCTTCCGTTCGGGGAGCGCCGCGGCCATGAAGATCGCCGCGCACATGACGGGCATGGAGTTCTCTGAGATCGACGACACCGTCAAGGACGCCATCGGCGAGATCTGCAACATGCTGGCCGGAAGCTGGAAGGGCAAGGTTCCGGACCTGGCCGCCAACTGCGGGCTGTCGATTCCGGCCGTCATCACCGGCCGGGATTACAAACTCCACGTCCAGGCTCCCGAGTTCCAGTTGAACCACGCCTACCGTTTCGAGGACTTGGGCTTCGCCGTAACCATCATCTGCGATGGTCTGCAGTAACCTCCGGCCCGGCTGATGTAAGCCAAGACCTGGAGCAGTCCTCCGGCGCAACTGAAGTGAACCAGGGCTCTTAGGCGGCTGGAGTGAAGCTAGCCGGGGCTTGGCTCATTGCACGCGCGGCCATCTCCGCCTGTCCGGCTTTGGGACGTTTCCCATCCCCTTTCTTAATGTTGCTCTAATCCCTTCTTCCGCGTTCCGGTCCTCTACCTGCATCTTTATTTCCCGACAGGAGATGCATGCCATGGACAGTGGATACTATGCGGCCATGACGGGGCTGGTGGCGCGCACCCAGGCGCTGGATATCGCGGCCACCAATCTGGCCAATGCGCAGACCCCCGGCTACCGCTCCGAGCAGGAGTACTTTCGCTCCGTGCTGCTGGGGCCGGACGCCGAGGACTCGCAGTTGGGCCGTACGGTGAACAATTTCGGTGTGCTGGGCGGCGACCGGCTGAGCATGACGCAGGGCGCGCTGGCTCAGACCGGCAATGCGCTGGATCTGGCCATTGAAGGCGAAGGGTTCTTTCAGGTACAGACCTCCAACGGCCCGCGTTTCACCCGCGATGGCGCTTTTCACCGCACTCCGGGCGGACAACTGGTTACCTCGGCGGGCGATACCGTGCTCTCCACCACCGGCCAGCCCATTCCCGTTCCTCCCGGCGAGGTGACGGTGGGTGTGGATGGCGTGCTCTCGGTGGCCGGAGGCGTGGTGGCCACGGTGGGGATCTTCACCTTTCCACGCGGCGCCGAGTTGACCCCCGAGGGCTCCAACCGCTATCTCGCGCTCCAGGGAGTGAAGCCGGTGCTTTCAACGAATGCCGCCATCAGCCAGGGCGCCATCGAGAACGCCAACCAGAGCGTGATTCAGGGCTCGCTGAACCTGGTCATGGTCCAGCGCGAGGCGGAGATGATGCAGAAGGCGCTCACCGTCTTCCACACCGAGTTCAACAAGATCGCCAGCGAGGATCTGCCCAGAGTGTGAAGGGCAGGGAATAGGGAGCGGGCAGTGGGGTTAGTAGCGAGGGAATAGACGATTTGTATTCAGGAACAGGGTTTTCTATTCCCTACTCCCTATTCCCTACTCCCTATTCCCGATTGAAGGAGAGCCGTTATGATTCGAGCCTTGTACACCGCCGCCAGCGGCATGAGCGCGCAGCAGTTGAATCTGGATACCATCGCCAACAACCTGTCCAACTCCTCGACCACGGGATTTCGTCAATTGCGTCTGGAGTTTCAGGACATGGTCTACCAGAACCTGGTGACGCCGGGGGCGGCGCAGAGCCAGTCCACGGTCTCGGCGGGGCTGCAGATCGGGCTGGGCACCAAATCGGCGGCTACTGAGGTCATCATGACCCAAGGCTCGCTGAACCAGACCTCCAACCCTTTGGACGTGGCCATCGAGGGAGCCGGGTTCTTCCAGGTGCAGCGGCCGGATGGAACCATCGCCTACACCCGCGCCGGCCAGTTTCAGTTGAATAACCAGGGAACCCTGGTGACGACCGACGGCGATCCCATTATTCCCACCATCACCATTCCTCCCAACGCCACGGCGGTCACCATCACCCAGTATGGGGTGGTGAATGCCTCCCTGCCGGGGCAGCAGAACCCCTCGCAACTGGGCCAGTTGCAGCTTGCTACCTTCCCCAACCCCGGAGGCCTGGAAAGCAAGGGCTCAAACCTGCTCGAAGCCACCCTCAACTCCGGCAACCCGGTAACCGGCAACCCCGGAGGGACTGAGGGGTTGGGCATCCTGCAGCAGGGGTATCTCGAAAACTCCAATGTGGACGTAGTCACCATGTTTGTGCAGATGGTGCTGGCTCAGCGGGCCTACGAATCGAACTCCAAGGTGATCAAGGCAGCGGACGATATGTACTCCCAAGTCAATAATATGACCCACTAAAGCTAAAGAGTTTAGTGAAGAATCGGGCGCGGGATGAGAAGGGGATTGAAAATTCGCTTGGGCTTGGCGCTACTGGCTTTATCGGTTGCGACAGCGGCCCACGGCCAGACGGGCGGCCTGGCTGATTCCGCTCCACGCGTTCTCATCTCCTATTCAGAGCTGCCGCCGGCTTACGGCGAGATTGTCCGCGAGATCGACGATCCACACACCGGGGCGCGCTGGCTTCTGATGCGCGACCCCAGCCATCCCGGAGGGCCGGGCCGCCTGCTGTTGGTGGGGGGATTTCGCCCCGAGTACCGGCCCAGCCAGCCTGGAGTTGAGCCGCCCCGCCCCGTCATTCGCGCCGGAGACCGGTTGATCGTCGAGGAGAACACGGCGGTGGCTGAGGCGCGTCTGGAGGCGGTGGCGCTGGGTCCGGCCGTGATCGGATCTCCACTCGATGCGCGCTTGAAGATTGGCGGCAACGTGGTGCGGGTTGTGGCAGTGGCGCCGGGCCGGGCGGCTTTTCAGCCGCAGGCGGAGGCGCGGCCATGAGATCAAGGCTGGTATGGGTAATGGTATTCTGCGCGGCGCTGCCGCTGTGCGCGGCGGCAAAGCTGAAGAAGCCGGCAACGTCAGCCAAAACAACTCCTCCCGAGGCGGCTCTGCACGCCTACATCGAAAGGGTGCGCGCGCAGCAGGCGGCCGAGGTGAAGACGCCGGGCTCGATCTGGAGCGCGGAAGGCCGGCTGGTGCGTCTGGGCACCGACGCCAAGGCGGTCCGGGTACATGATGTGGTTTCGGTTGTGGTCACCGAGAGCCTGGCGGCGACCACCGGCGGCCAGGTGCAGAACTCCAGGGCCTCGAACGCCAACTCCGGGATTACGTCGCTCTTCGGCAAGCTCAAGACAGGAAACAACCTGCAGAACCTGCTCGGCATGACCGCGGCTTCGGGGTTGACCGCGCAGGGGCAGAGCACAAGCAATTCAAGCCTGGTGACCACCTTTGGCGCCGAGGTAGTGGACGTGCTGCCCAACGGGATGCTGGTGGTGCAGGCTACCCGGCAGTTGACCTTCTCGCAGCAGACGCAGTTGATCAAGCTGCGCGGCCTGGTGCGCCCGGAG
Organism: Occallatibacter sp.; assembly: GCA_049522735.1. GTDB lineage: Bacteria > Acidobacteriota > Terriglobia > Terriglobales > Acidobacteriaceae > Telmatobacter. The sequence continues at coordinate 18,026 of JBEKNO010000012.1, forward strand.
GACGTGAGTGCGCAGAATCAGGTGCTTTCGACGGCCATGACCGACCTTGAGCTGGAGGTCACCGGAAAGGGCATCGTCAACGACTCCACCTACCGGCAGAACGTGGTGGTGCGCTTCCTGGAAAAGCTGCTGGTGTTTTGAATGCAGCTATTAGCTTCTAGCCTTTAGCTCTTAGCTGCTTTGGTGGGAGATTGGGCGTTGTTGGAGGAAATGAAGACTGGGAGCTGGCAGCAAGGAGCTAACAGCTATCGGTAACCAAGATCAGGAGTAAGAATGCGGATGGCGAGTGAGAGGCCGGCAAAGAGCGCTAGGGGTGAGAGCCTCTGGCGGTGGGTTGCTCTCGCGGCGGCCCTGGCTCTGGCTTCCGCGCTAGTTCGCGCCGAGCCGTCTCCGAAACTGGCGCGCATCAAGGACGTGGCCAGCATCGAGGGAATTCGCGACAACCAGTTGGTGGGCTACGGGCTGGTAGTTGGACTGCGCGGCACCGGGGACAGCCAGCAGACGGTATTTCCGGTGCAGACACTGGTTTCGGCGCTGGAGCGCATGGGCGTTACCGTGCCGCAAACCGGCGCCATGAGCGCCAACAACATGCAGGTGAAGAATATGGCCGCGGTTTTTGTGGTGGCCACGCTGCCGCCCTTCAGCCGGCCCGGCTACAAAATGGATATCACCGTCTCCTCGGCCGGTGACGCGCGTTCCCTCGAGGGAGGCATCCTGCTGATGACCCCGCTCTACGGCCCGGACGGGCAGATCTACGCCCAGGCGCAGGGAGCCCTGGTGCTGGGCGGCTACATGGCATCCTCGGGGGGCAATACGAAACAGTTCAACCACCCCACCACCGCGCGCATTCCCGACGGAGCGCTGGTGGAGCGGCCGGTGCCCTTCGATCTGAAGCAGATGCACGTCGTCAGCGTGGTGCTGAACGACGCCGACTTCCACACCGCCGAGCGCATGGCCGATGCCGTCAATCATGTGCTGGGATCGGTCCGCGCCCATGCCGTCGACAGCCGCCGGGTGGAGATAACCGCGGCTCCCGACGAGGATATGGCGGCGCTGCTTGACCGGATAGAGGCCGTCGAGGTGGAAGTTTATCCCCGCGCGCGCGTGGTAGTGAACGAGCGCACCGGGACCGTGGTCATCGGGGGCACGGTGCGCCTGCAGCCGGTCTCCATCCTGCATGGGGGATTGAGTGTGAATGTGATCTCGGAAACCAGGGTCTCGCAGCCCAACGCGCTTTCCTCGGGAACCACCGAAGTGGTCCAGCAGACCGCGGTGCAGGCCCAGGACAAGCCGGTAAACCGCATCGACCTGAAAGAAGGAGCCACGGTAGAGGATCTGGTCCAGGAATTGCAGCGTACAGGAGCAGGCGCGCGGGACGTGATTTCGATCCTGCAGGCCATGAAAGAGGCCGGCGCGCTGGAGGCCGACCTGGAAGTCCTGTAATGGAGATGCACGGATGATTACTCCATTGAATTCGGTAGCAACAACAGCGCCCCCCGGCACGGAAGGCGCAGTCGCGCCGCAACCCAGGCTGGTGCGGTCGGCGCACGAGTTCGAAGCGCAGATGATGAAGGAGTTATTGCAGCCTATGACCCATGCCAGCTCGCTTATGGGAGAGGATGAAGACTCCAGCACCGACACCGGCTCCAGCGGGGCGCTGGAGGAGTTTGCCTCGGAGGCTTTGGGACAGGCGCTGAGCGAGCAGGGAGGGTTTGGGATAGCCAGCCGCATCATCAAGGATCTTTCCCATTCCGGTAACAGGAACGTAACCGGACAGGTAACCGGAAAACTGCACGGCAATACCGTGATGAAAGCCCTTGAATGACTAAAGTGATTAGCAGAGATGCCGATAGACCCAGCAAGGAGCATTGCGTATGGACATTCGTACTAGTCTTGATGGATTGAAGTCGCTTTTAGGGGTGCCCACCACGCCCCCGGCTGCTACTCAAACCAAAAGCAACACCGCGGCTGGCGGGAGCGCCCTGGCCAGCGACCGGGCAACGCTGAGCAGCGCGGGAAGCGAGGTTTCGCTGACGGCCTCCGAACCCGGCGTGCGCATGGACAAGGTAACCGCCATTCAGGCTGCGCTGGCGGCGGGAACTTACGATGTGCCGGCCTCGGCGGTGGCGTCCAGGGTTGTGGACGCAATGCTGGGCGGCGAACAGTAATCCGGTTGAACCTGGGTTAAGCCGGAGGTTGAGCGCCCTTGCCGTGGAAGACACGGCGCCGGCGGTATGTCCCATGGTCAGCGATCGAATGTGTGGAGACAGATGGCGATGGATAGCAGCCCGGCGGGAACGAAAGGAATGCGGGTAATGCGGAAGGGTGGGGCGTTCCGCGAGCATGCGGAGCTAAAGGATCTGGTCGTGGAGGCATCTCGGGCGCTGGCCCGCCTGGATGCGGACCGGTTGGAGGAGCTGGCGCTGTCATGCCAGGCATTGAACCGGGATCTGGCGCAGGCAAGCAAAGAAGAACGCGCTGTACTGGCCAGCCAAGCCAGGGAGGCAGCTCGGGATATGGCGGTATTTGCCCGGGTGCTGGAGGCAACGCGGGCCAACCTGAATGTGATGAATCGGTTGCGGGAGTTGCGCGCAGGGCGGCTGGAGTACGGCCAAACAAGCTGGAAGCGGACGGAGGCCGAGCATGGGCACAATTAACTCCGCATTGATCCTGACCTCGCAGGCCCTGGATGCCGATCAGTCGGCCCTGAACATTGTGGCCAACAACGTGGCCAATGCCAACACTCCCGGCTATACCAAGGAGACTCCCAACTGGCGGGAGAACGATCCGGTTGAGATCAACGGAACCTCTTACGGTAACGGGGTTACGGAGACAGGCGCCACTTCAGTGCGGGATAGCGTGCTGGAGGAGCGGCTGAACCAGCAGCAGCAGTTGGCCTCGGCATCGAGCGCGCGGCTGTCGGCGCTGAACAACGTGCAGGCCCTGTTCACGCCCGACTCGGGTTCGTCCACTTCCACGGCAGGAGACATCGGCAGCGATCTGACCAGCTTCTTCAGTTCATTTTCATCGCTGGAGGCCAATCCAACCGACAATGCGCTACGCCAGGATGTGCTCTCCAAGGCCTCTACGCTGGCCGGCGACATTTCCAATGCCGCCGCCAGCCTGAACTCTCAGAGATCGGCCCTGGACCAGGAAGCGGCCGGCGTGACCAGCCAGGTGAATTCGCTGACCAGCGCCATTGTCCAGCTCAACCAGCAGATACAGTCCACCTCGCCCGATGGCGATGCGGGCACGCTGGAAGACCAGCGCCAGCAGAACCTGAGCCAGCTTTCGCAACTGATCGGAATCAACCAGGTTACGACCGAGGATAACGGGCTCGAGATCACTACCACCTCCGGCCAGTTGCTGGTCTCCGAGGGGTCGAGCGTTCTGTTGACCGCTGGCACGGTCAACGGCATAACCGACTTTTATCTGGGCGGTGCGGACATTACCTCGCAGTTGGCCGGCGGCGGCGGTGAACTGGGCGGCTATCTGGCGGCGCGCGACCAGGACATTCCCGGCGTTCTCTCCTCGCTCGACCAACTGGCCCATAGCATCTCCACCTTGGTGAATGCGCAGAACAACCATGGAACCGATCTGGACGGAGTCAGCGGCACAGTGGCCGAGCCCCTCAACATCTTTAGTCAGCCCACCGTTGTGGCTGGCAGCGCGGCCAACATGAGCGTGGTCATGACCAACCCCAACCAGATCGCCGCCGCTGGATTGGGAGATGGGACGGGCGACAACTCCAACGCCGTAGCGATGGCGAATCTGGCCAAACAAGAGATCGTCAACGGCCAGACGCCCACCGATTACTACTCAAACCTTGTGACCGCGCTAGGTTCGACGGTCTCCGGCGTGCAAACCGAGAATACGGCGCAAAACGCCTCGGTGACCCAGTTGCAGACCCAGAACGATGCGCTCTCCAGCGTCAATCTGGACGACGAAGCGTCGTCGCTGACCACGCTGGAGCGAAGCTACCAGGCGGCTTCGCGGGTGTTTACGACGCTGAACACCATCATGTCTTCGGCATTGAACCTGGGTGAAGAGACGGCAGTCGCCTGAGGAACGAAGGCCAGTTGAGTGCATGAGTTTCCCACCCTTTCGCAAGAAAAAAAGCGAAAGGATGGGGCACGGGGCAATAACGGCGGTGGAGGAATTCAATGCGTGTGGATCCGAATTACGTCACCAATCTGGTGAGTTCGCTCGATCAGAGCCAGGCCAACGAGCAACAGTTGACGGCTGAGCTATCGAGCGGTGTGAGCATTACCTCGCTGAGCCAGAATCCGGTGGCCTCGGGCGAAAATGTGTTGCTGCTCAACCAGATTCAACAGGATGATTCTTTCACGCAAAGCTCGAGCCTGGTCACGGGCCAGTTACAGGTGGCCGATTCCACACTGGGCAGCGTGGTTTCTCAGCTTACACAAGCTATTTCAATGGCCACCAGCGCCAATAACGGCACCATGAATCCAAGCGACATAAAGTCCATCGGCAACCAGATTTCCGGCATTCTGGACGAAGTTCAGTCGCTGGCCAACACCAGTTATCAGGGCCAGTACATCTTTGCCGGCGGCCAGACTTCCACCACTCCCTTCACTACCTCGGCCGTCAAATCGCCGGCCATTACCACCTACAACGGCGACCAGGGCATCAACTATCTCCAGACGCCGAACGGCCAAAAGATACAGTTGAATGTGCCCGGCGACCAGATTTTTTCGGCCAGCGGCTCGAACAGCGTCTTTGGCGCGCTGAATAATCTGATCGCCGACTATTCCAGCGGCACCGTCGATACCAACCAGGCCGTGAGCGATACGGCGGCGTTAAGCACGGCGTTGAACTACGTCTCCCAGCAGAGGGTGACCATCGACAACTCCATTACGCAGCTCACTTCGGCCTCCGACGCCGTGACCAGCAACCAGACCCAGCTGACCGCCGCGCAGACCAACCTGATGCAGGCCGATGTGGCCAAGGTCTCAACGCAGCTTTCCCTTTCGGAAACCCAGCAGACGGCGCTTGAGGACGTGATCGCGCAACTGAATTCGACCTCGAACGACCTGTTCAGCAAGCTGCCACAGTGAGGCAGGGCTCCGCGTGCCAGGAACCCATGCCGTTTATACTCAATAGTGAAGGACACACTTTGTTCGCTCCGCTCCGTTTCCTCTGGAATGCAACGCGCGGCCATCGGCTGGCTCCGTGGCGGAGCGCGTACCTGCGCTGGCGCATTGAGACCTACTCCGGCATGCATGCGGAAACCATGACCACCAAAGACATCCTGAGATTTGTCTGGGCCTCTCGCTGGGAGCTTCTGGCCTTCCTCTTTTGGATCGGCCGCATGAACCGCGAAGTGCGAAAGCATGCATGAAGACAGTGGACAGTGGACAAATGAAATCATTGCAGATATAGGGGTTTGTCAAGACATATTTTTGTATAGAACAGGTTTTCTCAAAGTTGAATTTGTCTGAGCCGGTGATGACCAAAAACTGTTCACTGTTCACTGTCTACTGTTCACTGTTTCTGTTGGCGGCAGCGGCCGCCGGGGCGCAACAGTTGCCGCCCATCGAGCCTCCTCTGCCTCTGCCCAACCCGCATCCTGAAGCTCCCACCCTGCGCGTGACGGCCAACGAAGTGCTGGTGCCCACGCTGGTGGAGAAGCGCGGCGGCGGCATCGTCTACGGCCTCAAGCCGGAGGATTTTGTGCTCGAAGACAACGGCGTGCCGCAGAAGATTCGCGTGCAGGAGGAGATGGATACCGCGCCGGTTTCTCTCGTAGTGGCCGTCGAGCTGGGTGGCATAAGCGTGCTCGAATTTGACAAGCTGGCCAAGCTCGGCCCGCTGCTCGATCTCTTCCTTGCCGACGCCAGGAGCCAGGCGGCGCTGGTGGGCTTCGACTCCAAACCCCATCTGATTGTCGACTATACCCACTCCGGCGATTACGTAAACCAGGCCCTCAAGCATCTGTACCCCGGCGACGGCGGCGACGCGATTCTGGATACCGTGAGCTATGCCGTCGATCTGCTCCAGTCTCAGCCCAAGGAGTATCGCCGCGTTCTGCTCCTGATCAGCGAGGAACGCGACCACAGCAGCAAGCATACCAGGCCGGAGCAGTTGATCCGCAAGATCGGCCAGTCCGATGTGCTGGTGCTGAGCGTCTCGTTTTCTCCCGCGCGCGCTGAGTTGCTTCACGACATGGCGGACTCAGGCGACGAGCGCACCATGAGCATGATCTCGTCGCTCATTATGCTGGTGCAGGCCTTCAAGAAGAATGTGGCCAAAGAGGTTGCCCACATGAGCGGCGGGGAGTACACCACCTTCACCGGAGATAAACGCTTCGAGCAGCGCGTAATGGATGCGGCCAAACACACGCGCAACCGGTACCTGCTTACCTTCAGCCCCTCCAATCCCACCCCCGGCCTGCACACCATCCGCGTGCGGACCGCGCAGAACTACGGTGCCCGCATCGTGGCTCGCGCCAACTATTGGATGGTGCAGGAGCCGTAGCCGCTGGCGGATTGTTACTGTGTGTCTTTGGGCAAGGTGTAGTAGTCGTAGGTGATCTTCCAGGTAAACTCGGCGCCCGGTTCAATGGTCATGTCGATAAAGGGCTCCACGGAGAAAACAGCCCGTATTCCCCATAACGCGGCACGCGACAGCGGGCGATCGCCGGTGGCCCTGACGCCGAATCCCATCTTGCGGTTTTCGACGCGGATATCGTAATCCTTGCTATCCGTCCCGAATCCGCGGAATGGAACCATTACGCGTTCCTCTCCGCTCAAGGGTTTGGTAAAGACAATCTGATTTTCGTGGAATTCCACCAATTTCGTATCCAGGGGCGCGTCCGGCTGCGCCTGAAACTGCAGCTTGACCGTCAGATCGGGGTTTGGCCCCTGATTGTCCATGCGCGTGAAATTATGGTCATAGACACTGGTCAGGATGACGCGCTTGCCGGTATTGCGCAGGCTATGTTCCAGCACCATCTGGGGCTTGCCGCGCGTGAGCGAAACGCGCTTGCTATAGACGTAGGCGTAGCCGGTTGCGGGATCGGAAAGCTCCTGCGTGAACTCCACCGAACTGGAGGTCTTGCGCACCTTCCACTTGCCGCCGTCCACGATCTCGTAGAGCCGGTAGTTGTCGTAGGGGCGGTCATCCGGTCTGCGCAGCACGCCCACGCCGATCTTGATGAAGGTTCCGCCGGCTTTTGCCTGGTCCCATCCCAGCGCCGTATTGTTGGTTGTGAACTCTTCCGGAACGCCCATGATCGATGTGCAGGGGCCGGTGACGATATCCGTGCCCTCGTAGACGTAGTCGCCCACCTTGGGGTCCATCCGGTCGTACCACTGGCCGAAGTAATTGTGCCCGGCATACTGCACGCTGTTCACCACGCCCGACCAATCGAATCGCGTGCCGCGGTAGTAGCCGTTCTTGCTGTCAGGCAGATAGAGAGTGGCCTTCACTTGTCCGTTGGAAATGGCCGCCGTGGGATTCTGCGCCGTTGCACAAAGGCTCAAGCCGGCCGCCAGCGCCGTGCATGCGGTCACGGTCATGTGTGTCAAATTGCTCATGAAATTTCGTGCCCTTCATAATAAGTTTATATGCCCTGCTTGCATTCTACCCCCCACAACCGGCTCTTCCGTTTTGGCATGTGCTGACCGGGGTAGTTTGCTTTCAGGTTCCGGCTCCCCAGGGCAAACGCATCTTATTATTTCGCCACGTATGCAGTTTTGAATACGATTCGATGCAGATGGCTGTTTTCTGAGGGAGCAGGGGTCTTCAGACCCCTGAATGCGGGGCATGGATTGAGGG
>JBEKNO010000013.1:0-24656 GCA_049522735.1 Occallatibacter sp.
ATTGGGCGCGACCTCGCGATGCCGGAAGAGATTCTGGGCCGCCAGCCGTTTCCGGGGCCGGGACTGGCGGTGCGCATCCTGGGCGAGGTGACGCGGGAGCGCGTGGCGCTGCTGCAGGAGGCGGACGAGATCGTGGTGGCAGAGATTAAGGCGGCCGGGCTCTATTCGGCTATCTGGCAGAGCTTTGCCGTGCTGCTGCCGGTGATGAGCGTGGGCGTGATGGGCGACCAGAGAACCTACGCCTACACTGCGGCCGTCCGCGCGGTGCATTCCGAGGACGGCATGACCGCCGACTGGACCCCGCTGCCCTACGAGGTGCTCAAGCGCATCTCCAGCCGCATTGTGAACGAGGTGCGCGGCATCAACCGCGTGGTCTACGACATTACCTCCAAGCCGCCCGGCACGATTGAATGGGAATAATTTTCCATTAAGGCAGCCGCGGAACTTGCCATCCAGTCGCCGTCAGGCTTCAGCGGCGACCTTGTTCTCGAAGAACTGGAGCGACTTCCGCAGCCCTTCCATCAGAGAGATGCGCGGCTCCCATCCCAGCAGGGCGCGCGCCCTGGAGATATCGGGGCAGCGGCGCGTGGGGTCGTCCTCGGGCAGGGATTCAAAGCGCAACGCGCTCTTCGATCCCGTCACTTCCAGCACCGCCTGGGCGCACTCCAGGATGGTGCACTCCTGGGGGTTCCCGAGGTTCACCGGCATGTGTTCATCGCAGCGCGAAAGGCGCATGATGCCTTCGATCAGGTCGTCCACGTAGCAGAAGCTGCGCGTCTGGCTGCCGTCCCCGTAGATGGAGAGCGGCTCGCCGCGCAGGGCCTGCATGAGGAAATTGGCGATCACCCGGCCGTCGCTGGGGTGCAGGCGTGGGCCGTAGGTGTTGAAGATGCGCGCCAGGTGGGTATTGACGCCGCGAAAGCGGTGGTAAGCCATCACCAGCGCCTCGGCGTAGCGTTTGGCCTCGTCGTAGACCGAGCGCGGGCCCACCGGGTTCACATGGCCCCAGTAGTCCTCGGTCTGCGGATGCTGCAGCGGGTCGCCGTAGCACTCCGAGGTGGAGGCGTGCAGAAAGCCCGCGCCATATCTGGCTGCGATCTCCAGGGTGTTCTCTGTGCCCACGGAGCCCACGCGCAGGGTCTCGATAGGCAGGCGATGATACTCGGTGGGGCTGGCCGGCGAAGCAAAGTTGAAGACGTAATCCACCGGGCCGGGGTCGAAAGGCTGGCAGATATCGCGCAGCTCGAAGCGGAAGCGCGGCTCCTGGGCCAGGTGGGCCAGGTTTTCCGCATCGCCGGTGGAGAGATTGTCGACGCCGGCAACAGTGTGCCCCTCGCCCAACAAGCGGTCTGTCAGATGAGAGCCAAGAAATCCGGCGGCGCCGGTAACCAGTACGCGCATGGTCACGGGTTCGCGCTCCGAAGCACAAAGATCGGGGTCCGGCGGAACCGGCATCGAAATTTATGAAGGCCTTGCACTTACAGCACCATTCTACGCGGCTTGCCCTGCTGCGCCTGGTAGGTTGCCGGCCGGCCCACGCTCACATAGGTGAAGCCGTGCTCCAGCATGGTTTGCGGTTTGTAAAGGTTGCGGCCGTCAATCACGATGGGGAAGCGGACTGTGCGGTTGAGCCGCGCCAGGTCGATGGAGGCAAACTCCTTCCAGTCGGTCAGAATCAGCACCGCGTCGGCGTCTTTGGCCGCTTCATAGATGCCGGCCGCGTAGATGAGCTTTTCCGAGGGCGGCAGCACGGCACTGGCGCGCTCCATGGCCGCCGGGTCGTATGCCGATACAATGGCGCCGGCCTCCAGCAGTCTTTTAATCACGTCGATGGCGGGCGACTCGCGTATATCGTCGGTATCGCCTTTGTAGGCCAGGCCCAGGGCGGCCAGGCGCTTGCCGCGCAGGGTCCACAGCGCGGAGAGCACCTTGTTGAAAAAAACATTCTTCTGGTTTTCGTTGATGTTGCTGATCTCCTGCAGGAGTTGGAAGTCCACGCCGCGCTGCTGCGCCACCCAGTGAAAGGCGGCCACATCTTTTGGAAAACAAGACCCGCCATAGCCCAGGCCGGCGCGCAGAAACCCGGGGCCAATGCGGCTGTCCATGCCCATGCCGGCGGCGATATCTTCAATGTCCGCGTCCACGGCCTCGGCCAGGTTGGCCACCGCGTTGATGAAGGAGATTTTCATGGCCAGGAAGGCATTGGAGGCGTGCTTGATGATCTCCGCGCTCTCGGCCGAGGTGACCAGCAGGCGGGCCGGGCGCTCGGCGCTGCAGACTCCCGGCAAGGCATCCGGCCGGGCGTAGTAGCCGCCCCCGGTGAGCGGCTCGTAGATGCGCCTGAGCACCTCGGCGGCGCGCTCGGTGGCGGCGCCCACCACGATGCGGTCGGGATGCAGGAAGTCGCCGATAGCCGTGCCTTCGCGCAGGAACTCGGGGTTGGATACCACGTCGAAATGTTGCGCGTCCACGCCATGGCGATGCAGCACGCGGCGAATCCACTCGTTGGTGTAGACGGGCACCGTGCTCTTTTCCACGATCACCGTGTAGCCCGTGATGGCGCGGGCAATCTCAGCCACCACGGCCTCCACGTAGGAGAGGTCGGCGGCGCCGGTGTCGCCCTGGGGTGTGCCCACGGCGATGAAGACGGCCTCGCTGCGCTTGACGGTTGCGCCCAGGTCGCAGGTGAACTCCACGCCGCGGTTCAGGTGCTTGGCCAGCAGCTCGGGCAGGCACTGCTCGTAGATAGGCACGCCGCCTTCGCGCAGGGTTTTTACCCTGGCTTCGTCATTGTCCACGCACAGGACGCGATGGCCCATCTCGGCAAAGCAAACCGCCGCCACGAGGCCCACGTATCCTGACCCGATCACGCAGATGGAAACCGGCTTTACCATGCGCTGGCGCTCTCTCTTTCGCTGCATTCTTATAGTTGATAACAGGCTCTAGGCTATTTGCTTCAGGCGGGAGCGGGCAAGCACTGCCCGTGGTCCGTCCCGTTTGCCTCTCTGCTAAAGTGGGGTTGCGGCCGGAGACCGGCTCCGAGCCGCTTTGCGCTGCCAGCCCAAGGGCGGCAATCGGCTTGTAGTAGTGGAGGATAGAGGCAACTCGCATGGCTTCGACTGGGCAATCCCCGCCTCAAGAACTCGCGCCCTTTCGCATTAATCCCATTTACGATCCCCGGGTCTGGGGCTACCGCGATCTTCGTCCCTGGTATGACCATGTCGTAACCGGCGGAGATCCCATCGGGGAGGTGTGGCTGACCGGGGATGAGTGTGTGATCGCCACCGGCCCGCACGCCGGGCAAAAGCTGGGCGGCTTCTTTACCCGGATGCCGCGGGCCCTGCTGGGCAAGGGAGCGCCGTCGCCGGCCTCGCCGCTGCTGGTCAAGGTGATCTTTGCCAGGGAGAAGCTGAGCGTGCAGGTGCACCCGGACGACGCGATGGCGCGCAAGTACGGCGAGCCGCGCGGCAAAACCGAATGCTGGTATGCGCTGGCGGCCCAGCCGGGAGCGATGGTGGCCCTGGGGCTCAAGCCGGGCGTCACCCTGGAGCAGGTGAGGGAAGAGATTCACGCGGGGACGCTGGAGGCCAGCCTGAATATGCTTCCGGTGGCGGCGGGAGAGGTGATTTTTGTGGATGCCGGGACGGTTCACTCCATCTGGCCGGGGTCGGTGCTGCTGGAGACGCAGCAGAACTGCGACCTGACCTACCGCATGTACGACTACGGACGCCCTCGCGAGCTGCATATCGAGAAATCCCTTGAAGCCACGCGGCTCGTAACCCGCGCCGGCAAGATCCCGCCCAAAGTGCTCGGAGACCGCGTCATTCTCATCGATGCGGAGTACTTTCGCGTGGAGCGGATTCCGGTGGCCGGGAGCCGGTCGAGCGCCAGTCTGCGAGGCCAGGACGAGCCAGCGCGGGGACTGGCCTATCTGTTTGCTGCGGACGGCAAATGCAGAATCGCGGGGCAGGGCTTCGAGCCGGTCGATCTGCCCACGCGGGGAATCGTGGCTGTGCCGGCGGCATCGCCCGCATTCACGGTTGAAGATGCGGGCGGCCTGGAGCTGATCCGCATCACGCCCAATTGGCCGGGATGACACACTGGCGGAGCGGGCGCGAAGTTCAATTCAGGAATGCAAATGCGCGCGAAACAACTTTTTAGCAAAATCTTTGTCATTATTTTCAGAGTTGCCGATGTACACTGCCCCCAACGGGTTGATGCGCGCATGCCCCCAAAGGGTGATTGTGCGCACGCCCTCACAGGTTATTTTCGAAAGGAAAATCTGCTATTTCGAAGGAGACGCGGCATGTTATTCAGGCTGATAATCAGGCTGTCGCTGGCAGCGCTCTTCATTACCGCGGCATTTCCCCTGTTTTCCCAGGTGGTTCCCGCAGCCACGCAAAGCAGTTTGCCGCTTTCGGTCGGCGGCGGTTTCTCCGATTTCACCTCCCATTACTACAAGACATTTAGTGGCCGTCTGGAAGGCCCCACGTTGTGGATTGACTGGAACTTCTACGATGCCCCCAAGTATCTGCGCGGATTGGGCGTGGAAGTGGAAGCCCGCGACCTCAACTATGGCCGTACGGGTACGGATGCGAAGCTGCGCGAGGACACCGCCGAGGGCGGGGCGATCTACACCTGGCGCCACTACCGCAGAACCCATTTCTACGGCAAGTTTCTGATCGGATACGGCAGCATCGATTTCAACGTCAACGATCCCCATTATTCACATGACAGCCGGAACTTCTATTCCCCGGGCGCCGGCGTGGAGATTCACGCCTGGCGCAACATCTGGGTACGCGGCGACTACGAATACCAGTTCTGGACCCACTTCGGCTTGGGCACGCTCGAGCCGCATGGTTTTACCGTGGGCGCCCTCTACAATTTCAGGCACATTCATCCTCATTTTTGACGGCCAGTCCGCATTTCCCGCGTAAGCATGTCGCGGGCTTTACCGATCTTTGCATCTGTGAAAAATCGTGCTTCCCGTGGGCGCGGGAAGGAAGCGCGCCTTTCCCGTAGACTCTTCTTTCAGGCACAATCGATAACGACATGAATTTCCGATTCCTGCTCCCTCAAATACTTCGGCGCGCGGTGGACATGGCCGCCGCCGACTGGCACGCCAACAACAAAGTAGACCGCTTGTGGCGGAAGGATCCCGGCCTGTGGACCCGCGACGGCGAGGAAAACTGGCTGGGCTGGCTGGACATCGTCGAGCGGCGGCAGAAGGAGTTGGGAGACCTTGCCGAACTGGGCGCGGACGTGGAGACCGGCGGCTTCAAGACGGTATTGCTGTTGGGCATGGGCGGCTCCAGCCTGTGCCCCGAAGTGCTGTCTGAGACCTTTGGGCAGCAGCCCGGTTTTCCCGCGCTGCGCATCGTGGACTCCACCCATCCGGCGCAGGTAAAGGCCGCGCTCGACAAGGTGAAGCTGAAGGAAACGCTGCTGATCGTGGCCAGCAAATCCGGCTCCACGCTGGAACCGAACATTCTGAAACAGTATTTTTTCGAGGAGATGAAGTATGCTGTGGGCGCGGATGAGGCAGGCAGCCATTTCGTGGCCATTACCGACCCTGGCTCGAAGATGGAGCAGGTGGCCAGGGCCGGCGGCTTCCGGTACATCTTCTATGGCGATGCGCAGATCGGCGGGCGCTACTCGGCGCTGTCGAACTTTGGCGTGGTGGCGGCCACGGTGGCGGGCCTGCATGTGGGCAAGGCGCTGGAGGAGGCGGCCAGGGCCGCGGCTTCGGCCAGGCAGGCGCCGGCAGATAATCCCGCCGTCGAGCTGGGCCTGATTCTGGGCACGGCAGCCAACGCCGGACGCGACAAGCTCACCATCTTCACCTCGCCGGAGATCTACGACCTGGGCGCGTGGCTGGAGCAGTTGATCGCCGAATCCACCGGCAAGCAGGGCAAGGGCATCACGCCGGTGGACCGCGAAACCATTGCTGCGCCCGATGTCTACGGCAGTGACCGCATCTTCGCCTATATCCGCCTGGCGGGCACGGCCGACAATAGCCAGGACGCCAGGGTCGCGGCCCTGGAGGCTGCCGGCCATCCGGTAATGCACTTTGAAATTTCAGACCTGTACGAGATCTTCGGGCAGTTCTTCACCTGGGAGATAGCCACGGCGGTGGCCGGCTCGGTGATGGGAATCAATCCTTTCAACCAGCCGGATGTGGAGGCGGCCAAGATCGAGACACGGGCTCTGACCGCGGCCTATGAGCAGACGGGCATGCTGCCGCAGCGCGAGCCGGTGCTGGTGGATGAGGGCATCGAACTCTATGCCACGGAGTCCTACGCAGCCACGCTGAAAAAGGCGGCCGCGCCCGCCGCGACGTTGGCCGGGTATCTGCGCGGGCATCTTGACCAGATTCACGCGGGCGACTACTTTGCCGCGCTGGCTTTCCTGCCCATGTTCCCCGAGCATGAGGCGGCCATCCAGGGCTTCCGGCACAGGGTGCGCGATGCCAGGCATGTGGCCACCTGCCTGGGCTTCGGCCCGCGTTTCCTGCACTCCACCGGCCAGGATTACAAGGGCGGTCCCAACACCGGGGTCTTTCTGCAGATCACCGCGGACCACGCCATCGACGTGGATATTCCGGGGCAGAAGTTGAGCTTTGGGGTGGTGATTGACGCCCAGGCCGCCGGAGATTTGGCGGTGCTGGAGTCGCGCGGACGCCGCGTGGCGCGGGTCCACCTGGGCTCCGATGTGGCCGCCGGGTTGAAGAAGCTGGCCGCGGCTATCGATGAGGCGCTTGGGTAGGGGATACCTATTCCCTGTTCCCTGTTCCTTTGACAACGGCAGTAAAGTCCGACCATTGTTCGACGCGGAAGGCGCGAATGTCGCGCACCGACTTAGGGAACCATGCGCGGGCGCAAAGCGATTGAATTGCCAGGAAGAGGTTGGCCATGTCCTCGTCGTCGGTTACGTAGAGGCTGCCCTGTACGCGGCGAAACCCATGTTCTCCGAGAATGGCGCCGATCTCGGTGTAGGCCTGTGAGACGCCCTTGGGGTGGTGCTTCTCGGTATCGGCCACTGTCAGATCGAAGGCTACCGCGTACATCAGCGAGCCTCCGGGTCGTCCAGGAGGCGGGTGAGGCGATACTCGGCTTTCTCACCGGTTTCGACCATCACGACCTCGACGAGCCAGTCGCCGTCATCCAAAGGGCGAAGGGCGGGACCAACCTCGTATTTTGGACCGAAAGCTCCGAAGCTCTTTATCTGTCCAACCGGAACGGGCGGCGGTGGAATTAGCGCTGGCATGAAGGCTCTCCTAAAACAGCATCCTCTTTTATCTTAGCCCAATTGCGGTTGAAAGAAACCGCAAAGATGGGCCACCAAGCCACTTTACTGTCGTGGCTTCGGGGTACAGCTATTGGAGAACCGCTGTAACAGCGGGATGGCCGCACTCTTTTTGCAAACTCCCCTTAAATGCGCGGAACTTTTTCCCGGCAGCGGGGTTGAACCCTGTGACGGCTTCCGCGATTTTCCGTCTAACGGTATGAAGCGGAAGCATAACCATTGAGCGTCCTTCCCGCCTGTGCGGCATCAAACAGGCGTGGGAAGAACGTATTCGGGCAGAGGAGAAGCATGATGATGAATCGGCCATTGTTCAAGAGAGTTTTTCCGCAGATTCTGGCCTGTGCCGGGTTGGTAATCCTGTGCGGCGCCATGGCGCTGGCCCAGGATCAGGGTGCGGCCGCTGCCCCCGCTCAGGCAGACGCGCAGCGCACGGACGGGCAGATCGAGATGGACGTGGTGCATGCCCTCGACGCTTCCCCGGCGCTGAAGAGCGATCTCATTACCGCCGCAACCATCCAGGGCGAGGTCACGCTCTCAGGAACGGTATCCAGCGCGGCCTCCCGCGAGCTGGCGGAGTCCATCGCCAACCATGTGGCGGGCGTGACCGCGGTGCACAATAATCTGACGGTCGGCAATCCCCAGGCCGTTCAGGCCGCGCCACCCGCGGATGCCGGCGAGGCCGGCGCGCCGGCAGCGGAAAACCAGCCGGAGTCCGGTCCCGCTCCACCGCCTCAGGCTTATCCACAAAAGGCTCCCGCGCCAGATCAGAGCCAGGCGCCTAATCCTACATATCCGCCCGCGCGGCCTCAGTATGCGCCCTACCCGCAACGGGCTTATAATCCTCCCCCGCCACCGGCTTATGAGGCGCCCAAGGGTTCTGTGACCGTACCCCAGGGAACCATGTTGCAGTTGCGGACCAGCGAGCCGGTGAACAGCAAGAGGGCCAGGGACGGCGAGCCGGTTCAGTTCATGGTGATCGCCGACGTGGCTATGGGCAACGTGCTGGCCATTCCGCGCGGCGCCACCGTGCATGGAGTGGTGACCGAGATCAAGAAGCCCAACGAACTGGGCGGCAGCCCGGTGCTGGCGCTCAAGCTCACCTCGCTGGACCTGGGCGGGCAAAGCTACCCTCTGGATACCGACCAATTCAAGGTAAAGGGGCCGAATAAGGCCGGTCAGACGGTCGGCAGCGCCCTGGGCGGCGGAGTTCTGGGCACCATTATCGGCTGCGCCGTGGGCCGCGGCTTTGGCTGCGCGGTCGGCGCCGGGGCAGGCGTGGCGGCGGGCACGGCGGCTTCCGCGGCTTCTCCCGGACCCGGGATCTGGATTCCCGCCGAGGCGCGGGTGGACTTCCACCTGAAATCTCCGCTGACGGTCGCGCCGGTGAGCGCGCAGGAAGCGGCCCGGCTGGCAGGGGGGCTTTATCAGGGCGGCCCAAGCCTCTACCGGCGCGGTTATTATCCCTACAGGCGACCCTATTACGCCGGCTATCCCTACTACGGCTATCCGCCGGTGTACTACCGTCCGTACTTCATAACGGGCGGGTATTACTACTGGAGGTAAGAGCCGGCAATCTGCCGAGAAACAGCGGGCATTCCGTTAGCCGGGATGCCCGCTTTGCTTTTTGGGGCTAAGTTCCTGCCGCATAAGCGGCTTGGGGGCAGCCCATGCGGCTCGCCCGGTTCATACTCGTCTATAATGGCAATAAATCGCGTCGAGCGAGAATTGCGCATCCGTGGGAGATGCCTGCGTTGCAGCCGCTCCCGTGCTGGTTCCGTGCCGGTCCAGGGTTGCCCAAGGCAGGCGCACCACGCCCGCGCGTAGAGAGTAGAAGGTTCAAGTCCATCCATGATTCGTTTTCTGCAGACAGACAATCGCTTAACCAAGGCACTTTTCGTCGTGGTCATCGCCGCCGCTTCCGTGGGCATGGTGGTGTACCTGATTCCCGGCCTTACCGGCCTGGGTGGCGCTTCCGCCAATACCTACGCCGTGATCTACCCCCACTGGTACAGCCGCCTGACCTCCTCGGGCGTGCCCGTGAGCCAGGAGGAGGTGGAGAGGGTGACCCGCCTGCGGTTGCAGCAGAAAAACCCAGAATACGCCGACAACCCCATGATCCTGCGCGTGTATGAGCAGCAGGTGGGCCAGGAACTGGTGGAGAAGCAGATTCTGATGGCGGAAGCGGAGAAGCTGGGCATTCAGGCCACCAACGACGATGTGATCCAGTACCTGCACACCGGCCAGGCCGGCCAGGTTATCTTTCCCAACGGGCAGTTCATCGGCGATGACGCCTACGCCGCGCTGATCGCCAGCAAGTTCAATACGTCGGTGGCGGAGTTTGAGGAAAACATCCGGCAGGATATCGTCCTGCGCCGGCTGCAGACGCTGATCGCCGGCGGGGTGACGGTGGACGACCAGGAAGTGCGCGCAACTTATCGCAAGCAAAACATCAAGATCAAGTTCGACTACGCGGTGATCTCCGCGGACGTCCTGCGCAAGACCATCAATCCCAGCGACGGCGAACTGGAGGCATTCTTCAAGAAGAACGCCGCGCGCTATGCCTCGGGGGTGCCGGAAGAGCGCAGGATCACCTATTTTGCCTTTACTCCCAGTGAACTGCCCGGCGGCGTGCCGCAGCCGGCGCAACAGGAGATTCAGCAGTACTTTAACGATCACCAGTCGGAGTATTCAACGCCGGAGCAGGCGCGGTCGCGGCACATCCTCATCAAGGTGGCTCCGGACGCCGACGCCAAAACCGACGCCGCGGCCAGGGCCAAGGCCGATGGGATCCTCAAGCAGATCCAGGCGGGCGTCAACTTTGCCGAGCTGGCCAGGAAATACTCCGACGACCCGGGCAGCAAGGACGAGGGCGGCGAACTGGGTTTTGCCCAGCGCGGACGCATGGTGAGGGAGTTCGACAACGCCATCTTTACCCAGAAGATAGGCGACACCCAGATCGTGAAGACCGAGTTCGGCTACCACATTGTGCAGGTGGAGGAGCGCCAGCCGGCGCACTCGCAGACGCTCAGCGAGGTGCTGCCCACCATTCAGTTGACGCTGGTTCGCCAGAAAGTGGCGCAGGCCGAGGACAACTATGCCAGGACGCTGACCTCTGAGGCCATCAAGGACGGCCTGGAGAAGACCGCTGCGGCCCACCACCTGCCAGTGGCGACCACGCCGCTGTTTGACAGCAAGGGCGTCATTGCAGCCCTGCCCGAAAGCACCCAGATCATCGCCAAGGCCTTCCAGTCCAGGCAGGGCGATCCTCCGCAGTCTGCGCCCACCGGAGAGGGTTACGCCATCTTCCAGGTTACGGGCGTGGCCGCGGCCCACGCGCCGGAGTTTGCCGATTGGAAGAGCCACGTGCTGGACGACTATCGCAACGAGCAACTGCCCGCCCTGCTCGGCCAGAAGACCATCGAACTGGCCGCCAAGGCCAAGGCCATGAACGATCTGGCCAAGGCCGCCAAGGAGGAGGGCGCGACCGTCAAGACCAGCGACCTGGTGGGTGAAACCGGCCAGGCGCCCGATTTCGGCCAGGTAGGCCAACTGGCCCCGCAACTCTTCGATATGAAGGTGGGCGATCTGAGCGGGCCCATCAACGCGCGCCGCACCGGCGTGGTGGCCAAACTGGTTGACAAGCAGGAACCCAGCGCGGACGAGATCGCCAAAAACTTCGACCAGACCCGCGACCAGCTTCTGGGAGAGCGCCGCTCTGAAGCCTTCACCGTCTTCATCAGCGGGATTATGAGCGACTACAGGAAGAACAAGCGCATCCAGCTCAACGCCAAGGCGAAGAACCCCGGGATTCCGGGAGCGTAAGCCTGCCGGCATCGGGAGGAAGCAGCAGAAAAGCCCGCATCCGCTTAAGCATGCGGGCTTTTTTTGCGTTCAGAGCCTGCATACGAAATTGCGAACAGACTTCCTGATCGCCCGGCTGCTGCGGGGATAATGGAGTCATGCAATTTCAGCGTGCGCAAGGAATTCTGCTGCATATAAGTTCTTTGCCGTCCTATGGGGGCATCGGCGACCTGGGGCCCGCGGCCTACGAGTTTCTGGCCTTTCTTGCCGCGGCCAAACAGCACATCTGGCAGGTGTTGCCGCTCGGCCCCACCGGCTACGGCAACTCGCCCTATGCGGGCTCATCGGCCTTTGCGGGCAATCCCTATCTCATCAGCCTCGAATTCCTCTCCGACTGGGGCTGGATCGAGGGCAAGCGCATCGGCGGGCTGGCCGGCCGCTGCGGCCGCGTGGATTTCGACGAGGTGGAAGAGCGCAAGCTCCCCCTGCTCTACGAGGCGGCGGAAAACTTTCTCGACCGCGGGCCGCATGAACCTAAGCTGGCCGGGCAATGGAAGCAGTTCGAGAAGTTTTGCCGGGCGGAGGCGGGTTGGCTCGCCGATTACGCTCTGTATGCCGAATTGCGCCGCCAGTTCAAGGCCTGCGCGTGGACAGCCTGGCCCGCGCCGGTGCGCCGCCGCCAGCCGCAGGCCCTGGCCAAAGCAGCCGCGGAACACGCTCGCGCGCTGGCCAGGGAGCAGGCGCTGCAGTTTGCCTTTTCGCGGCAGTGGAATCAACTTCGGGAAGCCGCGGCGCGCAGCGCCATTCGCATCATGGGCGACGTGGCTATCTTCGTCAACATGGATTCGGCCGACGTGTGGGTGCATCCTGATTTGTTTGATCTGGACGAGGAGCTGAAACCAGTGCGCGTTGCCGGCGTGCCGCCCGACTACTTTTCGCCCACCGGGCAGCGCTGGGGCAATCCGCTCTATCGCTGGCAGGTGCTGGAGGAGCGGGGCTTCGGCTGGTGGATCGAGCGGATTCGCCGCGCGGTCCAGCTCTACGACATTGTGCGCCTGGACCACTTCCGCGGCTTCGAGGCCTATTGGTCGATTCCGGCGGACGAAGAGACGGCGGAGAACGGGGAGTGGGTGAAGGCGCCGGGACGGGAGCTTTTCCGTGCGCTGGAGGCTGCGCTGGGACCGCTGCCGCTGGTGGCCGAGGATCTGGGAGTGATTACCCCTGAAGTGGACGCTCTGCGGCTGGAGATGGGGATGCCGGGCATGAAGGTCATTCAATTTGGATTCAGCGACAAGGGCGCGCATGCACACCTGCCCCATCGGTATACGCCCGGTACGGTAGCCTACACCGGAACGCACGACAACGACACCACGCAGGGCTGGTGGAAGACGGCTAGCAAGGCTGAACGCAGCGCCGTCGAGGCATGCGTGGGGCCGGTCCCAACTGACAAAGGGTTTGCCGGCCCGGTGTGGCCGCTGATTCGCGCCGCCGCAGGCAGCGTGGCCGAAATGGCGGTGGTTCCCGCGCAGGACCTTCTTGAGCTGGGCTCGGAGGCGCGCATGAATACGCCCTCAGTGGCTTCAGGCAACTGGAGCTGGCGCACCCCGGAGGCATGCTGGAAGCCGGAACTGGCGGCGCGGCTGGCCGCTTTGGCCGAAGTCACAGACCGCGACAACGACCCGCTGGGCGATGCGAAGAAAGCGGACAAGGGCTAGTCCGCTTTCATTGGGCAACGCCGCTTTAGTACACAGTGCTGTCGTGGGAAAATTTGTAGACTTGAAGCATTTTGCCGATGAGGGCTGAGGCTTCAGTTTCCGCCACCGCCGTGGCGAATCTTCGCGTCCTGCCGTTCTCTTCGAACCAGATTCCGCTGGGAATAGTGGATCGGCCTCTGATCATGGCGGGAACAAATCTCAGGTTGCGCACATCCGCGTTGGCATAGCTGCGCATATTCAGTTGCAGCCCCATTACCTGATGGGCGATCTGCAGATTCCATGGGTCCAGCGCCAGCGTGGTTTTGCCCGCCAGGCTCCAGAGGATGGAAGCGGTCATAAAAAACACTCCGGCGGCCCAACCCGCCAGCCAGAGCAGTTGAGGATGGGATAGGGCGCGGCCTGGGTGGAGAGTGGTCAGCATCAGCCACCCGCCGCCACACCACAGCACCAGCCACAGCACGCTAATCACAATGGTCCCGCTGCGCCGCGCCGGGATTTCCACGCGCATGCCCTGGCCCGTCCGCTCCCAGGTCAATCTGCCCGCCAGCGTGTCGAGCATAATGCTCTCCTCTGGTTTCCTTTATTCAGAATGGAATATCTTCGTCGGAGATTTCCGCGGATTGGGCGATATCGTCCTGACCGGCGGGCGGGCGCTGGTCGAAGCTGGCCGCCGAGCTGCCGGAACTTGCCGCCCGGCCGGCGCCCTCCTCGCGGGCGGAGAGCAGCGAGATGTCGTTGACGATGATCTCGGTGCGATAGCGCTTGGCGCCGGTCTCCTTGTCGTCCCAGCTACGGGTCTGGATCTTGCCCTCGACGTAGAGCTTGGAGCCCTTCTTCACGTAATCGCGAATGATCTCGGCGTTGCGCTTGAAGGCCACCAGGTTGTGCCACTCGGTGCGGTCCTGCCAGTTGCCCTGTTGATCCTGAAAGCGGTCGCTGGTGGCCAGGGTGAAGGTGGCCACCTGAACGCCGCTGGCGCTGGAACGAATTTCGGGATCTTTGCCTACGTTGCCTAAAAGGAAGACTTTGTTAACGCTCTTGGCCATGTTCATGCACTCCAATAATGGATAAGCATAGCAGAGGATCAGCCATGGCGGGCCAGAGAACGGTTGCGCAGCCATTTAGCCGCCCCCAGGGCCAGCAGCAGGCCGCCGAAGGGGATGCACATGAGGGCAACGATGAGGGCGAACCAGCCGGTATTGGTGCTGGCGCCGGTGGGCGAGAAACCGCCCAGAAGGGTTTCAAGCAGCAACGCGGCCAACAGGCCCGCGCCGAGGATCGACGCGCCCCATTGCAGCAGTTGATGGGTGCCGTCGTCCGGCGGGTGAGGATTCAGTTTGGGGCTGGCTGCGGGCATGATCGATCCTATGAACAGGACGCTGGTTGAGGTACGTGGTTTCCCACCCATTTCACAAAGAACGTGAAAAGGATGGGGCACGGAGCTGTTATGGAGTACCCGGCATGATTTCTCCTATCCTAGCGCCAGGCGCAGCATTGCGTAGGTCACCACGCCGGTGATCGAGACGTAAAGCCACAGCGGAAAGGTCCAGCGGGCGACCTTGCGATGCTGGGGAATGCGGCCAGTGAGCGAGAAGAAGAAGGTGACCAGCACCAGCGGCAGGGCGATGATAGCCAGCAGAATATGGCTGGCCAAAAGCGGCAGGTAGACGGAGCGCAGGGCGGCGTAAGCGGGGTAGCGGACGTCGCCGTGCAGCGCGTGGTGCAGGATATAGCTGGTCAGAAAGAGCGTGGAGAAGGCAAAGGCCGCAATCATGGCCGCGCGGTGGGCCCGAATGTGGCGCACCCGGATGAAGGTGTAGCCGGTCAGCAGGGCGGTGGCGCTGAGGCCGTTGAGCAGGGCGTTGAGCGCGGGCAAAAAGGCCAACCGGAGGCTGGCGGCGTCAGCGGCGGGATGAACGTAGATCAGCCAGAAGAGAAAAGCCGTGGCCGCCGTGCTGATGACAAGAATAGCGGCGATGGTGGGGCGGGTATTCGAGGATGGAGCAGCGGTAGTCATAGTTCCTTAGTGCTTTACGGTGGCGCAGAGCATGAGCGCGGTGAAGAGCAGGGGCAGGTAGAGAACGCTGACCTTGAGCAGGTCGCGCGCCAGCATGCGGCTCTCGGTATCGGGTATGCCGCGCAGGATGCGGGCGAAGCGGATGGTATAGGCCAGGTATACGAGGCCCAGCGCGGTGGCCAGGACGGCATAGCTCAGTCCGGCCATGCCCAGCAGCCAGGGAGCCAGGCTGACGGGAATCATGAGCACGGCGAAAAAGAGCGCCTCGGCCACCGTGGACCAGCCGTCGGGTTGGACTACGGGCAGCATGCGAATGCCGGCGCGAGCGTAGTCGTCGCGGTAGAGCCAGGCAATGGCCATGAAGTGGGGAAACTGCCAGACAAAGAGGATGGCGAACAGGGCCACAGCAGGCCACTCGATAAGCGGGCGGGCGGCGGTCCAGCCCAGCATGGGGCCCATGGCGCCGGGGAATGCGCCGATGAAGGTAGCCAGGGCGGTGAAGCGCTTGAGCGGCGTGTAGATGGCGACGTAAGTAAAGGCCGTCAGCAGCGCCAGGGCCACGGTGAGCAGGTTGGTGGTGAGCGCCAGCCACACCGCACCCAGGGCCAGAGAGCCGAGACCGGCCACGATGCCCTGGGCCAGCGAGAAGCGTCCGGCGGCCAAAGGGCGGTCCGCGGTGCGCTTCATGCGCGCGTCGGTCCGGCGCTCCATGGCCTCGTTGAGCGCGCCCGCTCCGGCCGAAACCAGGCCGATGCCGAGCAGCGTTTCCAGCAGGCCGCGCTGGAAGCTGGAGATGCCGGACGCGATTGAACCCAGGTAAAATCCGCCCCAGCCGGTCACCAGCACCAGCGCCACCACCTTGACCTTGAACAGCTCGCGCAGATCGTGGATGAGCGTGGCGGTTGCGCCGGGGCTGGGTGCGTGGATCGCGTCCGGAGCATGGGCGGCGCTTTCAAATACTGCGCGGTCTTCAGCAACTGCGGCCTGGGATGCGGGAGTCATCGGGACAGTTGAAATCCTCTGCGGGAGAGACAGGAATTGGCGCCTCTCTCGATGATAGCAAGCGGAGAAGTTTTCGCGCGGGGTCCGTTCCTCTAGCGAGGCTCGCGCCCATGCAGGGCTTCGCGGTCCAGCGCCTGATTTCCGCCCAGGATGAATCCTGTCTTCATCCGTTGCAGAGATCTCGGCAGGTCGCGCTCATACCCGTCTTGCGTGTTTGCGGCCGGAAAGGAGCGCTCAGCCGTAAGGCGAAGAGCGGTCATCTGTTTGTAGTCGCTTACGTCAGGGAACATCATGCCGGCCACCCTTCATTGCTCTCGATGCTGAACCGGCGGACCGGCGGGCGCAAGATTACGATGGATGGGAAAATTCTCTCAGTTCGACTGAACAAAACGCAGAACCGCGTCGATGACCTGCTCAGGGGTGAGCGCATCGGCGGGAATGGAGACGTGGGCGGTGCGGTAGAGCGGGAGGCGGCGCTGGTAGCGGCTGGCCAGGTTGGCGTGGTCGGCGAGGATGGGGCGAAGGTGCTCGGTGCCGCGGCAGCGGGCCAGGGTGGTGGCGAGTTCGACTTCAAGATGAACCACGAGGGTGCCGGGGGTGGTGAGCAGCAGCGCGCGGGTGGCGGAGTTCTCAATGGCGCCGCCGCCCAGGGCCAGAACCAGGGCGTCGCCGGCGGCCAGGCGGGCGATGGTTGTGTGCTCGCGGTCGCGGAACGCGGCCTCGCCGTGATGGGCGAAGATTTCGGCGATGGTCGTGCCGGCTTCCGCCTCGATCACGTCGTCCACATCCAGGAAGCTCCAGCCCAGGCGGGCGGCCAGCAGCGGCCCGACGGTGGTCTTGCCAGAGCCCATGAAGCCGGTGAGAACGATGCGGCGGGGCGGGGCGGGTCTGGCTTCGGATTGGGTTTGGCCGGTCATGGGAATCTTGCGCAGCCTGAAAAGCCGCGCGCTCTCATTTCAGTATAGGCAACCGGCGCTCCGAATCTGGCGGCCGGTCAGCCCAGCACCATCAACATGGCTCCCGCAGTGATGAGCAGGCCGCCTGCAATGGCCGGAGCATTGAGTTTTTCGCCCAGCAGTAGCCACGCGAAGACCATGACCAGGGGGACCGATAGCTTGTCCAGCGGCGCTACGCGCGAGGCCGGCCCTAACTGCAGGGCGCGGAAGTAGCACAGCCAGGAGAGCCCGGTGGCCAGGCCGCTGAGGGTAAGAAAGAGCACGGTGCGCCGGTCGAGGGAGCGAATCTCCGCCCATCCGCCTATTCCAGGCTTGCCCAGCATCAGCACGACGCCCCAGGCAAAGGCCACCACCACGCTGGTGCGCAGCGCCATGGCCAGGTTCGAATCCACATGCGCCACGCCCACCTTGGCCAAAAGGGCGGTGGCGGCGGCAAAGGCCGCGGAGAGCAGTGCCCATCCAATCCAGCTCATAAGGGCCATGATACGGCTGCCAGGGCGACTGCGTTTGAGTAAACTGGAACAGTCATGCGCTTACCTGTTTTTGTGCCGCTCGCTGTTGCCCTGCTGGGGATATCCGGGTGCGGGTACCACACGCTGGGCGCCGCTACCCACCTGCCGCCCGACGTGAAGACGCTCTCCGTGCCGGTCTTTGCCACGCATACCGATGCCTACCACACTGAGGTAGTGATGACCGATGCGGTGATCCGCGAGTTTGCTACGCGCACCCGCCTGCGGGTGACCCCCAGGGAGGGAGGAGATGCAGACGCCGTGCTCCACGGAACCATTCTCAAGGAGTATGCGGCGCCGCTGACCTACAACGCCTCCACCCAGCAGTCGTCCAGCTTTCTCATCACCATTGTGGTCTCGGTCACGCTCAACGATCGCGACGGCAAGGTCCTCTACGAGAACAAGAACTACGTCTACCGCCAGCAGTACCAGTCCACCACCGACCTGCCCACCTTCCTGGTGGAGAATCCGGCGGGCCTGGAGCGGCTCTCGCGGGAGTTTGCGCGGGCGCTGGTGGCCGATGTACTGGAAGGGTTTTAAGTACAGGGAATAGGGAACAGGGAATAGGGAACAGGGAATAGGACGGATTTCCGCTGGCCTGGGCGCGGCGGGAAGGGTATTCTGGAGGCGCATGATGCCTATATCCATTGCCCTGAGGAAACGCCGGTGACCGCCGGGCGCTGGGGCGCCGGCTTCGCCGCCGTGGGCCGCTTTGTGGCGGAGATTGAGGCCGCCGCGGCGGGCCAGGGGCCGCTCAAGCCCGGCTACGTGCTGGCCGGCGACGAAGTCTTTTTGCTGGACCGCTGCCGCGCGGCCGTGCTGAAGGCCTTTGTGCCTCCCGACTTGAGAGACTTTTACCTCTCCGATCTGGACCTGGCCGGAACTTCGATCTTCGAGGTGCTGGACCGCGCCCAAACTCCCTCGCTTATGGCTTCTTTCCAGGTGATCTTTGTGCGCAACGTGCGCCAGCTCTACACGCGCGGCGCCAAGAAGGAAGAGTTTGCGGCGCTGGAGCGCTATTTCCGCTCGCCCAACCCCCAGGCGCTGCTGATTTTTGTGGCCGACTACCTGCGCATTCCCTCCGACGCGCGGCGCATGGAGCTGGACGACAAGAACCGCTTCGAGCGCCTGACCGAGACCCTGGGCGAGCATTGCGGCATGGTGGAGCTGGCCCGCGTAAGCGAGGAAGACGCCATGCGCTGGACCGTGGCCACGGCGCAGGAAGCAGGCGCGCGTGTGGACCCCGATGCCGCCCGTGAGCTGGTGGACTCGCTGGGCGCGGATATGATGCTCATCTCCTCGGAGCTGGAAAAGCTGCTGCTCTATACCCAGGGACGCGGCCGCATCACCCTGGGCGACGTGGAGACCATGGTGCTGGCGGCCAAGCAGCGCACCCTGTATGAGCTGACTGACGCCATCAGCGCCCGCGACCGGGTGCGCGCCCTGGCTCTGCTGCACGGCCTGCTGAACAGCTCCGACGCCGGCGAGGACGCGGCCATCGGCCACCTCTATATGCTGGCCCGCACCTTCCGCCAGATGCTCGTCATTCTGGAGAAAAATGTGCGTGACTCGCGCGCCATCTGGCAGGCCTTGTGGCAGGGCTTCAGGATGCCGCCCTTTGCCGCCGATGACCTGATCCGCCAGGCCCGCCGCTACAAGAGCCGCCGCGACCTCACCCGCGCGCTCAGGCTGGTGGCCCGCGCCGATCTCGAATTGCGCTCCTCCCCGCCCGACAAGCGCCTGGTGCTGGAGCGCCTGATCTACGAGCTGGCATCGGAGCCCAAACCGGCTTCCCCGGCCTTTGAATCGCCCCAGCTTTCCTTTGAGGTGTAACAAGCTCATCGACGGCCATTGTGATATGTTGTACGGCGAGGTGCTGTCATGAACGCTACTGAACACATAGTCGAATCGTACTTTCGCCTTTGTAAGGGCTGCTTCACGCTTTCTGATCGAAAAGTCGTAAGCGGAAACAACAGGCAGCTAGATATACTTGCTTGCAATTTGAAAGAAAAGCTCCAGTTTCACATCGAGGTTGATGTAACCCACCGGCTAAACTGGTGCCCCACTCGGGGTGAACTAGGGCAGGAATTTGAAGGGAAGTTTTTTGGCGTGCCACCAGAAAGAAAGAGTAAGTCTGGGAACGCAACTGACTCAGAGAAGGGGAAATCATACTTTTCGAATATCGAGGACACCTACATTGATGTTGGCTTTTCGCTTGCCGAGGTAAAGCGGGTATGGGTTTGCTGGGTCGTTAAGGGGGAAGAAAACGTCCGGTCGCTCGTTTTGTTGGTTGAACATCTCAACAAAAAGTACGAAATAGAGGTCCTCAGTCTCCGGAATAAGATTCTCCCTGAGCTTGAACGCAAAATCGGAACCGCCAACTATGACGACGAAATTCTCCGTACGCTCGGTTTCATAAAACAGCGTGAAGAGCAGATCGGGGCGTAACTTCGTCCCGTACCCAATGTCCTCATTCTCGTGGAAGAGCTTCCAGCGTGAGCCGGCTCAGTAGACGCCTCGCTTATTCAGCCACGGGCCATACTGCCGGTCCAGAACCTCGATATGCTCCAGAAACACGTCGCGCAGGGAGCAGAGCATGGGGCGCATCTGCACCCCTTCGCCGTATTGCACGCGATGGGCCGAGTGCAGCATCCGCGCCAGCATGCTGTGGTGTTCGGCGCGGTGCTCCGCCAGGCCGGGAAAACCGCTCTGCTCCATCAATTGTTCCTCGCTCCAGAAGTGCATGCGCGTGAACTCTATCAACCGGTCCAGCAGCTCGCTTAGCTGCTCCCGTCCGCAACCGCGCATCAGCGCCAGGCGAAGCTCGTTCACCGTATCCATCAGGATGCCGTGCTGATCGTCCATGGCCCGCACGCCGACGGCGCAGGTGTGGTTCCAGGTTAGAAGGGTCACATAAGCCTCCATAATGGCCTGGCAAAGTTAGCAGGCCCTCATTACTAATGGAGGTATCGGCCCGGCATGGCCGCCCCTTACGGGTAATCGTCCTGCTCTGGTGACCAAGGTTTTAAGAACAAATTAAGAAGCGGCGCTACTCCAGGATGATGGCGGGCTCCGGCTCATGCCCGCGCGTGGTGAGGGTGATGGCCGCGGTCAGAATCAGCGCCCCGCCCACCCAGGCGAAAGGGCCCAGGTGTTCGCCGAGCAACTCGACGCCCAGCCAGGAGCCCAGCGCCGGCTCAATGTTGAGGAAGACGCCGGCGCGCGAGGCCGGCACATGGTGGATGCCCCAGTTCCACAACAGCGTGGTGGTGGCCGTGCAGAGCAGGCCGCTGATGGCCAGCGCCGCCCAGGCAGTGGGGCTCACGTGGGCCAGGGGCGGCGGCTGGGCCTGGAGATGGGTCAGGGGACTCAGCAGCCAGGGGCCCAGGATCAAAACGGCCAGCATGACGGTTCCGGAGAGGATGGTGTGGGCCGTCACCACCGGCGGGCTGTGGGTGAGCATCAGCTTTTTGCTGAGCAGAATCCAGGCCAGGGCGGCAAAGAGCGAGACGGCCACCAGCAGGTCGCCCGCCAGCGAGGGCCCAGTGTGCGCGGCCGAGCCCCGGCTGCCGCTCAGCACGATCAGCGCCGCGCCCGCCGTGGAAGCGCACAGGGCCAGCCAGCCCAGCATGTCAAGCCTCTCCTCATTGGACCGCTTGGGGGCAAAGAGCGTGGCGCCGGCGGCCAGCAGCACCGGCATGGCTCCCACCATCAGCGAGGCGTGGCTTACCGTGCTCAGGGCCAGGCCATGGAACTGGAGCAGAAACTGGATGGGCACGCCGAAGGCCGCGGAGAGGAGCAGCAGGCGCATTTCGCCGCCGCTGAGGTGAAAGCGGCTGCGATTGGCCACCACCACCGGCAGCATGCCCAGAGAGGCAAACAGGAAGCGGTAGAGCACCATGTGCCCCACGCTCATCTCGTTCAGCGCCAGCCTGCCCCAGTAGAAGCCCGTGCCCCACAGGCACCCGGCCAGCGCGCAGGCGCCGTAACCCAAAAATCGGATGCGCGGGTCAACCACCCCGGCGGCGAAGAACCCCGCCGCGGCGGGCCGGGGACTCCGGCCGTTCGTCGAGTGCTTTGCCATTCCTTCTTAAATGTCGCACAGGCACCCGGCTGGGCATGAAACCGGCGGCGAGGAAGGCCATCAGTGCGTATTCCGCAACTCCGATCGCTTCAGCCAGTTCACCAGGAACAATGCCGCGATGACCAGCAACGGAGCCGAAATGGTCAAGACCCAATCAGGATGCTTCGGCAGGACACTTGCCGCATAAAGCGCCGCTAATGCGGCAAACAAGACGGCGCCTACCCATTCCCATCTCCAGGCGGCGATGAGCACTGCCACAACGATGGCGGTTGGAATCAGATGCATCAGCAGGGCCAGCGCGGTTTGCCCAAAGCCATGAGCTTCGTTGAAAACATCCAGCGAAAACATGCTCAGGAAGATAGCAAAAGCTATGCAGAGGATTCTCGGCGACCAGAATAGAAGCCGCCTTGCAATCGGGCTCATACGTTTCACCTCCGTAACTGGAAAAAACACGAGCGCCGAGCCGATTAGAAAGCTTTTCATCTCCGCAGTCAAGGCCGGGTGGGCAACGGGACGGTCATCTCTGCCCATGTCGCGCAGGCAAGACGGAAACCGTGTACTGCCTAAACTGCCGCGTATCGGCGAAAATACTCTTCAATGGTGAAACGGCTTCCTGAGACGAGTGTTTGGTTGCGCGCGGGCCTGCGGTTGGCCGTGGCGGGCGTTGGGCTGTGCGCGGCAGCGGCGGCGCAGGCGCAGGAGGGCGCCTCGTACGCGTTGGCTCCATCCCACGCGGCCCATGAGCGCGCGCCCGGCGAACGGCTCCCCGGCAAGCCCTCCCCGCAGCCCTCGTTCACCATCACCGTTGCCCCGCTGGGCTTCTCTCCTCCCGGTCCCATCTACCTGGGCCAGCGCAACAGCCTTGCCTCTTTGGACTTTCTGGACGAAAACCGGCTGCTCTTCACCTTTCGCGTACCGGGACTCATGCACCGCGAAGCCGGAGCCGGCGAAGAGAGCGACGAGCGCCGCATCCGCGCCGTGGTGCTGGCGCTGCCCGCGGGAACGGTCGAAGCCGAGGCCCTGTGGACCCTGCACGACCGCGCTCGCTACCTGTGGATGCTCAAAGACGGCCACTTCCTGCTGCGGGACCGGGACAGTCTTCAACGGGGCGACGCCACGCTGGATTTGAAGCCGTTCCTGCACTTTCAGGGGCCGCTGCTCTCGGTGGGGATGGATCCCGCGCAGCAGTATCTGGTCACCAACTCCCGTGAGCCCGCGGCTGCCACAAACAAGCCCGGCGAGGTGCCCAGCCCGGCCAACCACCCCAGCGACAAGGATCTGTCGCCGGGAACCCCGGCCACGGCCCAGGCCAACGTGGTTGTGGATGGACCGCAGCCCGCCGGGCTACCTGACCTGGTGGTGCGCATCCTGCGCCGCGATTCGGGACAGGTAATGCTGGTCAGCCGCGTTCGCTCCCTGGTCCATCTGTCCATCAACTCTGAAGGCTACCTGGAGATTCTGCGCGGCAGGGGCATGGATTGGACGCTGAACCTGAATTACTTTGGCGGCGGGAGTTCAATTCTGGCCCATGTGGACTCGGCCTGCTGGCCAACCGCCGACTTTGTCGCGGAGCGGGAGGTGCTGGTGACCGGCTGCGCAGACTCGGGCACGCAAAAGTTGGTGGCCATGACCACCGGCGGACACCGCCTGTGGGAGGCTTTCCCTTCCGCGAAGGCGGTCTGGCCGCTGACGGTGAATTCGCCTGACGGCTTGCGGCTGGCGCGTGAGACCCTGGCCGTTACCCACCCCGTCAGCGCCACCACGCCCCTTAACGGCGTGGATGTGCAAGGACAAACGGTGGAAGTTTACGATGCGGCCAGCTGCGTGGTTGCGCTCAAGACTCCGGCCAGCCCCATCCTCGATGCCGGCGGCAATGTAGCCATCTCGCCCTCCGGGCGGCGCGTGGCCGTGCTCAACGCCGGCGCCATCCAGGTCTTCGAACTGCCCGCGCCGCCGCCGCTGCCGGATACGGCGAACCAACCGGCGCGCTAAGCGGCGGCTTTTCCGTCCAGCGGCGATCGCAGAGCCGTGTAAACTGTGCTACGGGAGAAATGACTTGGCTTTGGCCGGCGTCCACTATACGGCCGCGGCGCTTACTGACCGCGGACGCGAGCGCGCTTCCAACGAAGATGCATTCGGATACTCCGTCGAGCAGGGGGTCTATCTGGTCTGTGACGGCCTGGGCGGCGCAGCGGCCGGAGAGATCGCCAGCTCCCTGGCGGTAGAAGAGATGCTTCGCCTGCTCGGCAGCCGGGCTGAGGCCGCGCCCTTTTCAACCCTGGCCGAGCAGGCTGTCAGCGCCGCCAACCTGGCCATCCTGTCCCGCGCCCAGAGCAATCGCAAGCTCAGCGGCATGGGCACCACGCTGGTGGGCCTGGTGGTGGAGGAGCGCCACGCCAGGGTGATCAACGTCGGCGACAGCCGCTGTTACCGGCTGCGCAATCGCAGCCTGGAACAGATCACCCTGGACCACTCGCTGGTCGAGGAGCAGGTGCGGACGGGCCGCATGACCCCCGCCGAGGCCCTGCGCTCGCCGCTGCGCAACGTCATCACCCGCGCCCTGGGTACGCAGAGCCAGGTAACCCCGGATATCTTCACGCTGGAGGCCGAGCCCGGCGACCTATTCCTGCTTTGCTCCGACGGCCTGACCCGCGAGCTTTCCGACGCGCAGATTGAATCCCTGCTCAGCGCCGATCTTCCCCTCGACGAGCTGTGCGCCAGCCTGGTGAACGCCGCCAAGAAAGCCGGCGGCCACGACAACATCACCTGCATGCTGGTGCGCGCAGAGGGCTAAGGAACCTCTGATCAAGCTGATGTTTTGAAGGGTACGGGCTTTAGCCCCTGAGGGAATGTCGGCTCCAAAAAAAGGATCTGTTCGAGTATTATCCCCTTGACACAAAGTGGTTCCCAGTGAATATATCTTGGGCGTGGCTCACTTCTGGAGAATCGCACGCATCTGGTGGGATAAGAGTAGAGTTTTTTCTTGGGGACTACCCCTATGTGGACTGTTCGGAGTCCTCTTTACAATATTCTGGCCACAATCTCCCGGCGTCTCAATTGGGTTACTTGCCCTCGCGGCGGGTATTATGAGCGTTCGGCCCAAGATGCATTTTGGGGAGAAACTTGCTTGGGTGATAATACTAATTGGTCGTGTCTGAAAATCTGATTAATTGCCATAAGAATCAATAACATAGATCGTAGCTGGCTGGTATAATTATCTCAGAAGCTATTGAAAACACTGCGATAACTGGGAAAAAGTGATGCGCC
>JBEKNO010000014.1:0-24606 GCA_049522735.1 Occallatibacter sp.
TTAG
This sequence comes from Occallatibacter sp., assembly GCA_049522735.1. GTDB lineage: Bacteria > Acidobacteriota > Terriglobia > Terriglobales > Acidobacteriaceae > Telmatobacter. Next base: position 5 of record JBEKNO010000014.1, read on the forward strand.
AAGACCAGAACCTTCCAGATTTAGAAAATAGATTCGGGTCCAAACTCTTCAGACAGCTATACCACGATGCCCTCGATATTGCCTTCGATGTGAAGTTTGGGAACTTGCAGGAATTTAAGAAAGGAACACCAGGACGAAAGTCAAACGCGGAACTGGCCAAGCGAATCTGGACCCTCCAAAACGCTGGTGTAACAAGCCGTGAGATTCGCGCTTTATTAAAAACCGAGGGCAAACGCCTAACCCTATCTGGGGTTGAAGCATACCGTAAGACCCGACGCAAAAACTCACCACAGTAATGCTCGTTCCACGCGTGGAAAATCCCCTCGTGAATTCTCCACGTGTGGAGAATTGCCAAAGCGATTGTTCACGTTGAAACTGATGCGAGAACAAGCAATCATGCGTAGTAGAGGGTAAGTCGTGTCCAAGATACCGGGAATAAACCATCAGAGGGCCGTTGCCGCACTGGAAAAGGTAGGATTCCGCGTTCTCCGCCAAGGTGTGCACATCGTAATGACGGACGGTGTGCGAATCCTCACAATTCCGCGCCACAATCCGGTCAATGCCTTCACAATGGGCGGTATTGTTCGTGATGCAGGGTTGAGTTTACAAGAATTCCGGAAGCTCCTTTAACTGGATCAAAACTTTAACCGATCGCCTTGTCCCACCCCTCCAGCGTCCGCTTCAACTCGCTCATGAACCTGCCCGCGTCCGCGCCGTCGATGGTGCGATGGTCGAAGCCCAGGCAGAAGTGCTGCATCGGCCGGATGGCAATGGTATCGTTGCCTTCGGCGTCGGTCAGCACCACCGCCTCCTTTTTCAGACTCCCGATAGCCAGGATGGCTGACTCCGGCTGATTGATGATGGGGGTGCCGAACTCATCGCCGAAGATGCCCGAGTTGGTCAGCGTAAATGTGGACCCCGAGGCCTCTTCGGGCATCAGCTTCTTCGTCCGCGCGCGCTCGGCCAGGTCGGCGATGGCGCGCGCCAGCTCTGGAAAGCTGATCGTCTCCGCCTCCCTGACCACCGGCACAAGCAACCCCCATTCCAGCGCCACGGCGATCCCCAGGTTGATGTTGGCGTGATAGCGGATGGCGCCGTTTTCGAGTGAAGCGTTGACGATGGGAAACTTGTGCAGCGCTTCCACAACGGCGGCGGCAATAAAAGGCATATAGGTGAGCTTGACGCCGTTGCTCCGCTCGAAGCTGGCCTTCTCGCGCTCTCTCAGCCGTACGATGCGCGTCATGTCCACCTTGTAGACCGTGTGGACGTGAGGGCTGATCGCCAGGCTTTCCACCATGCGCTCGGCAATGATCGCCCGCATCTTGCTCAGCGGCGCCACCTGGCCGGCCAGGGCGGAGGCTGCTATTCCGGCTGGCTGGGCAGGCCCGGCAACAGCGCCAGGCCGGGCAGCCGACGGAGCGGCAGCGCTGCCAGGCCCGTGCTCGCTCAAGTGCCGCAGCACATCTTCTTTGGTAATGCGGCCGTCCGAGCCTGTGCCTTTCACCAGGCCCAGGTCGAGGTTGTTCTCCCTGGCCATGCGCCGCACCAGCGGCGAGGATCGTACCGGCAGCGAAGATGTGCCGCGTTCGCCAGCGTTCGCCGCCACAGCCATGGGCGCCGGAGTTCCGCTGGCTGCCGGTGCTGAAACCGCCGCGCGCGCCACCCCCGCCTGCGCTGCCTGACCTTGTTTGCCCGTCCCCGCCGCCGCTCTGTCGCCGATCACCGCAACGACCGCATTGACCTCGACCGTGGCGCCTTCGGGAACCTTGATCTCGCTCAGCACGCCCGCCACCGGCGAGGGAATCTCCGCGTCCACCTTGTCGGTGGAAATCTCAAACAGAGGCTCGTCCTTCTCCACCGCGTCGCCTGCCTTCTTGAGCCACTTGGTCAGTGTGCCCTCAAAGATCGACTCGCCCATCTGCGGCATGATCACGTCGGTTGGCATGAATTCCTCTCCCCGCGTTGTTGAACCCGATTGCGCCCCGTTCCAGCCGGATTATAAATTGCGCCGCGTATTGCAGCCGAACCTATCGGTGCGCCCGTCTCACCGCGGCAAGTTGGGGCAGGAATACACCACAGCCGGATCGCTCAAAATGCTCCGTGCCCCATCCTTTTTGTCCGCCACTGCAGACGAAAAGGGTGGGAGACCATAAACCCCAGTCGGCCTTCAACGATCAGGCTCGCGCCGGACGCTCCGCACGGCTTTTCAGCCGTTCCACCTCGGCCGGAACCCGCAGCGGCGTATCTTCAGTCGGAAACTCCGCTTTGGATGCTCCTTGACTGCGTGCCCCATCCTTGCGAAGTTCTTTGTCGCAAGGGAGGGAGCCCCGCAGCGCCGCCAAACTCTCCACCGCCAGCACCTGCTGATCGAACACCCGCCCGAACTGCCGCGCCGCCTCCTGCGCCACGGCTTCCAGACCAGGCAAATCCCCCGGCCGGTCCAGTTCGCGCTCCAGGCTAGTCACCGCATGATCGGGAATGCCGCAGGGGACGATCAACGCAAAATCCCGCAGGTCGGTGGTCACGTTGAAGGCAAACCCATGCGAGGTAATCCCCCGCGCAACATGAATGCCGATAGCGCCGATCTTACGCTGAGGTTCCTTTCCACCGCTCTGCTCCAAAAGGCTGCCGTCCGCAGAACCCCCGCACCAAACCCCGGTAAGTCCGGCAATCCTTCCCGCCCGCACCCCAAAGACGCCGCACAGCCGGATCAGCGCCTCTTCCATCCCCCGCACAAACTCCACCGGGCCCATGCGCCCGCCCTGCGGGTTGCACAGGCTGCGCAGGTCGAAGATGGGGTAGCCCACCAGTTGCCCCGGCCCGTGATAGGTCACGTCGCCGCCGCGGTTGATCTCGTGCACTGTCACGCCCCGCCGCGCCAGCGCTTCATCCGAAGCCAGCACATGGGCCCGGTCGGCGTTCCGCCCCAGCGTCAGCACCGGCGGATGCTCCAGCAGCAGCAACACATTATCTACGCGCCCCTGCGAACGCAACTCCGCCATCTCCGCCTGCAGCCGCAGCCCCTCGTCGTAGCCCACCCGCCCCAGATAGAGGTACTGGATCATCCTAATCGAACACACTCTCTCATGAATCAGGCACTGCACGCGAGTAGGCAGATATCCGCTAGGATTTCAGACAACAAGGCGCCTGTAGAATTCGTTGCCCTTGCCTATCAGACAAAGAGTCTCATATACCAAGTCACCAAACCGCGATCGCTCAATTTTGAGTCGCTTTGCTTCATTTTCATCCGCAAACAATTGTATGAGATTCTCTTTTGATACTTTTGTGATATCCAAAAAACGTTCATATTGCTTAAGAATGTCCTGAATAATCGCGGAGATACCCTCCTTGTGGCTGTGTTGTGCAACCCATTCAACACGTTGTGTGGGTGTGAGATAAACCATAGTCTGCACATCTGGAGGTGAAACCGTGTGATTCTCTGCATAGACGCACAGTAGGAAGAGCAATGCGGAATAGCATGTAAGCATACGGCTGTGCTTTAACTTGTAATTATCTCTTCTTCGCTTCGAGGCGCGATTTGGTTCATTTTCGAGAATATTTGCCTCGTAATTCAGACAGAGTGTACGCCAGTATCGAAGAATATCATTTGCTAAGTATGCTGGCATGAAGCAATCACTATTTCCCTTAAACTCCTCCCAATATTTCGCAATTACGTCGTCAATAATCTTGGAATAGACATCGTTCCCAATCAAGGGTTTACTCTCAAGCAGGAGAAGAAGGCGGGCAGTGAAAGTGTTCTCTGCATCGTCATTTGGGTTCCCTGTTGCCCGAATGAGACTTGTAGCGGTGTGTTGTTGGAGAAATTTGCCATCTCCGGAGAATTGAGGAAAACCTAGCTTCTCAGACGTGCGAATTAAATCCGCTACCAACAATATCTCTTTCAAATGTGACAGCCGGCTTCTATCGATCTTCTTCTCCTCGTCGTAGTCGCTCAGCGAAACAATAAAAAGGTCGACGTCGCTATGTTCGCTTGCTTCTCGCCTTCCGAACGAACCGGTCGCATATACGCACGCCTTGTCGGCGCAAATTTCTGTAGCCTGAGTTAAAGACTTCCTCAATTGCTCAAATCGATCGTCTGAAAACTTCCGTCGTTCCTCAATTACCTTCCCCATGATTCCCGTCCCATTCAAACAAGTTTGCAAAGACGTGAGCCTGCTCTATTGCATCTTCGAGAGCGTTGTGTGTATGAACGCCGTTAGAGCGAAGACTTGGCATTAGCCTTCTGCGGCCAGCGGACGCGATGGGGATGTGCGCCTTAACCGCAAATGCAGTCTTAATATCAAAACATTGCGAGTGATTAAAAGGTGAACCATGTTCAGAAAATCGAATGAAATACCAGTAAAGAAAACTCCAGTCAAAGCTGAGTGGGTATGCCACAAGAATAGGGCGCCCAGCACCGGCAAGTGTTCTCACCCACTGGGCAGCCTCAGTCATGGCTGTGGCGGGTAGAATACCCTCCTTGACCAAGCGATCACGGTCAAGACCGTTCACTCGTAACGCCTCGTCCTGAAAGTCATTGGATACAGGCTGAAGTTCGCGATAGAAGGTCTCTCGGTAGTCGGCAGGCCGTTTGAATGTCGTTCCGTCAAACGTACCCGCGAGAACCAACCCAAACGACAGCATGGAGAACGGTCCAGGAATTGGACCATCAGTCTCGACGTCGGCAGAGAAATATACGTCCAAAATCTCAGACCTCGCCCCAGCAGACACTGACGGTGGAGTTTCCTTTTTGATACCGTACCAATGCTCCGCAATCATGCCCATGTTGTCAGATGATACCAACAAATACCCAGTTCCGAATTGGGAATTGCAGGGTGTGCGTAACCTATAGTAACGAAAGAGATTCTTGCGATTATTGATTCTGGGGAGCCTGAGACCGCCTGAGATTTACTCGAAATTTCCACAGCAATCTTTGGTCGCACTTTGAACTTTCCTCGAGAATCACCCTCGATAAATGGTAAATCCACTTTCGCGCTACACTAAACACTGGCAGGAGGACCGGGCGGTCGCTGCCGGAAGTCCGCCTTGGCGGACAGCCGGGGGAGGAAAGTCCGAACTCCGCAGGGCAGTGTGCCGGATAACGTCCGGGACGTGGGCCTCAAAACCCATGGACGGCCAGTGCCACAGAAAATATACCGCCTCGGCTACCCCTCTTTCGGGAGGGCGCCCCTGGGACCACCGGAAAGGTTCGCCTGGACGGCCAGTCCCAGCGCCGGGGTAAGGGTGAAATGGTGCGGTAAGAGCGCACCGCCCGGCTCGTAAGGGCCGGGGCAGGGTAAACCCCACACGGAGCAAGACCAAATAGGGAGGGAAGCGCCTGCCAGAGCCAGGCGGCGCTGCGCATCGGCCCGATGCGCTTGAGGCGGCTCGATGCACGTGCCGGAACCTCCGGGTAGGTCGCTGATGAGCGTCCGCGACGACGCGGCGCCTAGAGGAATGACCGCACACGACAGAATTCGGCTTACAGGTCCTTTTGCCGAATGATTGCGTTCGACCACGACAGCCCTGGCGGGAGATATTCCGCCGGGGCTGACCATTTGGGACGAGCGGGGTTAGCCGCCTGCCGCGGCGGGCGTGTTAGCGGGGTTAGCGGAGCTAGTCTTGCCCACGCATCAACCGCAGCCGCCATCCAACTCCGCTAACGCCGCTAACTCCGCTCCGTTATCATCAATCCATGCTGCGAGTGAAGCTGTTGGAACAGGCCGCCCGGCTCCCGGTGGTGGCGCACCCAGGCGAGGATCTTGGCTATGACCTGTTTGCTCTGGAAGCCACGACGCTGGCTCCCGGAGCCACGATAAAAGTGCGCACCGGCATTGCCGTCGAGGCCCGCCATCCCGCCACCGGCGCCCCGCTGGGTCTGCTGGTACGCGATCGTTCCTCCATGGCGGCCCGGGGCGTCGCCACCACCGCCGGCGTCATCGATGCCGGCTACAGGGGCGAGATTCTGGTGCTGATGACCAACCTGGGCGAGGCCGCCGTCGAGCTCAAGGCCGGCGAAAAAATTGCCCAGATGGTTCCGGTACCCGTCCTCACCGGTCCCGTCCAGGAAGTAGAAACACTGGAAGACTCTTCCCGCGCTGCAAAGGGCTTTGGCAGCTCGGGACGGTGAGGGCTCGTGGTCTCCCACCCTTGCGACAGAGAAAAATCGCAAGGATGGGGCACGCATTATATTAGGGCGCCCCTTTCCTGTAAGCTGCGGTTGCTGTGTGAAGCAGTCAACCCAAGCCAACAGAGAGGAACACCCAGATGAATAGTGTGCGATATGTCGGGCTTGATGTCCACCGGGAAACGATTTCTGCGGCAGTGCTCAACGAAAGCGGCCGTCTGATCCGGCAGTCCATTCTGGCCACGCGCGCCGCGGCGATTCTGGATTTTATCGGCGGGCTGCGCCCAGGGCAATCGCATTTCAAAATAGCTCCAGTAGCCGGTAGAGGAAGCCGTCGTCCCAGCCGGCGCGTTTGAACTTGCCGCGCAAGGAGCCTTTTGATCCCTCTTTTTGCATGGCGTTGATGGCCATATGGCGTAGAACGGCAAGATTGTGCGGCCCGTGCCCCATTCGCGTCCGATCCTGGTCTTCGTTTATGACACATCCAGCCGCCAGTGCAGCCGATTTTCTGCGCCCCAGTGCTGGCGGACAACCTCGTTGAACCGCTCCGGCGACAGGACTCGACTGAGCAGGTAGTAGGCAGTTTCGGTTGTGGTTTTCTCCGCCGTTTCGCGCACCCGAACCACTTTGCCGATGGCCTTTGGTGCTGTTTTTGCAGCCAGTCGATCTCGGTTGACAGCGTCGCCGTGCGCGTTTCGATGCGTCCGTGATCGGCCTCGACAACGGGCGCAGCTATGCTTGTTTTCAACTTTGCATCATCGAGCAGCAGGACCACATCGTCAAACAGCGTGCCTTGATTGCCCTTCAGCGCAAGCGCGTAGTCGCCCTTCTGTTCGACGATTTGCCCGGCGATGGCGCGCTGGCAGTTGAGCGCATCGGCGGTCACGATCGTGCCTTTGAGCGTCAACAGTTTCAGCAGCTTTGGCGCCGCTGTGATCTCGTTCGACTTGGCGTCGGTGGCGATCTGCGCCAACACCAGCCGCTGCTCCGAGCCCCAAGCCGAGACCATGTGCAGGGCCGACTTGCCGCTGGCGCGATCGAACGAGCGGTGTAAAACCTTCCCGTCGATGGCCACCATACCTTGCAACGGCTCGGAAAACTGCGCCATACACCTCTGAAACGAATTGCGAAACTGATCCGGATCGAGATTGCGGAACAGACGGCTGAAGGTGTCGTGGCTGGGAAGGCCGTTGGCCAGGGTGAGGCAACTGCGCAGAAACGGCTCCTTGGCCGCGGCAAACACAGCCATATCCACCGCACCCTGGCCGCTGCAAAGCACGAATCAAAGTCCCCCTTCAGGCTCATCTTGCGTTGGACAAGAGTCCTTGCAGACAGAAGGCTCTAGCAGGTAGATTCTCAAGGACACCTCCCACGCGACTGTATTATCGCCCTGATCTTACGCTGCCGCCGCCCCATTATCGTTGGCGCTGATGGCTGCGTAGTCGATCGACAGGCAGGCGCCCAGATCCCTGAAGTTTTTCTCCCATTGCGGGCGGGCGTCCGCGGCCAGCGCGGTCAGCGCATAGCCGGAGGTGCGCAGAATCTCGTACCAGATGTTCTGCGCCTGCCACAGGTTCAGCTCGAAAGGCATCTCCACCAGGATGCGGGCCAGCGCCAGCGCCCGATCCAGCATCTCCAGCGATCCCGAGGACATTTGCAACTCGATCATGGCGCGCTTCATGCGCTCGTCGGCAATGTAGGAGAGCGTGGCCGTATCCAACTGGATCTGGTCTACCTTGGCCAGGTCTATGAATGACCGCAGTTGGGCCTGGTCGATGGGGTCGCTCTCCAGTGCGCGGCGCAGCCACACGTTGACCGCAAAGCCCGCCGCCAGGGTAAGCGCCGGCGGCTTGGGCAGCCCGGCCGAGAAGAGGTAGTGCAGCAGGCTGGCGTGGCTCTCGTAGATTGTGGTCAGCGAGTTCTCAATGTCCTGGAGCGTAGAGGTGAGAATGAGCTTCACGATGCGCAGTTGCTCATCGGTAAAGAGCGAGGTGAGCGAATAATCCACGTGGCCGTAATAGCGGTCGAGTTGCCGAATCACCTCAGGGAAATCGGCGCGCTGCACCTGGTCGGCCGCCTGTTTGGCAAAGGCTTCGAACCCGGCGGTATCGCTCTCGTCGTACGCCTTAACGGCGGCGGTAATGTTCTGGTCTCCGAAGTGCAAAACCGCGAACGAGAAGCTCTGCTGCTGGCCGGTGATGGCGCTGGCGACGTGCGCCCGGCCCAGCGCCAGCCGCCCGCGGCCGGAGGTGTGGATGTCATAGGAGATGCGCCGGACGTGGTAGCAGAACAGGTCGGTCTCCTCCGTAAACGTCGAGAAGACGGAGCTGATGGCGTAGTGGGCCGCTACCTGTTCCAGGCCCAGCTCCATGTTGGCTACGCACTCCTTGTATATCCGCGCGCCATCGCCGGCGCTGGCCACGTTGGAACGGGCTTCCGCCATGCGCGCCAAAAACCTGGGTTCCAGCGCTCCGGCCTGCCGGCCAAAGAGCTCCTGAGCCAGTTGCAGCACCCGCGCGGCGTAAGCGATGATCTGTACCGTCTCAATGCCTGCAATATCGTCGAAGAACCAGCCGCAACTGGTGTACATCAGTTGCGTGTGGCGCTGCATCTCCATCAGTTCCCGCGCGCGCACGCGCTCCGCTTCTGACAGAATGTGGCTCTGATGCGCGCCGAAGAAGCTATCCATGGACTCCGTGCCGCGGTCCAGCATCACTTCGATGTAGCCGTTGCGGGCAGCCCACACGTCTTTGAAGAGCTTGCCGCCCTCCTGTTCCGTTAGCGGGGCCACGGCGTCGCGCAGCTCGTCCAGGGCCTGCCGCAGCGGCGCGCGCCAAAGCTGGTTGAAGCCCGGCTTGCCCGCGTTGCATCCGCAATTGGAGCGCCAGCGTTCCACCCCGTGTTGGCAACTCCATGAGGTGTTGTCCACGATCTCAGCTTCGTACTCGGGCGGAAACTGTTCCAGATAGCTGCCATAGTTGGTCAGCTTCACCGTCTTGTCGGCTTCCAGCAGGCGCAACGCATAGGCCAGCGCCATTTCGCCGTGCTTGTGGTGGTGCCCGTAAGATTCACCATCAGTGGCCACGTGAACCAGCTGCGGCTGGGAACCGTCTTTGAAGCCCGCCTTGAGCCGCGCGGCAAAATTTTCGCCGGAGTTCAGCAACCCTTCAAACGCAATCGCCCGCGAGATGGGACCGCTGTAAAAAAAAACCGCCATCGAAACCCCGGAGTCGAAGCGCACCAGGTAGGGCCGCGTGGTGTCCACCGTGGCGTTAGGTGTATCGCTCCAGTCCGCACCCTCCTTCAGGGGGCGGATGCGCTTGCACTGGTGCGGCGCCAGCAGCGCGAACTTGATGCCGTGCTGAGCCAGCAGCTCCAGCGATTCGGTGTCGGCCGCGGTCTCCGCCAGCCACATGCCCTCCGGCGGCATGCCGTAGTGGTGCTCGTAGTCGGCAATGCCCCAGCGGATCTGGGTGATGCGGTCGCGGGCGCTGGCCAGCGGCAGAATCATGTGGTTGTAAACCTGCGCCATGGCCGAACTGTGGCCGCCATAGCTCTTCCGGCTGCGCCGCTCGCCGTCCAGGATCATGCGATAGGCGCGCGGCGCGTACTCCTTCAGCCAACTCAACAGCGTGGGCCCGAAGTCGAAACTGATGCGCGCATAGTTGTTCACGATGCGCTGGATCTGGTTCTTGTTGTTCACGATGCGCGCCGCGCCGTTGGTGGCGTAGCACTCCGCGCAGATGCGCTCGTTCCAGTCGTGGTAGGGCGCGGCCGAGTCCTCGGTCTCCACCGTCTCCAGCCAGGGATTCTCCCTCGGCGGCTGGTAAAAGTGACCGTGAATGCAGACGAAGCGCTTGCTTGATGGCATCAATGTCTCGATCCACAGCCTGCTATTTCTCAATCATCGCCCGGCTGTGCCTGATTCTGACTATTGTAGGCCGAGTGGCGCGCAAGCGCTCGTTTACTCATCCTCCGGTTGCGTGACCTGCGGTGTATAGAGGTCTTTCAGCAATTCATGTGGCTGGATCTGAAAGACATCACATGCACGCAGCAGAGTGGTGACCGTCACGGGACGTCCAGCCTCGACCTGCTGCCAGTGGCGTGTGGAGAAGCCGAAGGACAACATATCCTCCTGGCTGTAGCCGGCTTCCCTTCGCAGAGCCTTCAGGCGCAAGCCCAGGGAGCGAAAAAACTCCTCATATTTCACTTGACGTCCCACACCTGACGTTTTAGAGTCATACGTGCGAAAACACCACGAGCAGATTAGCGTGTCAGGATCATTCCTGACCGGTGTGGTGAAGTTTGCTCAATTTCCGACGCTGAATATCCACGAAAGGAGCACTATGAAATTCAATCTGAAAGCCGCAGTAGTTTCGTTTCTTGCCGTCGTCGTTGCTTTACCTGCGCTCGCACAAACAGCACCGTGTGGAAGATCTGTGCTACGAACCGGAGGGGATAGGGCGGAAGACCGGTTCATATCTGCCCCATTCGAACAGGTAAAGTCTTCACTCATCAAAGCGCTGCCCGCCGTGGACGCGCGACTGAAGAAGGACAATGGATCACATATCGAGGCCGCGATCGATGGGGATCTGATGGAGGCCAATCAAAAAGGTTTTGGCTCCGAGGGAATGAAAGTTCGATCTAGTGGCACCTTTCACATCGATCTCGCGCCGGAAACGCGTGACGGCGTGGCTGGCACTCGCCTCCAGATCCGGTTTTCGAAAGGATTTGCGGGCGCTGCGGGAAGTGGGAAATACGCAACGCCTCTGGCAGACGAGACGGTTTGCCTCTTGACATTGTTGAGCGCGAGTGATCCCTCAGCGAATCCGCGCGGTCCGGCGCCGGTCTCGGCTCAATCCAATCCTCATTCTGTCATCCTCAAGGCCGATACACCCGTCAAGGTCGCCCTGTTGAACTACTTCTATACCAAGGAAATCCCAAAGAATACCCCTGAAGTAGACATCACTCTTGAGGTTGTGGAGGATGTTATTGCTGACGGAGTTGTAGTAATTCGCAAAGGCGCTTTGGCAAAAGGCAAGGTCTCGGATTTGAGCAAATCGAAGAGCTATGGCCGCCAGGCATCCTTCAACTTTGTCGTGGAGTCCGCCACTGCCGTCGATGGGCAGGAAGTCGCATTGAACAACGCAGCCGTGGTGCGGAAAGGTACTTCGGGCGGGGCCGTGGCTGCTGGACTTGTAGGCACCGGTCCAATCCTGGGTGCTTTTATGAAAGGTAAGGAGAGTCTTGCGCGTGCAGGTACGACATGGGAACTACCCACTGCGAAGGACATCACGATCGTGGCGTCACAATAGCCATTTCTGGTCTGATTGGACAACTTCTGATTGCATGGTAGTAGTGCATGGGTTGCGCTATTGCGTTACAAATGGGGAAGATCAATAGCCGCTATTCCTTGCCTGACCGCCTTGGTAGAGCTGTGCTTTTGGCCAGATCGCAGGCCCGCCACAGGTACCAACTAGCCACGGAACGGAACGGCGCCCAGCGTTTTCCTCTTTTCAGCAGCACCTCCGGCCTAGGCAGATCGGCGGCTTCGAGAGGCCGCGTCCTGGGCACGCGCAGAAACGTCAAAGCATAGCCTTTCCGCACCCCGTAGTCGGTTGCCGGCAGCACGTCGGGCCGGCCCAGACGAAAGATCAGCAGCATCGCCACCGTCCACGGGCCGATGCCGCGCACCTGGGTAAGCCGCTCGATGATCTCGGCGTCGCTCAGCTTGCGGATGGCCGCATGGCTGGGCACCGTCCCATCCAGAGTGCGGGCAGCCAGGTCTTTCAACGCTCGCACCTTGTTTCCCGAAACGCCCGCGGCTTGCAGCGGCTCATCGGGAGTATCAAGCAGAAGTTGCGGCGTAGGGTCGCCGCCAAAGTACTCCCGCACGCGCCGGTGGATGGTCGCCGCGGCCTTGCCGTGCAACTGCTGGTAGAGGATTGACTCCAGCAGCGACTCGAAGGGTGAGGGCGCCGGATCAAGCCGCAGCGTGAACGCGCCCGCCCGGTCGATCAGCTCTCCCAGTTTGGCGTCGCTGGCGCGTAAATGCGCCACCGCCTCGGCAGGGTCGAAGGGAAGTTTGCGGCTGCGGCCGTCGTGGATCATAGGGGCAGTTTACAACGGCGGCAATTTCTTGGGCTTTCTTGCGGCCGGTTTGCGCGGTGGCGCCAACTTCGTTCCCGCCGCTTTCGCACTGGAGCCGGCCGGCCTCTTCGCCAGCTTCTTTTTCGCGCTCTTCTTTTGTCCGGGTCGTCCGCGAGTGGCGCGGTTGCGCATATAATCGTAGATTGCCGGAAGGGCCGCCATCAGGGAGAACAGAAGAATCTCCCGTTCGACCTCAGGTATCTCCACCGGAACGGTTCCCGGAACCGGCCCGTCGTCGCCTGCAAATTCGAGAAACGGAATCAGCAGCATGGAAGCCATCCTGTCCTGGATCAGCGGTTTCCATGCTTCTGCCCGAAGCGCCATTCCCTCCTGGAATCCCACTGCCCACCGCGTGGCGCTTGGCACTCCATCCAGATCGTCGTCAAAGATCAGCGGTTTGTATGGTTCGCCTTCGAAGAGCGTTCTGGCAATGGTGTTCCACAGACGCATCATCAACGATAGAAAATGGTTGGCCTCCCCCTCCGATTCGAAGATGCCGCCCAACTCGGTTCGACCGCGCCAGATCACGGGTATGTATTCAGAAGGAGGCACAATTTCCGGTCCGCAGATGATCGCACTGAAGAATCCGTCCAACTCATCGATGGTCATGGCGTGTCCGTTGTTGGCGCCGAGCAGAAAGTTGCCAAGCTCTTCTATTTCGTCGTCGTTGAGCGGCTGGTCGAGGGCGAGTTGCTGCATGGCATCAGTGTAACGGCTTCCACCAGAAAGCGTTCCCGAAAAAGACCTGGCATTCGAAGGTCCGCTACGAAACCTGGGCCGCCCACACCCTGCCTATTTACCATCAGAAAGGTAGACAATTGGACGAGGAGCGCCAACGCCATGAAGATGCGGCCGGGAACACAAACGGGATTTCTGCTGTGCGGCAAGGAGTGGATCGAGGGCGAAGCGCTTGAGGTGCGCTCGCCATGGGACCAGGGGCTGGTGGGGCGGGTCACCGTGGCCACCCGCGCCGATGCGCGCCAGGCCGTGCATCACGCCGCCGCCAGCCTGCGCCGCACCCGCGCCCTGCCCCGCTGGAAGCGCCGCGAGATCCTAGAGGACGTGGCCGCCGCGCTCATCGAGCAAAAGGAGCGCTTCGCGCAACTCATCGTCGCCGAGGCGGGCAAGCCGGTGCGCCTGGCGCGCGCCGAGGTGGACCGCGCCGTGCTCACCTTCAAGACCGCTGCAGAGGAGGCCGCGCGGCTGGGCGGCGAGAGCCTTCCCCTGGACCTGACTGAAGGTAACGAGGGCCGCTGGGGACTCGTCCAGCGCTTCCCCATTGGGCCGGTGCTGGCTATTACCCCGTTCAACTTTCCGCTGAACCTCGTGGCTCACAAGGTTGCGCCCGCCCTGGCCGCGGGATGCCCGCTGATTCTGAAGCCCGCGCCGCAGACCCCTTTTACCGCGCTGGCCCTGGGCGAAGTGATTCTCAAGGCCTGTTGGCCCGTTGAAGCGCTGGCCGTGCTCACTCTGAGCAATGCCGATACCGCATGGCTGGCCGAGAAGGAAGACAGCATCAAACTGGTCAGTTTTACCGGCTCGGCTAAAGTGGGCTGGGAGCTGAAAGCTTGCTCCGGGCGCAAGCGCGTGCTTCTCGAACTAGGCGGCAATGCCGCGCTCATCGTCCACAGCGACTGGCACGATCTGGACGGGGCGGCCACGCGCACCGCGCACGCGGCCTTTGGCTATGCCGGCCAGTCCTGCATCAGCGTGCAGCGCGTCTTTGTGGAGCGCAGCGTCTTCCAATCCTTCTTGTCGAAAGTCGTCGAGCATACCGCCAAGCTGGTCGCCGGCGATCCTTCCGATGAAGCCACCGAGGTGGGCCCGCTCATCCGCCTCAGCGACGCCGAGCGCGTGGAGGCCTGGATCAAGGAAGCCGTCAAGGGCGGAGCCAAGCTGGTAGCCGGCGGCGAGCGCCGCGGCTCTCTAGTCACTCCCGCCATCCTGACCGGAACCAGACCCGGCATGATGGTGCGCGATGAAGAGGTCTTCGGCCCGGTGGTGGCCATCGAGCCTTACGACGACTTCGAGCAGGCGCTGGCCGACGTGAATCACTCCAAGTATGGCTTGCAGGCCGGCCTGCTCACCCGCGACGCGGGCCGCATTTTCACCGCCTATCGCGAACTGGAGGTCGGAACGCTGATCGTGGGCGACACTCCCAGTTGGCGTCTCGACCCCATGCCCTTCGGCGGCGTCAAAGATTCAGGCCTGGGCCGCGAAGGCATCCGCTCCTCCATTGAAGAAATGACCGAGTCGCGCATGCTGGTGATGACCGGGCTGAGCTAGCATATGCCGATGACGGCGTCTTCCTACTTCACGATCATCTGCAGCATGGCTTTTACGTCGGCGGCGTGAGGGCCGTCGGGGGCGAGAGCAAGATACTTCTCAAGCGCCTCTCGCGTCTCTGCAGTGGCTACGACTTTGCCGTTGTCTATAGGTGCATCGGCAACGAGATCCGACCCCAGGATGAACCAGGCATTCGCCCTGGCGGGGTCCGCCTGCACGCACTTGCGGCAGGCCGCCGCCGAATCATGCGTGTTGCCGTTGTTGTAGAGCACGGCGCAGACATTGAAGTAGGCCAGTCCGGCGTTGGATGCTAATCCGGCGGATTGGTTATACGCATCGATCGCCTCCGTGGTGCGTTTGAGCTTGAGCAGCGCATTGCCCTTGCCAATGTAGATTTGTGCCAGGCCGTCTTTCCAGTCGTTCATTGGCTGGCCCTCGGCGGGCTTTTCCTTTTCCGCCGCTGCCAGGGCCTGGTCGTAGGTCGCCAGGGCCGCATCCGCCGAGCCGGAGTAAAGCTGCGCGTTTGCCAGCAACCTCAGGTTCAGAGAAGTTGCTTTTAGCGCAACCAGTTGCTGCGCGGTGGCCACGGCGCTGGACCACTCCTTTGCCTGCATAGCCTGGTTATATTGAGCAGTTAAAGTGGCCGAATTATGCTCCTGGGCGCTGCTGGACGTTTGCGGGGCGGTCGGCAAGACGAAGAACAACAGCAACAGAGCCGCAGCAAGAATTGGGATGGACCGGCGCATCGCGTACCCCCGTTCATCGGTGACGCTTACATTGCTGGCACCACATTAAACCCCCATGCGGTGGGGAGCAAGTCATTTCGGCACGGAGTCTCTGTGGGGAAAAGATTACAGCAATCTATACGAACCTATTTACAAATCGGTTATGCATGCGGTCTTCCATGCGCCATGCCTGATATTGACGCAATACAAGCGCGGCCGGATGGCGATAATTGAGCATCGCCACCCACCGGACCGGCCAACTCCGCAGCGTAAAAGAGCCGCACTTCACCTCGCATTGCGCCATCGGCCCTTGACTGGACCGTCAACTGCGCGTGGGGAATAGAGCAGGTTAGTTGATTATGCTTCTTACTTGGCCTTGGCCTTCTGTGCGGCCCAGCGCTTGCGCTGCGCATCGGCAATCCGTTTGCGCGCCTCGGCGCTAAGCACGCGCTTCTTCCTGGCCCTGGCCTTGGCCTTGGCCGGCGCCTTCCTGGTTTTGCGCTTAGTTACCTTCGGAGCGGCTTTGCCGGCGCTGGCCAGCAGGGAGCGAGCATGTGTGAGCGTTGCGATCTCCGCGTCAATTTGGGCGAGAATAGAATCAATAGCCATAAGTCAAGCATAACTCACAATTCAGCTATTGCACCGCTTGGCAAGAGATTTTTTTATCGATATGCCGATATAGGGTGCCTTTATTCAAAACAATTCATTCCGGCTTGCCCACGGTATTCTCCTTATAAGCCTTCTGCGGAATCAAAAACGCCAGCTTCTTCCGCGCCTGATCGGAGATAAGCCCCTTGCGATTGAACTCATCCCGAATGCCTGCCAGTACCCTGTTAGGCGAGCGAAAATCCATCAGGATCCACGGACTCATTCCTCTAAGTTGCGGAATCCTGTTGAGCATCCCCAATTGATGGCGATAGATATTGGCCTGGTATTCCTCGCTCCAGCGGTCGTTGTCGCCGCCATGCAGGCCGGCCTTGGCGCCGCCGCCAAACTCGCTCACGATCAGGGGTTTCTGGTAGTCAACGCGCCACTCTGTCACATCGGCGGTTTCCGGATGCCCCTCATACCACCCGATATATTCGTTGCAGCCGATCACATCCAATGCCTTGCCCAACGGGTCATCCACTATCTTCGTGTGTCCCTCCGCCCGCACCAGCAGCGCCGCGGCGATGAATCGCGTCCGCGCTTCGTTGTTGGGCGTCTCGTTGGCCATCGACCACAGAATGATCGCCGAGTGATTGCGCGAGGTTCCTATCTCTTCGTCCAACTGTTGCCCGGCCTTGGCCAGCACTTTGGGATTGTCAAGCTGTAACGCCCAGTAAACGGGATTCTCCGACCACACCAGCAACCCCATGCGGTCGGCCGCGCGCAGCATAGTCTCGTCGTGGGGATAGTGCGCCAGCCGCACAAAGTTGCAGTCCAGTTCCTTGGCCCAGCCCAGCAGCGTCTCCGCATCCTGGTCCGTGGTTGCCCGGCCGGTGCGGTAGGGCGCCTCGGCATGGATGGCGACGCCGCGCAGAAAGATGCGCGTGTGCTCCCTGGGCTGGTAAGTGAAATCCCGCTCGTACCAGATGGGGCCCTCGTAATAGAGGAGCGGCTCGCGCTGCGTGTTCCAGTCGCAGGAAACCTTCAGCGTGGGCGCCTTGGCAAAGTCATACTCGGTGGGAAAGGTATCGCCGGGCTGGGCCTTGCGGTTGAGGAACCAGCCGTTTGCCTTTTCTTCGTGGTGAAAGCTGAAAAGTCCGGAGAAGTAAGGATCGACGATGGCGGCCCAGTCGCCATCGAGTGAAGTGGCCGGCCGCCGGTCTGCGCCGGTGAGCACAATGGGCGCCTGCGCTGTCGCAGCTTCGGCCCCGGCAGCATGGGCGGCGAGAAGCACTACAGTGACGGCAACCAGTGCGATCCTGGCGGACATAAGTGCGGTAGAGCGTGCAAACCAGGCTGATAGACAGACGCATCACTCCATACCCTCGTTTTACTGGATTGGATGGGAGCTGTGGCCGCATTTCATCGCGCCTAGGCGACTGCTCCGTACGGATCGCCCATTTTATCGTGTTACTCGTCAGCATGTATATTTCGCCGGGCACTGCGAGATACCTGAAGAAAGACAAAGGGAGCAGGCCCCGCGGCCTGTTCCCTTTGTCGCGTGAAACGCTTCCGCTTATGTCGCCCTACTGTGGTCCCAGATACTCCACGTGGACGTAGGTGCCCAGGCGCACGTTGTAGGCCAGGTACCAGCCGTAGTGGTCCGGGTCCGGATAAATCACGATGTCGTCAGAGTCCCAAAGCCAGCCGTCGCAGAACGCTATGTCAGCCGCCGCAACATCCCAGTACCAGTTGTTGAACCAGAAGCGGCCAGGACCGCCGCCGCCCAGATGCCACACATGCCCGCGGCCGAAACCGCCGCTGAATTGGCCATTAGCAAAGGGGTGGTCCATATGATAATTTGCATCGTCGCGGCCTGTGTCGTGGCCAACCCAGGTCTTCCCTTTGTCCACGTGCGGGACGTTGGGGTGGCCTGCCTTGTCGCTGTAGTTGCGATTGGGCCCGGCCGGGTGTGGCGTGCCGGTGTACTCCTTTGGCCCGTGCGCCGGAATGGAAGGATGACCCCCTCCGGCCGCTTGGTGATGTTGGGCATACGTCGGAATGGCCAGAACGAGTAAAGTGGCCAAAGCGAAATAAATGGACCTCATCGTTACCTCCTGATGCCCTCAGGGAGAACAGCCATCCTCTGCCGCTCTTGCCCCCTTGGCGGGCCATCATCAATTACTTTAGCTCCAACCCGGCGTCCTGAAGCAAGTTGTGGTTCATAAATTTCCGAGCCTGTAGTCCGGGGCTGGAATGGCCTGCGATCTATGTTCAGGAGTTGCCCTAGACTCCCACCGCCATTGGGGGCCGGCGCCAGGCATACAGCGGGAACTGGTTGGCCAGCTCGGCCACCTCGCCGCGAATTCGTTCCAGGGCCGCATCGTCGTTGCGCGCCTCCAGTGCCTTCGCCATCCATGCGCCAATCTGCCGCATCTCCGTCTCTTTCATGCCGCGAGTGGTCAATGCCGGCGTGCCCACGCGAATGCCCGAGGCTTTCAGCGGCGGGTTGATGTCGTAGGGAATCGTGTTCTTGTTCACCGTGATCCCGGCCTTGCCCAGCGCCAGCTCGGCCTCGGAGCCCAGGATGCCCTTTTGGAATACGTCCACCAGCATCAGGTGGTTATCCGTGCCGCCGGAGACGATACGGAAGCCGGCCTCCTGCAGGGCTTGCGCAAGCACCTGGGCGTTGGCCACAATCTGCGCCGCATAGGTGCGGAACTCCGGCCGCAGCGCCTCGCCCAGGGCTACCGCCTTGGCAGCCACGATATGCACCAGCGGCCCGCCCTGCTGGCCGGGAAAGACGGCCTTGTCCACGGCTGCCGCCAGATCCTTTCCGCACAGAATCAGTCCCGAGCGAGGGCCGCGCAGGGTCTTGTGGGTAGTGGTGGTGGTAATGTGCGCGTGGGGCACGGGCGAAGGGTGCACGCCGCCCGCCACCAGGCCGGCGATGTGCGCCATGTCGAAGATATAAACCGCGCCCACCTTGTCGGCAATCTGCCGCATGCGGGCAAAGTCCCACAGCCGCGGATACGCGCTGCCGCCGCCGATAATCGCCTTGGGCTTCTCCCGTTCGGCAATCGCCTCCAGCTCGTCGTAGTCGATCAGCTCCGTGTCCCGCCGCACCTGGTAAAAGGTGGGCCGGTAGAGCTTGCCGCTGAAGCTGAGCCGGTGGCCGTGGGTCAGGTGGCCGCCGTGCGACAGGTCCAGGCCCAGAATCGTATCCCCCGCCTGCAGTACCGCCGCATAGGCCGAGGCGTTGGCCTGCGAGCCGGAGTGCGGCTGCACGTTCACGTGCTCTCCGCCGAAGATCTGTTTGGCGCGGTCGCGGGCCAGGTTCTCCACCACATCGGCATACTCGCAGCCGCCGTAGTAGCGCCGCCCCGGATAGCCCTCAGCGTATTTGTTAGTAAAAATGGAGCCGGCCGCCTCCAGCACCGCTTCAGAGACAAAGTTTTCACTGGCAATCATCTCCAGCCCCTCGTGCTGGCGGAGAGTTTCCTGGTCAAGAGCAGCGGCCACAGCGGGGTCAGCCTGGGCGAGGGAGAGAGACATGCGGTCGGTCATATTTGGATTTTATCCTCTTCGAGGCTCCGCGGACAGACCGAAACCATCCCAGGATTTGCCGCCAGGGGAGAATCTCTTCCCATGACTTCCATCTCCGCAATCGCTGCTGACTGGGTAAACTGGTATCGGCGGCGATTTCGGATCGATAATTGATATCCCTGTAAAATGCGATGGATGCGAATCATTCTGGTGATGTTCTTTGCAATGGCGCTTACACCGGCCTTTGCGCAGACTCCGGGCTCCCAGAAAGCGGGTTTGGATGCGGCCTTGCTGGCCAAAGCCAACGCCGGCGATGCCGCGTCGCAGGTGCTGGTGGGGGATGGCTACGCAATTGGCAAGGACGTAGCGCGGGATTACGTACAGGCAGCCGCGTGGTACCGCAAAGCCGCCGAGCAAGGCAATGTGGACAGTGAACTTCACCTGGCCGCGCTCTATCGCGACGGAGCCAAGGGCTTTCCCCGCGATATGGAGCAGGCCGCCGCCTGGTACAGAAAAGCGGCGGAGCAGGGAGATGCGGGCGCGCAGGGCACTCTCGGCCTGCTTTACTCCATCGGCCAGGGTGTTCCGCGCAGCGATGTGGAAGCCTATTACTGGCTCGACCTTGCGGCGGCGGTGAAGGGGCCGAATCAGGAAAAGTACGCCGCAAACCGCCAGATGATCGGAACCAGAATCACCGCCGATGAGCTGGCTGAAGTCGAGGAGCGGGTAGCCAAGTGGCTCGCCGCGCATTCGCGCTAGGTTCCATGCGCGTATCCTTAGTCTTGATGCGATCTACCAAGACAAAAGCGCCGGACCATTGGCTCATCCTGCTTCTCTGTGTGCTAGCCGCGCCCCTTGCGCCGATCCGCGCCTACGCGCAATCCTCCGCGGTCACGTTCACGCCTGCAGTGGTGGAATCGGGCTCGCCGGAGCTGATTCGCGTCGATGCGCCGGCTACAGCAAATCTCGATGGCGAATGGCTGGGCCGAAAGCTCGATTTCTTTCGCGCGCGCGACGGGCAAGCCTGGTTTGCCCTCGCCGGGGTGGATGTCGAGGCTTTTGCCGGTCCCTCCACGCTGCATATCGTCGTACACACCGGTGGCGACGCACTCGACCTGAGCCGCACTGTCGAGATTCATCCCGCCCATTACCGCACCAGTTCGCTCACAGTTGCGCCTGGATTCGTCGAACCCGGCCCTAAGGCGCTCAAGCAGATCGAGGCCGACCGTCGGCTTAAAGAAAGCGTCTTTGCCTCGAGCGCCTCCGATCCGCTGTGGACGGGCAGCTTTCGCGCCCCCGTTACCGCCGCGCCCACTGACAGTTTTGGCGCCCGCCGCATCTTCAACGGCAAGCTGGCCAGTATTCACAAGGGTATGGATTTTCGCGCCCCGACGGGAACGCCGGTGCGGGCCGGCAATAGCGGCATGGTGGTGCTGGCCCGCCCGCTCTACTACGAGGGCAACTGCGTGGTCATCGACCACGGCCTGGGCCTGTTCACCCTCTCTATGCACCTCAGCCGCATCGACGTGCAGGAAGGTCAGAGTGTAGTTACCGGCGACCTCCTCGGCCTGAGCGGCGCCACCGGCCGCGTCACTGGCCCCCACCTGCACTGGGCCGTCCGCTGGCAGGGCGCTTATCTTGACCCCGCCAAACTGCTCCGCCTGAACCTGGACGCGGTCCGTTAATGGGAGACGGTTTCCTCTTCTACTTTTTGCGGTTGGACCGCTGCCGCGCTCATGCCGGCAGCCTTCTCTCTGCGCAAAGCCTTGTATGCCCGGTAGACAAACCAGCCCAGGTACCAGCCGTCGATGTACTTGTAGGGCGCTTCGCCCGTGGTGTAGTGCCCGCAGGGCAGCACGCGGCGCTCGAAGTTGATGCCGTAGCGCTCAAATGCCTCAACCACCTGCAGCGAGTATTCCCTGGGGAAGGTCAGGTCGTAATCGGCATAGACCATCAGCACTTTTTTCTGAGGTCCGCCGGCTTCTGGGCTGGCGAATTTGGGGTAGTAGTAGCACGGACTGGCGGCCGCCCACAGTGACCGCACACGGTCCTGGCTAAGGCCGGCCTCCTCCAGCGCCTGCTTCACGTGGCGGGTGCTCTGTCCGGCCCAGGTCACGTCCCCGAAAGCCGTAGACGCGTGGTTGAAGGCGTTCACCCGCAGGCGCGGGTCGTGGGTACTGGCCAGGAAGGCATAGCAGGAGCCCAGGCTGGTTCCCAGTACGCCGAAGTGCTCGTAACCCTGCTCCTCCAGCCAGTCCACGCAGCAGCGTATATCCACCACCGCCTGGCGGCAGGCGGCCAGCGTCCGCCCGATATTGGCGCTCACTGAGTAGTCTGAGCGCTCCAGCTCCGCGGGACGGCGAATATCGTGGTAGGGCATGGAGAGCCGCAGCGCCGAAACGCCCATGCGGTTGAAGATCGTGCACAGCGAATTGTGGCTGAACCCGTCGGAATTCCACTGCGGCAGCACCACGATAGCCTGCTTGGGCCGTACCGGGTTCTTGTGCTCCGGCGCCGGGTACCAGCGGGCGTTCACCTGGTCGTTCTCCGGGTAAGGCGTCCGCTCCGGCGAGGTGAAGCGCAAAAATTGCGCCGGCGGAATCTTTCCCTCGGCCGCCAACTGGCGGATCGCGGCATCCTGGGCCAGCGTCTCCGGGCGCACATTGGTGGGGAACAACTGCGGATGCCGTTCTTCCAGCCGGAAGTCGGTGGGACGCTGGTAACCGAAGAAAGCATCGCTGTGGCGGATGAGGAGTTGGTTGATGCGGATCATGGCCGCTTCGGCCGCCGCATCGTCGCGCACAGTCTCCGCGTCCGGCACCGCGCCCCCCAGGCCGTGAGCTTCAAGAAACGGCGCGATCCACTCGAAGCCCCACTCCATCGGGCGCACTACCCGGTTTTCGTCGCGCGTGGTCAGCCGCGTCTCCCACGCGTACATCCAGTGCGCATATCTTTCCCTGAACATATTGGCTTGCTTCAAGTTTATCAGCGCGGGCGCGCGGGAATATGAGTGGCGCATGAACCCGTCCAGGAGGAAGTCAGGCCGCGGGACCGGAACTCAATCATCGCTCAGCGCGCGCCGCCGGTCCGGCGGGACCATGAACACCCACCATAAGCTGAGCAGCGTCACCAGCAGGATAAGCCCCTGCGAGATGACGCAATAAAGACACCACACCATGAGCACGTTTCTCTCGATATAGCTCAGATAGAGCGAGAATCCCAGTCCGATCACAGCCAGTACGGTTACAAAGACCCGCCGCCGCGCCAGCGCCAGCAATGCCAGGGCAAGGTAGCCCGCAATCCCCATCGCCGCCGCCGGAACGCCTGCGATCTCGGAATAAGGGCTGTGGTTTACGATGCCGCAGTCCCATTTTTCGTTGATCGAGCAGGGTTCCGTTGCGGTCGAGTAATGAACGCGCAGCGCCAGCGCCGATACCGTCATGCCGGCCAGGGCCGCCAGGATAATCAGGAATCGCGCCATGGTGAATCTGATGCTACCAGAATTCCGCGCGCGCGATACCATAAACAAATGGAGCAGCCAACCCGCGGCGGCCGTCGCGTCGCCTTCTTCGGCGGCAGTTTTGACCCTCCCCATCTGGGCCATCTGGCCGTGGCGCGCGCTGCCCGTGCGGCGCTCGGCCTCGATACCGTGCTCTTCGCCCCGGTCGGCGCGCAGCCCCTCAAGCCCCATGGATCCACCGCCGCCTTTGCAGACCGCCTGGCCATGACCCGCCTGGCCATCGCAGGCGAGCCGGGATTCGCCATTTCGCTTGCCGATGCGCCCCAGCCCTCCGGCGCGCCCAACTTCACCCTCGAGACCCTCCTGAACCTGCGCGCCCAGCTCCCGCCCGATGGCGTCCTGTTCTGCCTCATGGGCGCCGACTCATTTTTCTCCCTGCGCCGCTGGCATCGCTCGGCGGAGATCCCCTTCGTAGCCCCTTTGATCGTCGCCTCCCGTCCCGGCCAGCGGCTTGACGATCTGAGAGTCGCGCTGCCGGAGGGGTTGGCCATGGAAACCGATCCCGCACCCGGGGAGCAGGCCGGCCGGAATATCGAGCTTCGCCGCTACATTCTCCACAATCCCGCCAGAGAAAGCGCCCCCTTCTACATTCTCCCCGGCCTGAATGTGGAGATCAGCGCCTCCCAACTGCGGGATTGGATTCGCCATCAGGTCCGCGCCGTTCCTGGAACTCCCATGGCCGCAGTTGAGCTCCTGCCCAGTGCTGTCTTTGATTACATTCGTTCCCATAACCTCTATCGCTGATTTACCGCTCCCCCGGCCAGGGTCTACGATTGAGACTGGAGATCTTTCCCAACGCATGACGACCAGCGAAGCACGCCAGCAAACCCGCATCCTCGTTCAAGCCGCAGCCGCGGTTTGTGAAGACAAAAAAGGCCAGAACATTCAGATTCTCGAACTCGATCCCATCGACTCGGGCTTGTCGGACTTTTTCCTCGTTACCTCCGCCAGCAACGACCGCCAGGCCGTTGCCATCGCCGACGAAATCGAGCACCAACTCAAAAAGGAGTTTGGCGTCTTGCCCAACTCCGTCGAGGGCCGCCGCCATGGCCAATGGATTCTCCTCGACTATGTGGACTTTGTCGTCCACGTCTTTCTCACCGAGCGCCGCGCTTTTTATGACATTGAAAGGCTGCGCAAGTCAGCCCGCCCGCTCACCCCGTCCGAGTTCGACTCCGAGCTCAAAGCCGCCCTCGCCGCCAGAACCCTCGCCGCCCGCCAAAAGGCCTCTGCCAGGGCCATGCCTGTAGCCGCCAAAGCCGCGCCCGCCGCCAAGCCGAAGAAGACGGCAAATAAGCGGCAAATAGCCGCTAAGTCCACCGCTGCGAAGAAGACCGCGCGGAAGTCTGCGGCAAAGAAAGCCCCCGCAAAGAAGATTTTGCTGAAGAAGACTGCCGCGAAGAAGCGGGCAAGCAAGAAGGCTTGATAGCCAGGGCGCGCACGAATCCGGGTTCGCTCATCTCCAATCGGCCAACGAAAGCGTCGAGCGTAACCGGAAACAACTTGCCCTGGGTCCGCCCCTCGCCTTGAATATAACCCAGTTGATCCTGAAAAAGGCTATTTCAAGCGGACTGCATGGTCGTCAGCGCGCCGATGAAGCCCGATGGGGATAGAAACCGGCTCAGGATGGCGTAGATTTCGCGCATACAGCGGCGAGGAA
>JBEKNO010000015.1:0-23320 GCA_049522735.1 Occallatibacter sp.
AGAGTTTCTTCGCGGGACGCAGATTTGGGCATGGCTCGGCCCTCCTGCAAGAGTCGCTTGCCTGTTCGCCCCGAGTAAGTGTCAACGCTGGTTCAAGCAGTTTTCAAATGCGATTGCCCTGGCATGGTCGGCGTACTCCATTGATGGTGGCGCGGAAATCTGGTTGGTCACATAGATCAGCGCGCCCAGGTGCACGCCCATGCTCCTGGCCAGCACCGCGGCGTCCGCCTTGGCGCGGGCGGCGGCCTGCTCCAGCGCCTGGTCTTCAAGAGCCCGCTCGTCCTGCACCGTCCAGTCGATCTGGCCGCTTTCCGTGGCGCCGGCGCCCACCGCAATATCCAGAATCTCAGCGGCGCGCTCCGGCGGGGTCTTCACCGTCCATTGCTGCACCAGCGTGAACTTGTGCGCTTTGCCGCTGGCGCTGTCCAGCCGCTGCCACTCGCTGCGGATGGAGGTCTCAGGAATTCCGGCCTGCTTGAGCGCGGCGACGATATCGTTAGAGGTCTTGGCGCCCGCGGCATAGGCGGCTTTGGCGTCGGAGGGCTGGGTCTGGAACCCGATGTGCAGAATGGCCACATCCGGGTCCACGGTTACCCGCTCCTCCGCGCTGACGGTGAGGGTGCGGTTGGCGGCTTCAATCTTCAGTTGCACCTGGCTGGTTTGCTGCGCACTCACTGCCACGCAGCCTGCCAGCAGCGCAAACGCAGCGATGGCATGTTTTACAGGCATAAATCGGTCTCCTTCACCCCTTGAACGTAAAGCATACATAAACTTGCAGATCTTTCCCGGAAGATTTCGGGTAGTGGGTCAGTTTGAAGGGTACGGGCTTTACAGGCTGCGGAACAACTCGATCCGGAGGGAGGCGGGGGTTTTAACCCCCGCATAAAGCCAAAAAGAATCAACTAGGGCTTTAGCCCCGGAGGGAGGCACCCTCATTTGTTCTCCCCAGCGTACTTCGCCCCAAACCGCCTCAGCTTTTCGAGCGTCGCGGCTGCCTGGCCTGAGTCGATGGCTTCGGCGCCCTGAGCCACGCCATCCTTCAGATCGGCGGCCATCCCAGCGGCCACCAGCGCCGCCGCCGCGTTCAGCAGCACAATGTCCCGCCGCGCTCCGGGAATGCCGGTGAGCACGTCATAGAGCAGGGCGGTATTGGTCGCCACATCGCCGCCAGTGAATTGATCCAGCGTGACGCGCGTCAGCCCGGCCATCTCCGGGGTCACGCGGGAGGCCTTTAAAGTTGGCGCGCCGCCCGCTTCCGGCTCCTCAATGCGGGCCACGATCGATTCCCCTGTGGTGGTCAGTTCGTCAATGCCGTCGCTTCCATGCACCACAAAGGCGCGCTTGGCGCCCAGAGCCGCCAGCGTGCGCCCCACCAGCAGCACCTTGCTGGGCGCCGGCACGCCGATCACCTGCGCGCGCGCCCCGGCCGGATTGGTCAGCGGCCCGCAGAGGTTGAAGATGGTGCGAAAACCCAGCGCCCGGCGCAGCGGCCCCAGAGCCTTCATGGCGGGATGATAGAGGGGCGCAAAAAGGAAGATGAAACCGGTCTCGCGCAGGCACTGAACAGCCAGCTCCGGCTTGAGCGCGATGGGCACGCCCAGAGCCTCCAGCACGTCGGCCGCGCCGCAGCGCGAGGTGATGGCGCGGTTGCCGTGCTTGGCCACCTTGGCCCCCGCCGCCGCCGCCACCAGCGCCGCGCCGGAGGAGATGTTGAAGGTCAGCGGTCCCCCGCCGCCGGTGCCCACCACGTCCACCAGTTCGTCCCGCTCCGCGTCCGTGAAGGGCAGCGGCGTGGCGCGCGCGCGCATGACCTCGACAAAGCCGGCCAGCTCCGGCGCCTGCTCGCCGCGCGTGGCCAGCACGGTAAGCAGCGCCGCGGTTTCCACCTCCGGCACGCCGCCGGCGAGAATCTCTTCCAGCACGCCGGCCGCCTGTTCCCGGGTCAGCGCCGCGCCGTCCTCGGCCAGCGGTTTTAAGAGCTCCTTCAAAGAAGCCATATCTTATAGTAACGGCGCGCCGTCAAAGCCGTGCAAATCGACGAGGCTTTAGCCCCTAAAGGAATGCTGTACAAGCAGTCAATCAAATGGGTGGCATAGTTGTAAGCTTGTGGCATGGAATCCAAAGACGAATATCCTCGTGATATGCAGAAGGCGCTTGAAAAGTTTCGCTGCGAAGCCGAGCAAATCATAGGCCGGGACAGCCCGTTTGTGAAATCCATGACCTCGCAGAAACCACCCGTCAGCATCTACCACTACACAAATGACACTGGGTTGAAAGGCATTTTGGAACACGGTACACTCTGGCTCTCTGACATTTCCAGTCTTAATGACCCCTCCGAGTTGAAGCACGGTTTTGAGATTGCAATCAAGGAGTTGGAGAAAATGGTGGCTGACGGTCCGCCAGAGAGCCGGGAATTCGCGAAGGACCTTCGATCCGTAGATATAAAAAAGAAAATCCATGAAGCTGCGAATTTCTTCATCTGCTCGTTCAGCTTATGCGGTGACGACCTTGGGCAATGGCGTGCTTATGCAGATGACGGACACGGGTTTGTACTTGAGTTTGATGCATCAGCGCTGGAAAATGAGTTTGCCCCTGACTCTTTTCCCCTCACGTACAACGACAAAAAGCTTGCTGAAATAGATCGTCAAATCATTGCAAAGATGCTTCACCTTTCGTATCTGCCGACCATTAAGGATAACCTTTCCATTGCATTCATGATATATACGACGAATGCCGCAATTTACTTTAAGCACCCTGCCTACAAAAACGAGATGGAATACAGATTTCTGGAAGCATTCAGCATAGACGCGCAGCCTTGCGTAAATTGGAAGCCCCGCCGGTATTCATTGATCAAGTATAGGGAATACGATTGGAGAAGCATCGCTTCCGGAGCACTCAAAAGGATTATTGTCGGCCCTGCAGCAGACCAAAGAAAGGCATCACAGTTCGCAGAAAAATGCCTACATTTGTTTCCGAAATATGGAAATGTGCCTATCGATTACTCTTCAATCCCGTACCGGAGCAGATGAGGAGATTGGGCAAGAGCAACGGCATCTCTCAGACAAACTGCAAGGAGATATGATGGCAAACTTGTTTAAGGGCATCGCAAGGGGCATACGACAATTCATTGCGGCCTGGGGTCGAGTCACTCCGTATAAGGATGTGATGCAGGACTTCGTACCGGAGTATCAGAAGGAATTTGGTGGGATGAGGAAATACGCTTTGGAACTCCAGTCCAAAGCAAGGGCAGGAGATCTCGAATCTATTTTCGCGATCGCCAGTGAATATATGACAGGAGGATGGCTAAGAGCCAATCCAGTTAAGGCGGCGAGATGGATGCGGAAGGCAGCGGAGCTAGGTCACGCGGTGGCCCAGATGCTTTTTGCCTCAATGTGCGCGAATGGATCGGGGGTTCCGAAGGATGATGTGGCGGCTGCCAGATGGCTCCTCGCTGCTGCCGAGCAAGGATCTTCAAATGCAGCGTACGCCCTCGCCGAGTTATACGACGCAGGTATAGGCGTTTCGCAGAATCCAAAGCAAGCGGTTTATTGGAACATTAAGGCTGCTATCTCTGGGAACCCTGAGGCACAGAATATGCTTGGAATCAGGCATATCCATGGGAAAGGGATAGAAAAAGACTACAAAGTAGCGAAATGGTGGTTTGAGAAGGCGGCTGAGCAGAATTGCGCTGATGCCCAGTTCAGTCTTGGCGTTATCCATGACAAAGGCTATGGCATACCGCACGACGAAGCGAAAGCTGCAATTTGGTATCGCAAGGCGGCTGAACAGGGACATATAACCGCACAATTCAACCTCGGCAATGACTACTATCATGGCCAAGGCGTAGAGCGAGATTTCGTGTTAGCAGCGTCTTGGTATCGCAAAGCGGCCGAGCAGGGCTATGCCAGCGCACAATGCGCCCTCGGCGTGCTTTACCACAACGGATGGGGTGTGACTCAGGACGATCTCGAAGCGATGGCGTGGCTTCGTAAGGCCGCCGAACAGGGAAATGCCGGAGCCAAGATGCACCTCAAGTCGCTTTAAAGGAGTCGTAGATGAATAAATCAATTTTTTTAAAGAATCTCACAGAAATTGATAAATTCGGTTCGGTGAAGCGGTAGAACCATCGCCCGGTTTGCCCCTCCTCTGCCGCACAAGATAGTATTTGAATACCGCTGGCACGGTCCCGCTGATCCGGCGCACACTGGAGCGGGCCCTAGTCCCCGAAAGTGCTGCGGACGTGGGCGGTTCCAACCAACATGAAGATTCACGAGTATCAGGCAAAGGAAATCCTGGCGAAATACGGCGTGGCCGTGCCCAGGGGCGAAGTGGCCAACACGCTGGAAGAGGCCTCGACGGTGGCCCGCAAGCTGTTTGCCGAGGGCGCCAGCGGCGTGGTCGTCAAGGCGCAGATTCATGCCGGAGGCCGCGGCAAGGGCGGCGGCGTAAAAGTTGCCCGCACCCGCGAGGAGGCCGAGCTCTACGCCAAACAGATTCTCGGCATGACGCTGGTGACTCACCAGACCGGCTCTCTCGGCCAGAAGGTCCAGCGGCTGCTGATCGAGGAGACGGCGGCCATTGATCGCGAGCTCTATCTGGGCATTGTGCTGGACCGCGCCGCCGGCAGGCTGGTCTTCATGGCTTCGCAGGCCGGCGGCATGGAGATTGAAGAGGTGGCCGCCAAGACTCCCGAGGCCATCTTCAAGGAGAGCATCGATCCGGCCGTGGGTTTTGGCGCCTGGCAGGCGCGCAAGCTGGCCTTCGCGCTGGGACTCAAGCCCGCGCAGATCAACGCCGCCGTCGCTTTCCTGCAGAGCTTGTACCGGGCATATATTGAAACCGACGCCTCGCTGGTGGAGATCAATCCCTTCATCACAACGAAGGACGACAAGCTCTTTGCCCTGGACGCCAAGATCACCTTCGACGACAACGCCCTCTTCCGCCATCCCGAGATCAAGGCGCTGCGCGATACCGCCGAAGAGGATCCGCTCGAAGTAGAGGCCAGCAAGTACGCGCTTAACTACATCAAGCTGGACGGCACCATCGCCTGCATGGTCAACGGCGCGGGCCTGGCCATGGCCACCATGGACATTATTCAGTACGCCGGCGGCAGCCCCGCCAATTTTCTTGACGTGGGCGGCGGCGCAACCCAGGAGCAGATCGAGCACGCCTTCGAGATCCTGCTCGCCGACGCCAACGTGAAGGCCATCTTCATCAACATCTTTGGCGGCATCCTGCGCGTGGACCGGCTGGCCACCGGCGTGGTCGCCGCGACACAAAAATTGAAGGTCAAGGTGCCCATCGTGCTGCGGCTGGAAGGCACCAATGTCGAAGAGGGCCGCAGGATTCTCAAGGAGTCCGGCTTGAATTTCCAGGTCGGCGAAACGATGAAGGACGCAGCGGAGCTGGTGGTGAAAGCGGCTAGCGAGTAAATTGAACTTTATGTTGCCAGAGAAGGCTAAGGAACACATTTCGACGCTTGTGGGGATTGTTGAGCGCCTGCTTGATCAAACGCCAACCCCCTATAGCAGTGCCAAGCCGTCGAGCTTTCCTGAAACCAAGGGCGTTTACGTTATCACTTCAGCTCAAGGCGAAGTGCTAAGAGCCGGAAAGACTGGGAAGGGGAACGCGACTTTTCGAGAACGCCTCTACAGGAATCACTTAATGGGCAACCAAGAAGGCAATTTGCGTGCACAGCTTGTCGGCAGTGGTGAGTGCTCAGACATGGAACAGGCGAAGAGTTGGATAAGGGAGAACTGCTCGGTGCGCTATTTGGAGATCGACGATAGTTCAACACGAGCGAATCTTGAGCACTTCATGCTTGCAGTTCTTCAACCGAAGTTCTGTGATAACAACAAGGAATTGAAGGAGAGCTAGAATGGCGGTGCTCGTCAATAAAGAAACGCGATTAATCGTCCAAGGCATTACCGGCAAAGAAGGCACTTTCCACGCCAAAGGCTGCGCTGAATACGGCACCAAGGTTGTCGGCGGCGTAACTCCCGGCAAGGGTGGAACCACGCACGAGGGCTGGCCAGTCTTTAATACGGTTCAGGATGCCGTCTCCGCGACCGGCGCCAACGCGACCATGATCTTCGTCCCTCCGCCATTTGCAGCCGACGCGATTCTCGAAGCCGAGGACGCGGGCATTCCGCTCATCGTGGCCATCACCGAGGGCATTCCCACGCTGGACATGATCAAGGTGTGGGCCAAACTCAAGAACTCGAAGTCGCGGCTCATCGGCCCCAACTGTCCCGGCATCATCTCGCCAGGCAAGGCCAAGATCGGCATCATGCCCGGCAACATTCACAAGGAAGGCTCCATCGGCATCGTCTCCCGCTCCGGCACGCTCACTTATGAGGCCGTCTACCAGCTCACGCAGCGCGGCATCGGCCAATCGACGGCTATCGGAATCGGCGGCGACCCCATCATCGGCACCACCCACATTGACGCGCTGCGCCTCTTCAACGGCGACCCCGAAACCGAGGCCATCGTCCTGATCGGCGAGATCGGCGGCACGGCCGAAGAAGCAGCCGCCGAGTTCGTCAAGCAACACGTGAAGAAGCCGGTGGTTGGCTTTATCGCCGGGCAGACCGCGCCTCCGGGCCGCCGCATGGGCCACGCCGGCGCCATCATCAGCGGCGGCCAGGGCACCGCCGCCGACAAGATGAAGGCCATGACCGCCGCCGGTATCCACGTCGTTGTTTCGCCAGCCGAGATCGGCGCAACGCTGGCCTGCGTTATTGGTAGGGCATAGTCTTTCGTCACCAGAGCGATTTCAATGAAAGAATTGTGGACAGATCGCTCGGAATTGCTAACACCGCCTACGGAGTTCGGCGACACGAAGTGTTTCGCCAATTTTGTTGCATGGGCCGATGACGCAGAAGATTTCCAAAGAAAAGTTTTACGGATTTTGGAAAAGGACAGTTGGTTTGTACTCAGCTTTGAAGACTGTACAACAGTTGCACGGGGTGATGATGTCCCAGAGGAACTCGCGGAGCAAATAGAAACGGCAAGCACACGCCCAGAAGATTGCATCTTTGGCGCACTTCACTATTACCCCTCGAAGCTAGCCTGGCATTTGCAAGTATATGCGACCAACGAGATCGCGACTTTCTTGCAACGGTGAATTCCATAAAAGAACTGTAGACCGCTCAAGTGCATCTGCTCACGCCGCCAGCGGAGTTCGGCGATACGAAGTGCTGCACGAACGTCGTCGTCTGGGGCGAAGGCGCGGAAGACTTCACCGCAACCGTCTCGGCCATCTTTGCCAAGTTAGAAAATGAGTATTATAAAGTACTACTTTAAATTACTCATAATTGAGTTTAGCTCTTCCAGGCCTGAAGTTCTACGGATTCAATCTCGGAGGATGGCGTATTTACAGCATTATTGCATTCATCGAATGCTCCTTCATCGGTCACCTCGCGAACTCTAGCCACGATTAATCTCATCGGCAAACTGATCCAGCGTAAGCGCCTCGACGCCCTTGGCCAGCGCCGTGAAGGCCGGACCGGTGCGCGCTTTGCGGTAGACCACCAGGCGGCGCGTGACGCGGTCGCCGGCCGCTCGCGTCAGCGCGAGCATCGGCGCGGCCATCGACGCATGCACAGTCTTCGATGCTTTGGCCTCGACCAGCCAGAAGCGCGCGTTGGGCCGCGGAACCACAAAGTCAATCTCCAGTCCCTGCTGGTCGCGGAAGTAATAAAGCTCCTTGCGCTGCCCGCGGTTGACCTGGCTCTTGAGAATCTCGGCGGCCACAAACCCCTCGAAGATCGATCCCAGAAAGGGCGACCGCTCCAGCTCCGCCTGCGTCTGAATCCCCAGCAGATGGCAGGCCAGGCCCGTGTCGTCCCAGTAAATCTTGGGCGATTTGACGAGCCGCTTGCCGAAGTTCTCAAAGTACGGCGGCACCAGGATGATTTGCCCGGTCATCTCCAGAATGCGCAGCCACTCCGCGATGGTCGGCACGGATACGCCCAGCGGCGCGGCCAGATCGGACTTGTTGAGCATCTGCCCGTGGCGGCTGGCCACCAGCGATAGAAAGCGGCGAAAGGCCGGCAGATCGCGAACGCTGGTGATCAGGCGGACATCGCGCTCGATGTAGGTCTGCAGGTACGAGGCAAACCACAACTCGCGTCCGCGCGGGTGCAATACCACCTCAGGAAAGCCGCCCAGCAGCGGATCGGCCCTGGTGGTCTCAGCCAGGCTGAAAGGCAGCAACTGGAGGATTGCAGCGCGACCCGCCATCGACTCGGTGATGCCCTGCATCAGCGGCGCCTCCTGCGAGCCCGTAAAAAGCCACTGGCCCATCTTGCGCGGGCGCGCGTCCACCAGCGTGCGCACGTAATCCAGCAACTGCGGCGTGTTCTGAATCTCGTCGAAGATCACCGGGGGGCGCAGGCTCTCGATAAAGGCGCGCGGATCGCGGCGAACGCGGTCCTGGATGTCGGGATCCTCAAGAAGTACGTACTGCGCATGGGGAACGGACGAGCGCGCCAACGTGGTCTTGCCGGATCGCCGCGGTCCTGTAACCACCACCGCCGGAAAGCGGCGCAAGGCCTTCGACAGGAAGGGAGCGATCTGGCGACGGATAATCTTCATATGAGAAATATAAACTGTTACTTTATATTTCTCAAGAATAATATTTCAGAACCGAGAGACGATGTCTCCGCCAATGCTCAACAATTCCCCTGTCGATACCGGGGAATCGCGTTCTGCGCAATAAGAATGAGGCGCCCCCATTGCGAGCGCCCCGCTCAAAAACAGCTCCATTTTCACCACACCCGGCAAGGCTTCGCGCCCACCATCTTGTCGGTCTTCTTGCAACTGAAGCTTTTTGCAAACTCCGGCAAATCCTGCAACACAGTGTTAGTCCTGTACTCATCCGGCGCGTGAGGATCGGCCTCGGCCTGGCTGCGCAGTTGCTCGGGCCGCGTCTGCGTGCACCACTGCTGCGCATAGGCGATCCAGAAGCGCTGGTCGGGCGTATAGCCGTCGGTCCTGGCGGCCATATCCAGGTGCGCGGTCCCGGCCTTGTCGAGCCAGGCCAGCCAGGCCAGCCACAACCCGCCCAGGTCGGCCAGGTTCTCGCCCAACGTGAGCTTGCCGTTGAGGTGAACGCCGGGCACAGCCTCGATGGCGTCATACTGCTTCACCATGCAATCGGCGCGCTCGGTAAACTTCCGCTCATCGTCCGCCGTCCACCAGTTCTTCAGATTGCCGTCCTTGTCGAACTGCCGGCCCTCGTCGTCAAAGCCGTGCGTCAGCTCGTGGCCGATGGTGGAACCCATATCGCCGTAGTTGGCCGCGTCGTCCTCCTTGCCGCTGAAGAAGGGCGGCTGCAGGTACCCGGCGGGGAAGTTCACGTTGTTCATCTGCGGATCGTAGTAGGCGTTCACGGTGGGCGGCGTCATCTCCCATTCGCCCTTGTCCACCGGCTTGCCGATCTTGGCCAGGTCGCGCGCATGCTCGAACTGGCGCGCCCGCATCTGATTGCCCAGCGCATCCCCGCGCGCGATTTCGAGGGTCGAGTAGTCGCGCCACTTGTCCGGATAGCCGATCTTGTTCATTACCGCGCGCAGCTTGTCTTTGGCCTTCACTTTTGTCTCCGCGCTCATCCAGCCCAGCGCATCGATATCCTTGTCCATGGCCTGCTCGATGGCCAGCGTCATCTCCAGCGTGCGCTGCTTCTCTGCGGGCGGAAAATACTTCGCTACATACACCTGGCCCAGCGCCTCGCCCAGCTCGTGATCCACGCGGCTGGTGCAGCGCTTCCAGCGCTCCTGCTGCTTCTCCGCGCCATTCAGAATATGCGCATAGAAGTTCCAGTTCTCGCTGTCGAAGCTCTCCGGCAGGCTGGTTCCCGCATAGGCGTGCAGCAGGTGCCAGCGCAGGTAGGTCTTGATCTGGTCCAGCGGCGTATCGGCCACCAGCGCATTGAACTCCGCGAAAAATTTGGGCTCGGTGTCGTTCACCTTGCCGGCGGCGGGCGCGTGGTCCGCGGCCACATAGTCGGCCAGCGAAAAGTGCGTCAGCTCTTTTTGGAGGCCGGCCACATCCGTGGGATGGTTCAGGCTCTGCGGGTCGCGCCGCTCCGTGATGGTGAGCGAGGCCTTGGCCAGGCGGGTTTCGATGGCCAGCACGGTTTCAGCGTCTTTGGCGGCCTGCCTCTTATGCTCGCCGGCCAGCATGAAGATCTTTTTCACGTGGGCGACGTATTGCTGGCGCTGCTCCACGCTCTTGGCGTCGGTGCGCGTATAGTAGTCGCGCTCCGGCAGGCCCAGCCCGCCCGCGGTATAGAAGCTGATGACCGAGCTGGAATCGGCGAAGTCCTGGTTCGATCCCATTTCAAAAAACGCATTCACGCCGATGGAATGCAGATGCGCCAGCAGCGCAGGCACCTCCGCGGCCGATTGAAGCGCGGCAATGCGGTCCAGCTCCGGCTCGAGCGGCTTGAGCCCCAGCTTGTTCACGGCCGCCGCGTCCATGCAACTGGCGTAGTCGTCGCCGATCTTCTGCTCGTTGCCGCTGCGCGGTTTTTCGTTATTGGCATCGGGCGCGGCTGCTTCTTCGAGAATCTGTTTCAGGTGCAGGCGGTTCAGCTCATACAGTTCGGTAAAGCGGCCATAGACGGCCTGGTCGGCAGGCAGCGAGTTGCGCTTGAACCAGCCATTGCAACTGAAGCGGTAAAAGTTCTCGCAGGGATCCACGGTTGTGTCGATCAGCGTGGGGTCGAAGACACGCAGTTCCGGCGCGGGAGCCGGTGAGGCGGACGCGGCTGTCTGGCAGAGTGCCGGAAGAGAGGCCAACCCGGCGGCCAGAACGGCAGTGAGTGCGATCAGATAACGGCGATGTGCGGCGGCTAAGTCGAACATTCCGAAACTCTATCAGATTCCCTCCCCGCCGGGCAGCAGGATTTCTGGCCATTACAATGGATGCCAGGACGCAGTATTTTCAAGGAGCGAATCCAGTGGTGCAACGCACCTTAAGCATCGTCAAGCCGGACGCGGTCCGCAAGGGTTTTACCGGGGCCATTCTGGCCGAAATCGTGAAGGCAGGCTTCCAGATCATGGCCATCAAAAAGCAGTCCATCTCCAGGGAGCAGGCCCAGGGGTTCTACTACGTGCACGCCGGGAAGCCGTTTTTCGACGGGCTTTGCGAGTTCATGTCCTCGGGCCCGCTGGTCCTGCTGGTGCTCGAAAAGGAGAACGCCATTGCCGGCCTGCGCAAGCTGATGGGCTCGACCAACCCGGCCAACGCCGAGGAGGGAACCATCCGCAAGAGGTTTGCCGCCTCCATCCAGGAGAACGCCATCCACGGCTCGGATGCGGAGGACACTGCGGCCTTCGAGATCGGCTACTGGTTCGCGGGATACGAACTGATCTGAAGCTCAGCGACGGCAGCTTCCAGGTTCTCAATGCGCTCTTGCTGGGAGACCACGAACCTCGACTCGCCAACGTCAGTGTTCTATCCGTCCCCGAACAGATCGTCGAACTTCTGGCGCAATGCGACAATTTCCTGCCGGAGCTCAGCCACAGCCGCTTCCAGGCGCGCGATGCGCGCTTCCTGCCCCGCATCCTCACCAACGTTGCCTCTTCCGAACACCGGCTCTGCAACAGCAACCGGCGGCAACTCTACCTGGCCCGAAAACAGATGCGCGTAGCGGGATTCCTTGGTTCCCGGCTGGCGCGGCAGCACGGCCACCAGCGGCGGCTCGCGCTCCATCAGCTTTTGCAGTCCCGCCAGCACCTCGCCGATCTCCTCAAAGCGGTGCATGCGCTCGGTGCGGCCGCGCAACTCGCCGGGAGTCTGCGGGCCGCGCAGCAGCAGCACGCACACCAGCGCCGTCTCCGCGCGGCTGAAGTTGAAGACCTCGCCCAGCCAGTGCTCATATTTGGCCACGCGCCCATCGGCGCCGCGGGCCCGTCCGGCCAGGCGCCGATCTTCAAGGCCTTGCAACGCATGGCGCACCGCTACCTCATCCAGGTCCATCACCGGCTCGCGGTTGGAGCGCTGGTTGCAGGCGTTGATGAGCGCGTTCAGCGACAGGGGATAGTAGTCCGGCGTGGTTACTTCTTTTTCAATCAATGCGCCCAGGACGCGGGCTTCGGAGGCGGTCAGCACAATAGGCTCAGTCGGAGGCATACGTCTATTCTCCCACTACCGGCTGTCATGGTTCGTGGTCTCCCACCCTTTTCGCATAGAACGCGAAAAGGATGGGGCACGGAGCATTTCTGGGACAACAACAGCTCCGTGCAAAGGTTCCACAACAGCTCCGTGCAGAGGTTCCACAAAAGCTCCGTGCCCCATCCTTGCGATTTTTTACTGTCGCAAGGGTGGGAGACCGCGGAAACCCAACCTACCAGCTAATTCATCATCATCATTTCTTCACTGCCGCATTTACATCTTTCGGTCCCAACAGTATCTGTACGCCCAGGTAGGCGATCCAGTTGGGCTCGCTGTTCTGGCGAGTCACTGCCTGTATTCCGCGGCCCCCCATGAACAGCAGGCGCAGGTGACCGCCGCGGTCCAGGGTTTGCCGCCCGCCTATATCCAGCGTCAGCTCGCGCTGCTTGGGCGTGCTGCCGATGCGATTGGCATCCTGCAGGTCGTAGATCTCTCCGTAAAGCTCAAAGCGCTCGCTGAACTCGCGGCCTGCAATCAGCCCGCGCCCCCAGCGGCTGGGAATAAGCTTGTTGCCGAACCAGTGTCCCACCTCGCCGTTGAAATCGATGGGTCCCCACTTGGCCGTGAACTCAACGGGCAGATAGTATTGCGGCCCGTTCTCCACGATTCCGCGGCGCACAGCGCTGGTGGGATTGTTGATGGAAGCCTG
This sequence comes from Occallatibacter sp., assembly GCA_049522735.1. Lineage (GTDB taxonomy): Bacteria > Acidobacteriota > Terriglobia > Terriglobales > Acidobacteriaceae > Telmatobacter. The sequence continues at coordinate 12,833 of JBEKNO010000015.1, forward strand.
CGGATAGGTGCCCAGCGAGAAATTCATATTCTCGTCGGACTTCGGTTTCCCGGCGCGATGATGCTCGAAGTAGCGCCACTTGATGCCCAGCAGCGACTCGCCCAGCCCGGCTCTCGTGGTGTTGTTCTCATTCGTTGCCGCGGCCAGCGGCAACTCGTACTTGAGCTGGATGCGGTCGCCCCAGCCGTAATTGATGTCGAAGTCGGGCAACTGGTAGTAGGCCAGGCCGGGATTGTGGTTCCCGATCCAGCCCAGGTTGATCTCCCAGTGCCGGTTGCCGGGCGTGCCGGGGTCGTCGGTAATGAAGGGCGGTCCGCCCTGTGCGTGCGCCAGCGACGCGCCCGTAGCCGCCACGAAAAGAAGAAGCAGTTGAATGAGCCTGCGCACTCGAATGACCGGCGTTCTCCGTGGAAATGAAAGTCGCAAATAAATCGGAAGTCCCTTCGCTTAAAGTAACACCTCCTCTGCGCATCAACGCTTAAGATGTGTGCATGGAAACCACAACCATAGCCGGCGTGAAAGTATCCCGGATTGGGCTGGGCACATGGCCCATGGGCGGGCTGGAGTGGGGCGCGGTGCCGGAGGATGTGGCCGTCGCCACCTGCCTGGGCGCAATCGAGCGCGGCATCAACCTCATCGATACCGCGCCCATCTACGGCCACGGACGTTCCGAGGAGATTGTGGGCAAGGCCATCCGCGCTCACGGCCGCCGCGAAGACTTCTACATCGCCACCAAGGCGGGCATGGAGTGGAACGAGCGCGGCGTCTTCGCCAACTCGTCCATCGCCCGTCTGCGCCTGGAAATTGAAGACAGCCTGCGCCGCCTGGGCACGGAGTACATCGACCTCTACCAGGTGCACTGGCCGGATACGCTCGTGCCCATCACCGACGTGGCCGCCCTTATGGGCGAGTTCCAGCGCGAGGGCAAGGCGCGCGCGCTGGGGGTAAGCAACTTCAGCGTGGCGCAGATGGAGGAGTTTCGCCAAGCGGCCCCGCTGGCCTCAAACCAGTTGCCTTACAACCTCTTCGAGCGCCAGATCGACGGCGAAATTCTGCCCTGGTGCGCGGCCAACGGCGTAGCCGTGCTCTCCTGGAGCACGCTCTGCCGCAGCCTGCTGGCCGGGCGGGTGCATCGCGGCGCCAAGTTCGACCCTAAGGACATTCGCAACTTCGATCCCAAATTCAAGGAGCCGCGCTTCAGCCAGTACATGACGGCCGTGGAGCGGCTGGCGGATTTTGCCCGCCAGCGCTACGGCAAGAGCGTGCTGGAACTGGCCGCGCGCTGGGTGCTGGACCGGCCGGGAATCTCCGCATCCCTGTGGGGCGCAAAAAGCCCCGATCAATTGGATGCCGTGGCCGGCGTGCCGGGCTGGAAGCTGGATGCCGGCGCCATGGCCGAGATAGACAGGATCGTAACCGAATCGGTGACCGATCCCGTCGGCCCCGAGTACCTGAGTCCCAGGGCGCGAAAGGGCTAAGGGCGGCGCATCCCCGGAAGAGTTTGAAAATGCAGGCGCTTGGTCCCGCCGGTTTCCCTGCGATTTCGCCTCCCGTCCCCCGCCCGGCTCTGCGATACTAGTCAGTTATGCCCATCGCCGACCTGCAAGAAGCCGCCCAGAAGATGGCTGCATTCCTCAACACCCTGAACAGGCTGGGTGGAATGCGCCTCAAGTACCGCATCACCGCGGGCGACGGCGCGCGCGACCCGGAGGGACTGGAGGGCCGCGTCATCTACATCGAGCTTGCCGGGCCTGACACGCCCCTGTTGACCCAGCACAACGGCGAACTGCTGCGCGCGCTTGAAACCATCGCCGCGCAGATGCTGCGCCTGGACCAGCGCGAGGGCGATCTGGTCAGCTTTGACGCCGCCAACTTCAAGGCCCTGCGCGCCGCGGAGTTGCGCCTGCAGGCCGAAACGGCCGCTGATAAGGTCCTCAGGACAGGCATCCCCTATGCCTTCCCGCCCATGAACAGCCGCGAGCGCCGTCTGCTGCACATGGCCTTCCGCAATATCGAAGGCGTGGAGACGGCCAGTTCCGGCGAAGGACAGGACCGCTTCCTGGCGGTCTATCCCGAGGGCAAGACGAATCTGCCCGTCGTCCCGCCGGTCAAGCCGAGGGGTTTTGGAGATCGCGGCCGCTCACGGCGTTAGTGCCGATTGAGTTTGTGGAATCCCAAGTCTCAGAATTGAGAGCAGAGACGCCTGCTTAGGAGCCTGCCATGGAGAGCGAACATATTTCGGTGATCGACCTCGCTTCCGAGTTGGGCCGACGGAAACAGACCATCTTTAAGGTGATCAAACGGCTCAATATTGAGACACAGAGGTTGTCCACAACCAACAGTCGTGGCCAGTTGGTGCATCACGTCGCTGTGGACGATGCTAAGCGCATCCGCGAGGAACTGACTCCGCCAAATATAGGTTTGGATGACGGGACAGCGACAGACAATGACATCAGCGACGAACAGATACTCTCTCAGAGGGGCGTCTTCTACCTCCTTCAGCTTGAGCCCAAACATGATCCTGGGCGGTTCAAAGTTGGCTTCGCCACTGATCTTGCTGAAAGACTTCGTCACCATCGTTGTTCAGCCCCGTTCGCTGCCGTGGTCAAGTCCTGGGCGTGCAGATCCCTTTGGGAGAAGACAGCGATCGACTGCGTTACGGATGGATGCGAGCGACTTCATACTGAAGTGTTTCGGACAATGTCGATCAATACGGTAATCACCAAGTGCGAGCAGTTTTTTGAACTAATGCCGAGACTAATGGATGCAAGCCTCAAGCCGCAGAACAAGCCCTACGAGGCCTCGCAGCACCCGCTGGAGACGAAGCAGTAGGGAAGATCCCACATCCCAAAGACGGGACATGTGGCACCCCCTCTTGCTTTTTCGCTGACTCGCTGACTCGCCGACTTGCTGACTCGCTAAGAGTTCAACAGCTCCTGCAGCTTATTGAGGGTGCGGTGCAGGTCCTTGTCGGTGCGGCGCTGCTCGTCGATCTTGCCGATGGAGTGCATCACCGTGGTGTGGTGCTTGTTGCCGAACTGGCGGCCGATCTCAGGCAAACTGGCCTCGGTCATCTGCTTGGCCAGGTACATGGCGATCTGCCGCGGCACCACCACGTTGCGCGAATTATTCTTCTGCTTCAGGTCGGCGACCCTCATACCGAACTGCTCCGCAACAGCTCTCTGAATGGCCTCGATGGTGATCTTGCGCACCTGCATGTCGATGAACTGCTTGAGGCACTGCTGGGTGGAGGCCAGCGTGATCTCCATGCGGTTGACCTGGCACCAGGCGATAAGCCGCACCAGCGCGCCCTCCAGCTCGCGCACGTTGGTGCGCACGTTGGAGGCCACAAAAAGCGCCACGTCGGTGGGCAACTGCACCTGCTCGCTCTCCGCCTTCTTCAGCAGGATGGCCACCTTGGTTTCAAGGTCCGGAGGCTGAATGTCGGCGATCAGGCCCCACTCGAAGCGCGAGCGCAGCCGCTCCTCGATCTCCGTCAGCTCTTTGGGCGGCCTATCAGAGGCGATCACGATCTGCTTCAGGCTTTCGTGCAGCGCGTTGAAGGTGTGGAAGAACTCCTCCTGGGTGCGCTCCTTCTGGGCGATGAACTGGATATCGTCGATGAGCAGCACGTCCACGGTGCGGAAACGATCGCGGAAGCTGGTCATGCGATCGTTGCGGATGGAGTTGATCATCTCGTTGGTGAACTTTTCCGCGGAGGCGTAGCAGATGTTGGAGAGCGGCTGGCGGCGCTTCACCTCGTGGCCGATGGCGTGCATCAGGTGGGTCTTGCCCATGCCCACGCCGCCGTAGAGGAAGAGCGGATTGTAAGCCTTGGAGGGGCGCTCGGCCACGGCCAGTGCGGCGGCGCGGGCAAACTGGTTGCCGTTGCCTATGACAAAGGCCTCGAAGGTGTAGCGGGGGTTGAGCTGCGCCGCCGACGACCAGTCGAAGCGCGCCTGCTCCGGCGTGCGCGCCGTTGGTGTGGCCGGCGCCGTGGGCGCATGCTCGCGGACCGGACCGAAGCCGCCGTCTTTGCGCGGCGGCGGTATCGAGGGATCCTCCTCGGCGGTCACGAAGCTCACGTCGTCGAACTCCAGCGACTGCAGGTCGATGGCCTCCTGAATCAGGTCGCCATACTTGTCCCCGATGTGCTGGAACTCCGGCGAGGGCACGCGAACATACAGCGTGCGGCCCGCGGCGTGGCTATAGCGCGTGGGTTTGAGCCAGGTCTCGAAAGACTGGCGGATGACCTTCTTTTCGAGGGCCGCGAGAATCTGGAGCCAGGGGTTAAGCGCCGGTGCCGGCGAAGTTGCGAATGCCATCGTGCCGATCCTTGCCTGCGTCGCCTATGTATTGCCGGTCCGGTTCATCCGCGGGGTTTTGGCAACAGCTCTCATTCGTGGCGCAAAGCTTTAGGCTTTCCGTCCAACTGCCGATTACCAACTACCTGGTGGCCGCTGCTATGCCCGTGAGAGTCCGACCTCCGGGCCGTGGATAAATTCCGTTTCGTGGGACGCGGAAAAACTTTTTAGAACGGTCCCGATAGTAGCACATCTGACGCTTATTGCAATCCCTCATTCACAATACTTTTGCCCCTTCTCATCGAGTTGCACCATTGATGGTGAAACTCTCATAGAAAATTTTTGCGCCATTGCCGGAATCAGGCTCGCTGTCGCCTTTTGACGCTCTTCTGCGCGTCCGCAGCCAGTGGGCCGGCAGGGCGCGATCCTGCCTTATGCCCCTATGAAGCGCTTGCCTGCTGGATTCCTGGCCCCGCCTGCGATACACTTGAATCTTGCTGGCAAGGCACAGATTCTCAAGAGGAAACAGGAGCGTAACTCCATGCCCAAGCGCACATTTCAACCCAATCGCCGCAAGCGCGTGAAAACCCACGGGTTCCGTGCGCGTATGAAAACCAATGCCGGCGCAGCCGTGCTGAGCCGCCGCCGCGCCATCGGCCGCAAGCGCGTGGCCGTGAGCGCCGGCTTCCGCGACTAGAGCCCGCCGTCCGGTTTGAGCCAAAATGGGTGTCACTCTTTCGGCCAGACTTTTACGGCACCGCCATGAACATCGCTCCTGAACCCGCCCGGCGTCAATCCCCCAGCCAGTCGTTGACCGGTTCGCGGCTTCGCAGGCACGCCGACTATCAACGCGCCTATGCGGCCAGCCGCAAGCGCCAGTCCGCGTCCATGAGCTGGTTTCTGGCCCCGCAACAGTTCGCTTGCCCCGGCGCGGCGCCACCGCCGGGCCCGCGCGTGGGTATCACCGCGGGCAAGGTGCTGGGCCAGGCCCATGAACGCAACCGCATCAAGCGCCGCATGAGAGAGGCCGTGCGCCGCCATGTGGACCTGCTGCCCCAGGGCTGCGATCTGATCCTCCATCCCCGGCGCGCGGTGCTCACCCTGAATTTCGCGAAACTTGAGGCGGAGGTTGTGCGTATCCTTCAGCAGGCAAATGCCGAGGCGGCGCGCCTGGCGGCAGCTCCCGGCCCGCGCGCCGCGGTAAGGCCCGCATGATGACGCGTCTGCTGCTCGCCACTCTCGCCTTCTATCGCCGCTGGCTCTCGCCGGCTCTGCATTCGCTCAACCCTGGCAACGGCTGCCGCTATCTGCCCACCTGCTCGGAGTATGCCTCCATCGCCATTGCCACGCACGGCCCCCTGCGCGGCGTGGCCCTGGCGATGTGGAGGCTGCTGCGCTGCCACCCATTCGCCCGCGGAGGGCTCGATCCCGTGCCGGCTGCCGCGATTTCACGCCATATCCCCCACGAACCATTACCATAGGAAGAGCGGCAGCCTGACGGGCTGCTCTTTCTGATCGACAGGACGTATCCTTTGCCCGAAATTCGCAATCCCAATCTTCAGACGCAGGGCCCCGGCGGCAGTGGCGGCGATATGCGCTCCACCATGGCTTTCGCCCTGCTGATGCTGGTCGTTCTTTTGGGTTACCAGTACTTTTTCAAGCCCAAGCCGGCCGTTACGCCGCCCCCCACTCAAACCGAATCGCCGGCGGCGAAGCCGTCAGGACAAGCCGCGCCGAACCCGCCAGGCCAGCCGCAACCGGCCGCCGCGCCAGCGCGGACTCCCGCTGCTGCCCCGGCCGTCACCGCCGCGCTGGAGACGGATACCACGATTGAAAACCAGTACTACCGGATCGTTTTCACCAATCGCGGCGCGCAGGTGAAGAGCTGGATCCTCAAGAATTACTTCGATACCGCCGGCAAGCCGCTGGATATGGTCCAGCCCCAGGCCGCGGAACGCTTCGGCCTGCCGCTCTCGCTCTTCACCTATGAGCCGGCCCTCAACGAGGAGTTGAACAAGAAGGCGCTTTACCAGCTCACGGTCTCGGGCGCGCAGCCCTCGGCCACTGGCTATGCGCAGGTTCCGGCCACCAACGCCCTCACCTACCACTACGCCGCCAACGGCCTGGAGGTGGTGAAGACCATCCGCTTCGACTCCAGCTACGTTCTCACCGTGGAGGTTGAAGTCAAGCGCAACGGCGCGCCGGTGCGGGCGCTGGTGGCCTGGCCCGCCGGCCTGGGCGATATGGAGGAGTTCCTCCCTTCGTCCCTGACCCGCAGTTCAACGCGCACACCCTCTTTCTTCGCCTGGTCTCTGGATGGCAAGCAGGACTCGCAGGCGGCGGCCAAGGTGAGCAACGACGCCACGCTGAACCAGCCTTACGAGTATGCAGCCGTCATCGATCTCTACTTCGCCTCGGTCTTCCTGCCCGACTCGCCCGAGCGCGCCACCGTGGTCACGCTGCATAACACCATCGATCTGCCCGCCGACCTGAGCGATCCCAACAGCCAGAAGAAGCCGGCCGATGTGCTGGGGCTGGCGGTGGGCGACCAGGGCGGCCACACCCGCCTGCGCCTTTTTGCCGGCCCCAAGGCCATGGACGTGCTCACCTCCATCCACGCCATGGGCGCGGACGGCAAGCCCACCGGGCAATCTATCGAGCCGCTGATTCAATTCGGCTGGCTCACCATCATCGCCAAGCCCCTCTACCTGGCCCTGCGCTACCTCTACGAGCACGGCGTTCCCAACTGGGGATGGGCCATCATTATCGTCACCGTCATCTTCAATCTGGTGCTGCTGCCTACACGGGTGTCGATGATGAAGTATTCTTTGAAGATGATCCGCATCCAGCCCAAGGTGGAGGCCATCAAAAAGCGCTACGCCCATCTCAAGATGAACGACCCCAAGCGCAGCGAGATGAACACGGAGATGATGGCCCTCTACAAGACCGAGGGCGTGAATATGTACGGCAGTTGCCTGCCCATGCTCCTGCAGATGCCGCTGTTCTTCGCCTACTATCGCGTGCTGGCCAACGTCATCGAGCTGCGCCAGGCCCACTGGTTCTGGCTCAAAGACCTCTCCGCGCCGGACCCGCTGCACATCCTGCCTATCCTCATCATTGTCACCATGTTTCTGACCCAGTACATCACGCCCTCGCCGGGCATGGACCCGGCCCAGCGGCGCATGATGGCCTTCATGATGCCGGTCATGTTCGGCTTTATGTTGTGGCACTTCGCCTCGGGCCTGGCCCTCTATTGGGGCACCGGCAACATCATCAACCTGGCCATCCAGCTCGGCATCAATCAATCCAGGATGGGCAAGGAGATGCACGCCCACGCCGCCAAACGCGCCGCCAAAAAAATCGGCGCTAACCCAAAGACCATCCAGGGACGGCGATAGCCGGCCCTTTCTGCGCGGCGGATTTCACAAAGGCCCCGTGCCCCATCCTTGCGATTTGTTTCTGTCGCAAGGGTGGGATAGCACAATCTCTGATCGGTATCGGTCTCCCACCCTTTCCGCAGAAAGAAGCGGAAAGGATGGGGCACGGGGCTGTTTATTCCGTTCCACATTCTTTGCCCCCTATCTCCCACTCGATTCATCCCGCCCCCATGGTGTATCGTCCAATCCGTATGGCATCTGAAAGCAGCGCCCCGCATCCCGCGCCTGAGGCGGAAGAGGTCTACCGCCGTTGGCTCCAGTTTCTGGATGACGAATTCGTCCGGCACAACTCCCCGGAACGCCGCGCCGAGATTGTGCGCGATCAGCTTTATCAGCTCTACCTGGGCCGTCCGCACGGGGGCAAGCTCAATCTCACGCTCACCTCCGAGCTGCCCGGCAACGTCGTCGGCCTCTCGCTGGATCCGGAAAACGTGACCCTGGAGGCCGAGCACTTTGCCGACGCCGACCGGGAAAAGTACAACCCGCGCAAGCCGCTGCTGTGGTTCTGGCGGATGTTCGACCGCTCGCCCGTCGGCCTCAACCACTGGCTGGGCATCCGTTTCCGTTGCATGCTGGGCCGCCACATCTTCAACCACATGGGCGCGGGAGTCAAGATCTACCACGGCGTGGACCTCACCTACGGTTACAACCTCTCCATCGGAGACGGGGTCATCATCCGCCAGCGCGCCCTGCTCAACGACCGCGGCGGCATCACCATCGGCAAGGGCGCCGTCATCGGCTCCTTCGCCCGCATCTATTCCCACACGCATAACCCTGATAACTACTGCCAGGTGACGCTGGCGCCCACGGTCATCGGCGCCGGCGCATGCATCGGCAGCCATGCCATCGTGCTGGCCGGCCAGCACGTAGCGCCCGGCGAGGCCGCCGGCAGCTTTCCCGCAGACCGCATCTGAGCAAAAGGAGCCAAGGCCGCCCCTCTCACTGCGCGCACGACTGGATTCGAACCAGCGACCTCTTCCGTGTCAAGGAAGATAATTACTGCTACGTCGCTTCCATCGCTGGAAACATCGCACGTAAAAGCACCAATAAATACGCGAGGAAACGACGATTTCCCTGATTTTCGCGACTTCATTTGTCCGCCGGAATTTCCTTGCATTTGGGACCATCTATGACGTACATTATGACGTACGTCATGGAATCATGCGAAGTGAGGCGCTATGGCCCGCACAGCAAGCAATCCGCGCATCGTAAACCGCACAGTCAGAGCAAAATTGCCGCAACGTCGTGACCCGTACTGGCATTTGATCGCCGAAGGGCAGCATCTTGGCTATAGGAAGGGTGCAACTGGCGGGACATGGATTGCCCGCATCTACGACCCGGCGAAAGGGCGACGCTTTGAGTCGTTGGGTACTGCCGATGACACCGTTGAAGCAAACGGCACACATGTTCTTGACTTCCAACAGGCGTTGGCCGCTGCAACAAAATGGATGAACACCATCACGCGGGCGGACGCAGCGGGCGTCAAAATCGGGCCGTACACGGTCAGGGACGCAGCCGAAGACTGGCTCAAAACCCAAACCAACCCCACGTCGCGCATTCACGTCAAAAACGACATTCTGCCCACGTTGGGAGATATTCCAGTAAGCAAGCTGACGAAAGCAAAACTGTACGAGTGGCTACAGGCTCAAGGCAGCAAACCCACAATACGCTCACAGTCGGAACATAGCAAGGTTCCTTGCGATATGAATGACCCTGAAACGCGCCGGAAAAGGCAGGATTCCGCGAATCGTGTTTTGCGCGGTCTGCGGGCGTTGCTCAATCTGGCGCGTAGCAACGGGCACATCGAAAGCGATGCGGCATGGGCGACGCTCAAAGAGTTCGATAAAGTCGCCAAACAGCGTACCGAATACCTGACGGTCAAGGAAGCACAGGCATTCATTCAGGCTTGCCCGGAAGACTTCCGCAAGTTGGTTCAAGCGGCACTCTATACGGGATGCCGGTACGGGGAGCTATGCGCCCTCACCGTGCAATCCTATGACGCGATGAATTGCACCGTTACCGTGATGCAAGGCAAAACGCGCATTCCGAAGGTTGTTTACCTGACGCCGGATGAGGCGGCATTCTTCGAAGAGCAAACGAAGGGCAAGCCACTAGCCGCGCTCATGTTCACGCGGGCAGATGGGAAGGCATGGGGCAAGGATCATCAACGCGAACGCATGAAGGACGCTTGCAAGGCTGCGAACATCGAGCAGCACATTACGTTCCACAATCTGCGTCATACCTTTGCATCGTTACTGGCGATGAATGGCACCCGGCCTGAATTGATCCAACTCCAGATGGGCCACAGCAGCGCCAGAATGACTGCCCGTTACAGCCACTTTTCGCCGTCCTACGCGGCGTCCACAATCCGCGCCAATAAGCCTAGCTTTGGCTCTGGCGGTTCTGATGAGCCTTCGGACAGCTCTGCGCCTGTAGAGAGTGCCAGCGGGCGCAAGGCGGGGCGCGTGGTGTCGATTGCCGGGGCGACTGACAGGCGCGTCGCGTCGGCATAAAGACGATCATATCGACAACAAGTACGGCATGGGCGTAAACTTGGCCGACCAATTCATATGCGCACATTGGAGAGAACCATGAAAGGCTCAAGCCGCATCCTGCTCATTCTAATAAGTTGATCCTGAAAAAGGCTATTTCAAGCGGACTGCATGGTCGTCAGCGCGCCGATGAAGCCCGATGGGGATAGAAACCGGCTCAGGATGGCGTAGATTTCGCGCATACAGCGGCGAGGA
>JBEKNO010000016.1:0-22633 GCA_049522735.1 Occallatibacter sp.
TTTCGCCGTGCACGGCGCCGACCCCGAGGTGCTGGCCTACGCCATGGCCAAATACTCCCGCTCGGCCCTGTCCATGCGCGCGTCCCTCAATGAAATCAACGCCCAGCTCGCCGAGCAGTTTCTCTCCACCTTCTACTTCCAATACGGCCACCGCTCCATCGCCGACCTGGCCCACATCGCCTTCGCCGTGGAGCGGCTCAGCCTGCTGGCCGCCATCGTCCTGGTCGACGAGCAGCGCTGGGACGGCCAGGAGCGCTCCACCCGCTACCAGAACTTCCTGAAATCCGGCTGGTATTTTCCTGATTTCGGAGCAGATTCCGGCTCGGCCCGGCTTTACGCCAAAACCGTGGAAAACCTCTTCGCCACCTACCAGCGCGCCAGCGCCGCGGTCCTTGAAGCCCTGCGCCGCCGCGTCCCCTGCCCGGAAACGCTCAAGCCCGAAGCCTACGAGCGCACGCTTAAAGCCCGCGCCTTCGATGTAGCCCGCTACCTGCTGCCGCTGGCCACCAACACCTCCCTGGGCCAGATCGTCAACGCCCGCACGCTTGAAACCCAGGTCTCCCGCCTGCTCTCGCACCCCGCCGCCGAGGTGCGCGACCTGGGGGTCAAACTCCGCGAAGCCGCCACCGGTTCCGCCTGGAACGTCAACGGCCAGGCCGGCGCCGCATTGGTTCAGAAGCTGGCCAGCGCCGATCCCGAATTAGCCGCCGAAGCCGCCCAACTGCTTACGCGCGAAGTCCGCAGCGCACCCACCCTGGTCAAATACGCCCAGGCCAACGAATACGAAATCCAGAGCCGCGCCGAGCTGATGCTTGCGGCGGGTGAGATTCTTAAAGACCTGCCCATTGCCAATGCTCCAGTCGTGGACCTGGTGGAGCGCACGGAAAGCCTGGAAGTGGAGCTGGCCTCCACGCTGCTTTACTCCGCCAGCCGCCATCCCTACCGCCAGATTCGCGACCTCGTCGCCGGGTTTCCAGCCTCTCGTGTTCTGGAGATCATCGATCTGGGCCTGCGTCATCGCGGCAAGCACGACGAAGCTCTGCGCGCCTTCCACGCCGGAGCGGCTCTCCGCTTCGACATCCTTATGGACATCGGCGGCTTCCGCGATATGCACCGTCATCGCCGCTGCACGCAGATCATCCAGTCCTTCACCGCCCTGCACGGCTACGAAACACCCACCCGCGGCGACCTTGCGGCAGAGGTCAACCTGCTGGCCGAAGCCGGCATCCTGGCGGAGTTTCAGTCCGCCATCGAGGAAGCCCACCGGGCCAGCGCGCAAATCGCCCTGAGCCAGGCCCCTGAAGCCGCCCAGTCGGCACTCTACCTGCTCCCCCTGGCCACCCGCATGCGCAGCTTGTTCAAGATGGACTTCGCCGAAGCCCAATACATCGCGGAACTCCGCAGCGCCCCGGCCGGCCACTTCAGCTACCGCCGCGTAGCCTGGGAGATGTTTTTAGCCCTCCAGCGCCAACACCCGTCCCTGGCCGCCCACGTTCGCGTAACCGACTTCATGCAACCCATCGACATGCTGCAGCGATAGATGGAACAGGCGCTGAGCAGACTGAATCAGAGATTGCCTAACTCTTGATGCGCTTGCGCGCGCGCCAGAGCCAGCTATACAGGTCGCGCACGTCGAGCAGGCCGTCATGGACGACCGCAGCCTCCCTGAGCGCGGCAAAAAAGCTCCGCATGCGGGGCAACTGCGGGTAGGCAAGGGGATCGCTCCGGTTGCGCAGAGCATCGAGCGCCTGGAGCAGATTCAGGCTGATAGTCGTGGCCCGGGGATAGACCGGCAGAGAAGGCAGCGGCTTTGGCGCCTGGAGGTTGAAAGCTTTCAGCAGCAGGCCGGGTTCGTCGTAGCCCAACTGCATAACCTTGGCCGTGGTCCCGCCGAGACGGCAGTTGATCTCAAGAAAATACAGGCGGTCGTCGGCCTCGGCGCCCAGCAGTTCGAAGTGGAAGGGCCCGGTGAGTCCTTCCGCCTGGACAAAGCGGCGCGCGGCGCTTTCAAGACTCGCAGGCAGGGGCGCCGGCGCCATGGAGGTGGTGTAACCGTGATACTTGCGATAGGCCTTGAAGAGCCTCAGATCCAGCAGCTCGCCGGATTGCGCCCGCACCCCATGAAGTATGTAGTTCGGTCCCAGGCGGAATGGCTGCGCGAGGGGGTCGAGGGTCCATTGGGTTGAGGCGTAGAGGCGGCTCAGATCCTCGCGGCTATGGATGACCAGCGCTTTGAAGGATGGCCGCGCGGAGTCTGCCAGCCGGGGGCGGATGACCACCGGGAAGGCCTCATCGGGGATGGCGGCGATGGCTTCAGCGCAGGTGAGCCTCCAACTGGGCAGCAGATCGAAGCCGCACTCCCGGGCGCGATCGATCTGATGGGATTTATCCAGAAGGGGCTCCAGGACGGCCGGTTGCGGAATCATCAACCTGCAACGGGGCTCGAACAATGCGCGATGCTTGCCCAGCCAGATCAACGTGAAATCGTCGGTGGTCAGCAGGGCATCGGCGTGAACTTGGTCGACAAAGCTCAGGATCACCGCCAGGCCCTCGGGAGCGCCGACCAGGGACCATGGCAGCGTGATGCCGTCCGGCTCGACCGCGCTCGAGCGCCGCACAAAGTCTTGCGGCTGCAAAACCAGGTCGATGAGGTGAACGCGAATGCCGGCGCTGCGGACACGGCGCGCAAAGGCCAGCAGGTAGGGGGAGAAGCCCAGCAAAACCAGCGCATGCACGGTGCGCTCCGCCTCATGCAAGGAGGGGCGCGGAGGGCGCGAAATATCGGGTTCCACCACATCGAGCGCCATGGTTATCTGTTCTTGTACTGGCCTCGCCAGGAGGGCAGGATTTGCACGTCGTCGTTCGTATCCAGGCGATCGCGCTGGTTTCTGGAGCTATGAACCCGTGCTTTCTTCTTCTCCGCAACCTCAACCGCCAGCCTGGGAGGAAGGAATTCGGGGACCGCGGTTACCTGTGCCGGCGAAGCGCCGGCCGCACTGCCTGCGGCTGGGGTCGCCGCAGCCGGAGCCGGCGCAATGGTCCGGGAAAAGGCGGGGCGATCGGCGGCAGTATCGAATTGCCGCACGGCTTCCGCATCCTTCTTTGCCGGATCTTCCAACAGCGGCTGCTCCTTCTTGCCCAGCACCGAGAGCAGGTTCCTGAGCCCGCTGAGCCGCGTTGACAGGTTGGGCGCGGTTTCCTCCGGCTCAGATTCCAGGACTTCTGCCGGACCAGCCGCGCGCTTCCATCCCAGGGATGGATTCGCTGCTGCGGGCTTGGTCCTGTCGTACTCGCTGGGCAAGCGTTCCCAGGACTGCACCAGCTGCGGGTGGGGTTTTGGCGCGGCGGCCGCAGGCGGAAAAGCAGCAACAGCCGATTTAGGCCCGCCAACACTGGCCGCATCCGGTTGCGCTACGGTGCGAGGCTGATCGGGCTGCGGATACAGGTCCGCAAGCCACCAGGGCAAGTCGGAATTCTGGTTTGTCATAGGCTGAATCGCTTCCAGCGCCTGGGGCATCCTTGGCATTCGCGGCGGAACCCGCGCAGGTTCTCCTGGTTTTGTTGAACGGTCAGGGACGGCCGGCGAAGAGCGCGGGGCGGCAGCTTCCTGAACGGCCGGCGGTGACAGACGGACAGCGGCCACGGCAGCAACTTCAGCGACGGCCGGCGAAGAGCGCGGGGCGGCAGCTTCCTGAACGGCCGGAGGCGACTGACGGACAGCGGCCACGGCGACAGGCTCCGGAACAATCGGTTCAAACTGCCTCAGGACGGGAGTTTCCTTGAAACTTGTCGCATCGGCAGGCGCGGCATCGGCCACCAGCGGGCGGCTTCTCACCGCTCGCCTGGCATTGGAACCGCCCTGGGAAAGGAGATGCGTCTCAATGGCGCGGACAGAAAGGCGAAAGGCCGGGTCAGCCTTTTCCATTCCCACGCGGTTCAACACAAATCCCACTGCCGCCACATCCAGCCGCTGCAGGATGGAGGCCGCCTCGCGAAGTTGCGCGCGCGTGGTAACGCCGGACTCGACCACGACGATGGCGCAATCGACAAAGCGCGCCAGATACTCGGTCTCCGCCGAAACCGCCAGGGGAGCGGTATCGGCGAGCACCAGGCTCTCTTCCTGCGTCTGGGTCTCCTCGGCCATCTGCTGCAGCAGGGCTGTGGGGCGGCTGCCGCGCTGGGTGGCGACCAGGGCCTGGGTATCGGGTTGACCACTGCCGGCCAAGCTGGGCCGTGGAGCGTGGGACGGCGATCCGGCGGCATCCACAAGCAGCGTCTTCCTGCCCATGGCCTGCAACATATCTCTCACCCGGGTCACCAACGTGGTAACGCCCGTTCCCGGCGCGGCGCCGGTAAAGATGCAGTTCTTCAGGTTGCCCTGTTTGCGGGCATACTCGATGGCCGCCGCCAGCCGCAGCAGGTGCTCCTCGGCCACTCCGTCCGAGACCTCGACGAAGTCCGGCAACTGCGCCATGGGCGCAAAGCCCAGAACCTGCTCCACATCGGCGGCGATGTAAACCCGGGGGTCCATCTTGTGAGCGATCACCGCGGCCAGCATCCCGAAGAGCAGCCCGGCGAAGACCAGCAGCGCCGTATTGCGCAGCACGCCGGAGGTAACGGGGCGCAGCGGCGGCACGGCGGCGGCGCTCAGGAAGGCCGAGCCGGGCGCGCCTTCCTCAAGCATCAGGTTGCGCCACTCCTCGTCCACGGTGGTGAAACGGTTCTGCAGGCGATTAATGTCGACAGCCAGATCGTTGGATCGCTGCAGCTTTGAGGTGGCGCTGCCCGCGGCCCCCGTCAGTTGCCCCAGTTGCGCATTCAAGCGCGACTCCACCTGGGCGGTGCGCTCCAGGTCAGTGCGCAGCTTCTGTTGGATGCGCGTGGCCGCCTTGGCGCGCAGATCCTTCATCATGGAATCGAGAGTGCCGTTGATCTTCGACAGCTCCTCCGCGTCCTGCTTGTACTGCGGGTGATTGGGCGTGAGGTTGGCCATCTGCGAAATCAGAACGGCGCGGCGCTGGTTGAGCGAGGTCTTCATGCTCACCAGGCCGGCGTCGGTGGCGGCAATTTCGTCGGCCTCGGCGTCCAGCGCCGCGGAGGAGGAGGCATTGCCGCTGACCAGTGTTGTCAACTTTGCCGCGGCCTCGTCGTGGGCGGTGCGGGCCGTCACCAGCTCCCCGCGAATGCGGCCGATATCTTCGTCATACACATCCGGGGCCGAAGTTCCGATTGCCGCCACGCCCAGTTGCCTGTTCAGGGCCTCCTGCTCGGCGCGGTCGGCGGCCAGGGCTTTCTGCACGCGCTCCCGCTCCTCACCCAGCACGGCCAGCCGCTGCGTATCCCCCGCCTTCTGCTCGTGGGAGGCGCTATCGATAAAGCTGGCCGCCACCGCGTTGGCCACCTGGGCGGCCACCGCCGGATCAGAGGCGCGGGCGCTGATGGAGAACTGATAGCCGGTCCCCTGCCGGGTTACCTCAATGGAGTGCCGCAGCCGCTCCGCGGCAGCCTGTTCACTCTCGCCGCCTTGCTGCCAGACGCCCGCCTCCAGCTTGTGCAGCGCGCCGGTGAGCACGTCGGCGCGGGTCACGTTCTGCATCTGTTGCGTGATATACGACTCATAGGTGTTGGAGTCGTAGGGCCAGCGCTGGGTGTAGGGCCAACTGGGGCCCTGCGTCATCACCCTGGGCGGCGCCGGCTGGACATACACCACGCTCTGCGCCACGTAAACCGGCCCCGTCAAGAACCAATAAGCCACCGCCAGCGCCACTCCGGCAAGGGCAATCCCCAGCGCCAGGCGGCGATGCATTTGCAGGCTGCGCAGCAGGTCCAGACGGAAAAGCGCCTGCGCGCCGTGGCGGGCCGCCGCGGGGCGAGCCGCCGCGGATGAGGACGCAACTGCGCCGTCGCCGGGAAGAAGCCGGTCCATGGGCTCGGGTTGAAGGTGCATCGGGGTCATGGATACCCCACCAGAACCGCCATCGTGGCCAGCGAAGTCATCGGGCTAAGCTTCTCCAGAACGTAGGCGGCGCGGTTGAAACCGCTCATGGGCACGTAGATGATCTCTCCTGGCCGCAGCGTAACCTCCAAAGACTTGACCGGGTTGAGCAGATCCTTGAATAAGATGACGCGCGAGGTGCCCTTCGCCGGGTCCACGATCTGAATGTGCGGATCGCGCCCCGCCTTGTTGGTAAGGCCGCCCGCCTCAGCCAATACGCTGGCCAGGGTAGAGTTGTTGGTCAGTGGAACGGCGCCCGGATGCTGCACCTCGCCGAGAACGGAGACAAAGCGCTCGGCCATGTTGGGCACATAGATGACGTCGTCGCGGCGCAGGCGCAGGTCGGCGAGGGCATTGCCGGACTCGATCAGGGACTTCAGCTCCACCCACACCACCTGGTCGCGGCCGCGATAGATGGCGCAGCGCTCGGGAATCTGAGAGAGCTTGCCCTGAACTGTGTTGGGTCCGGTGGTGCTGGTCCCGGTCTCCATGCCGCCGCGGCTAAGGGCTTCAAGCAGTGTTGGCGTGCCGTCGAAGATCAGCACGCCGGGATGCGCGACAGCGCCCAGAAGCAGAACGCGGTTGGCCGTGTACCTGGTGACCGTAACCTCGGCCGCCAGGTTGGAATAGTAACTTGAAAGCGCGGATTCGACGGCCTTGGCCGCCTCGGCGCGCGTCAGCCCGGCCAGCATCACTTCGCCGGCCAGCGGCAGGGTGATGCGCCCGTCAGGCCCAATGACCAGTTTGGCCACCAGGTCGGGCCGCCCCACAAAGTCCACCGCGATCTCGTCGCCTTTGCCAAGCCGGTACTCTTCATCCTCGGCCGGTTCAAAGTTGCGCAGAGTCTCAAGCGGGTTGGGCTTCAGTTGCGGCTCGGGCGGCTGCGTGCTTGTTTGCTGGCCCGGAACCTGGAGATCCTGCGCACTCAGGAGTCCCAGCCCGCAGCTTCCTGACAGCAGCAGCACGCACGCAATGCGGATTCCATGCTTCATGCTGTTGCCTCCCGGCTGCGGAATACTCCCAGAATCCGGCGCGCCACATCGAGCCCCTTCTGCTTTTCCTCGTCCGTCAACACCCAAAAGTGCAATATGACTATGACTGCCGCCGCGTAAATACAGCTCGCCGCCAGCAAAACTCCCGCCCCCTGCCAGCGGTTCACCTGCGCCACCAGCCGGGCAGTGGGCCACGCCAGAAGACCTGCGGCCAGATATGGCGCCAATCCGGGCACAATCACCACCCTCAGATAGCGCATGAGCCGCAGATCCAGCACGACAAGCACCCTGCCCATCAGCACGCAAGCCGATCCGGCGGAAGCCAGCGCTACCGCTACGCCAATCCCGAGCGGCGTCCAACGCCCCTGTATCCAGCGAGATGCGGGCAATGTGACCCCCAGCAGCAGCAAATTTGGAACCGAGTAGGTGAATTCCTCATACACCCGTCCCATACCCCGGAAAATCGAAGTGCCCGGTCCTGTAAGCATATGGAATTGCATGGCAAAACTGAATACCACAAACAGGGGGATGAGCGACTCCCTCATTGGTAACCCGGGACCTAACCAAACGTGCATAATCGGTGTAGCCCAAAAGGCCATAGCCGCCACAAAAGCCGCCGTGCACAGGTTGGAATAGCGCGCTCCGCTCAGATAAAGCCTCTGCAGGTTACCCAGCCATTGGGAGCGGCCTGAAGCCGCGTCCACGTGCGAGGCGGCCGGCAACAGCGTGGCAAAAAAGGCCGTCGGGATGGAAGAGAGCGCTGTCGGCCACTTTTTGGCCACGTCCAGCAGTCCGGCGGCCGAAACATTGATGAACCCAATGGCAGCCACCCTCTCCACCGAGTTCAGAATCGTCGAGAGCATGCTCTGGAACTGCACCACTCCGCCAAAATGAACCACGTATTTGAGCGACTCGCGCCGCACCAACCGGAGCGAGAGGCGCAGCCACTTCAGCCGCCGGTAGGCCCACCAGATGGTCAGCCCGTCATTGACGACCGTCCGCGCCAGATAAGCCTCGGCCAGACCGCTGACGCCGCGCCCGGCGCTCACCAGCCACACGATCAGCGCGCACTCGGCCAGAATGCTCACTGTTTCAAATACCTGCGTCGAGGCGATCTGGTGGGTTCCGTAGAGCATGCAGCTAAAGGCGCTTAACGCAATACTCGACAGAAAAACGCCCAGCACGATCAGCACCGCTTCCTTGCCGTCCGCGGCGTGCGCTGGGGGCAGCCGCAGCCAGGGCGAATACCATTTCCATCCCAGCAAAAAGCCCATGAAGACCGTGGCGCACAGGGGGATGGTGACCGCCAGCCCGGTGGAAAGCAGGGAGTTGGCTTTGGAGTACTCCCGGCGCGCGTTGAACTCCGCCACATATTTGATGTACACGTTGGAGATGCCCAGCGTGGTGAGGCCCACATACGTGACCAGGATGAAGATAGTGGTCCAGATGCCGTATGCCTCCAGGCCGATGCGCGCCAGCAGAAAGGGAACCAGGCAAACGCCCCTGGCCATATTGACCACGCGCGCCATGATGGTGGTTAGGACGTTGCGGCCAAACTGGCGGTTCACCTCGTGCAGGGGTTCCTCGACGGCGACCTGGCTCTCCGGCTCCAGGCCCGTCCCGGTCTCCAGGCTCCAATCGACTTCCCGGTCCTGCGTATCGGGGATGAGCAGGGGATTCATCATGGCTGGGGCGCCTCCCGCTTGGTCCGCGCCCACTCGGCGCGGCTCCGGGCGTGACGCAGCACAATGGGCGTGATGGCCGCCTTCCAAACCAGGTAGAGCGGCGCGGCGGCCAGCGCCGCAAGGTCGCGCATGGGTTCGGCGCCCAGCCATGCGGCCTGCAACACATAGAGCAGCGCGATGCCGCCGCAGGCCATGGCGTAAACGCGCAGCCAATGCACGGGCAGCGCGGCGGCCAGCAACAGAACAAGGATGCCACGCGACAGGGCAAGGCTCCAGACGTCGGCCAGCGTCTCAAGGGCGCGCCATCTTCCGCGCAGAACCGCCGCCAGCAAGCGGCCCGTTGCGCGGCTGGCCACTTTAAACCGGCCTCCCTCCCAGCGGCTTTCCTGAGACGCCTGCGCCGCGCCGGAGGCGGCCAGTTGGGCGTGGACGAAGGCGTCTCCGATCCAGTACACGCGCACCCCTGCGCGGGCCAGCCTGGTGTGGTATTCCACGTCCTCGGCTATGCTGTCGGCGTTGAAAGGCACACGCTCCAGCACCGCTGCCGTCAAGGCAAAGCCGTTTCCAAAGATGCCGGTGGAGAAGCCCAGGCCCGCGCGTCCCCGCCCCCGCAGCACGTTCATGCCGCGAAAGGCCAGCGCCCGCAAGCGGGCCAGCGGAGCGGCCGAGCCTGAGGCCGGCAACTCCAGCTCATACCGGCACTGGGTGGCCTCGGCGCCCTCTTCCAGCATTGCCCGCGTAACCGCCAAAAGATTCGTGCTCACCACCGAATCGGCATCGATGACCAGAATTGCGTTTGCGCCCGCCGCCAGCGCCGCCGCAAAACCATGGCGCAGCGCCGCTCCCTTGCCGCGCAGAGCGGGATTCTTCAGTTCCACTACACGGGCTCCGGCCTGCCGCGCCACAGCGGCCGTCGCATCCGTGCAGTTGTGCGCCACTACGAAAACCGGCGTAGCAGGGTCGGCCGCCTGGAGCGATGCAACCGTCCGCGCGATCATCGTTTCCTCGTCGTGGGCCGGCGCCACCACGGCCATGCGGATTGGCCGCCTGACGGCCGCATGCGGCCCGCGCGCCCGGCGAAGATTGCCCGCAATGCACACCGCCAGATCGAGGAACAGCGGCGTGGCGATCACCGCTATCGCCACTGCCAGCGCCGATATTGCACTCTGCTGCATCAATGCTCTCAGGTCAACACCTTCTGGAACCGGTAGCGCGGCGCGGATGCATCCCCAACTCCCGCGCCCACCCAAACCGGATTCATGCCCTGCACCCAGCCGACCATGAGGAAAAACAGAATCAGTGCCTGCTCACCCAGGTAGACCGTGGTAATCGTGGTCAGCAGTCCCGTCAGTATGGCTAGTTGGGCAAAGACGAGTCCCCGGTCCTCGGGCCGCAACGGCCGTCCTGCCATCCTGAAAAGCCGCGCCACGGTTCCCGCCACAACGGCCAAAAACAGCCCCAGCCCGGTAAATCCCTGCGTTACCGCCAGCATCAGATAATCATTGTCGATTGACTTTTGTCCGTTCACGTCGGGGTGGGCGCTGATGCCCCAGCCGAAGGCCTTGTGTTCCATGACGATGGGCGCGTAGTTCTTCAGCAGATCGCGGCGGTAAATAACGTCTCTCTGTTCTTCGTCGCTGGCCTGGGAGAGCTTTTTCTCCGTGTACTGCTTGCCGTAATTGTAGGCAACCACGGAGAACACCGCCGCCAGCACGGCAAAAACCGCCGCCGCCTTGCCCCAGGAGAGCGCGCGCACCAGCAGCGCGAACACAAGCGCCAGTGCAACGCCAATCCAGGGTCCGCGCGACTGGGTCATCAGCAGACCGGCCGCAATCGCCCCCATCGCCAGCCCCCGCACGGTAACCGGCAAACCCTCCACCAGTCTCCGGCTTCCCCATTGGGGGTCATACCTGCGCAGCCAGAGGCAGTAAATCAATCCCATCAGGAAGATCATGCCCGCCAGAATGGCATGGGCAAAGGGGCCGGCGATGCGCCCGAATCCCCAGCGCATCTGCATCGGCCAGTTACTCGCCACCTCCGCCAACTGGTCCGGGGGAAAGAACGGCCTGAACGCGATCTGCCAACTGTTCCTGGCGGTAATAAAGTCGTTGACGCTGATGACCGCCACGATGGCCAGCAGCGCCACCATGCGCCGCACCAGCATCTTCCTGCCCGGCTGTTTCTCAACTCCATCCTGCTCGATCAGCAGCTTGCCCGCCATATAGGGCAACACGATAGTCATGATTCCCGCAATGAACTGCAAGGCCCCATTGGCCAGCAGCGTGTTCAATCCCTCGGAGAGCGCGGCGCTGGCCGCGAACAGCAGCACCAACAGGTCCATCCAATCCCAACGCCAGCGGCGCATCTCCGTCGCCAGCATGGCCACGCCAATGGGAATGATGGCCGCGTCGGCAAAGGTGAGCGGCGGCAGGTGGGGAAAGCGCAGGTAAAAGTATTGGGGCAGCAGTAGAAGCGAGGGCAGCCAAATGTTGATGAGGGCCTTTTGCGCCGAACTCCTGGCTAATACCACCCAGCAGGCCAACGCCGGGATCAAAATGATCAGATTCATTCCACTCCACGAGTGCAGGTGCCTGCTTAATTTTAGCCGCGCGCGCGCGTTTGCGCCGCCAGTGCGTCCCGCTCTCCGCCCAGGTTGATGCGGGCCGCTATATCGGTCTCCGGGGCCATGGACCTGCCATGCGCGATGGCCGGCTGCCATTCGTCGAAGAGCGGCTGCGCGCACCAGGCATGGAGCAGGAAGCGCAGTTTGAAATTCAGGCCGGCCAGGGAGAGCGAAAGCCCGTTTTCGAGCAGTTGGCGGCGCACATCCATCAGTATCCCAAGCCCGGCGGCCGTCACCTGCCGCGCCGCCTGCAGATGCACCACCATCACCAGGCCGCTGTCGATGCTGGCGTTGGCGGCCTCCTGCAGCTCACTTCCGATTCCGGCGCACAGCTTGCCGTGTACATACACATGCATCACCTGCGGAGTGCTGACCGCGGTCACGTGCGATTGGCCCAGGTAAGGCCGCTGCATCCAGGCCGACAACAACGTCAACGGCAGCCGCTGCGCCAATCCCAGAAAATCGCGCAGGTAGCGCGGACCCAGCCGCGAAGGCTCCTGCGCCAAACGCATCACCCACTCCAGGCCGCAGCGCTGAATCCATTTGGGGGCCCGCCGCATATCGCCCGCCAGGATTTCAAAGCTGCCGCCGACGCCCATTGCCACCGGCACGCCCAGCCGCTTGCGGTGCATCCATATCCACTTTTCCTGCTTGGGATTTCCCAGCGCAACCAATAGGATGTCCGGCTTGGCGGCGTGAATGCGGTGCAGAATATCGCTGTGGTCCAGCCGCGCCATGTGCTCCTCGGTGGGAGCATAGGTGCCCACGATGCGCACCCCCGGATAGTTCCTCTCGAGCAGCTTCGCCGCCCGCTCGGCTACGTCGCCCTGGCCGCCCAGAAGAAAAATTCCATAGCCCTTGCGCGCTGAGAGTTCGGCCAGCCTGGGCACAAGATCCACGCCCGTAACGCGCTCCGCCAGAGGGCAGCCCAACAGGTCCGAGGCCCACACCAACGGCATTCCGTCCGGCAGCACCAGGCTGCACCCGGCGATGATGCGGTGCAGATGCTGGTCGGCCAGCGAGTTCAGCCAGAAGTCGAGATTCGCCGTCGCCACCTGGTGGGTTCCGCCGGACTGAATCAGGCCTTCGATGGCATCCACCGCCTCGCCTGCCGTCAGCCTGTCCAGTGGCAGCCCCAATACAGCGATGGGGTGCTTTAGATTCCGATTCATCTCAGCTTCCATTCCCTGCTCAATCGAGCATCCCCGCGGGACATGCCCTAAAACCTCGCCTCTCGTCGTATTCCCTATGCTCACCCTGGTGATACTTGCCGCCAAGGATATTGCGGCGTACTAGCTGCTGTGACTTTCATCGGTCCACAGGACTGATGGATTAGAAGCTATCCTTTCGATTGACTCAGAGCAATGGCGAAAAGGTGGAAACTCATTACCAAAACCCTGCGCCATTTGGGTACGAAGAACAGAACAACAAGGTAACCATGAAATGTTACCTATGGGTTAGAAATGCATTACGAATCCGTGCCACGCTGTTTGTACCCTCATAAACAATAGCCTGTTCCTGCCCGATCCTATCCTTAATTATTCCTGCCACTCCAGCACCGCCATCGAGCAGGGAGGCAAGGCCAGATCCGCGCCGCCGAACTTTTCTTCCACGATCTTCACCTCCGCCGCGGCCTCGTTGCTCGCTCCCGGTCCCGAACTGATTATCCTCCATAACTTCACGTTGGACTTGAGACCGGGGGCCTTCAGGCTGAGCCGCCGGGCCTGGCGCAGTCCATAGTTGAAGACGATGAGGCCGTGCCATTTGCCTTCCTCGAAGGCGTAGGCGTCGAGCTGGTGAAAGCCCTTCAGCCGCATTCCGTCATTGCCTTCCGGCAGGTCGCTGGTGGGGTTTTCGCCGCTCGCCTCCACGCGCACCATATTGCCGCGCATCACGCGGTTGGCCAGGCTCTCGGCCAGGAACTGGGGACGCGACCGGCCTCCCATCTCCACCACGCTTCCCCACAGCCTGACTAAGGCGCCGTCCTCCCGCTTGAAGCGGAACTGGGGCAGGCAGAAGAGCATCTCGTCGCGGATGCCGTGCTCCCGCATCATGCGCAGCATGTGCCCGGTGACCGCCAGCCCGGCCGCCGCGGAGGGAGTGAAGCGGTCCAGCACCGCCTGCGGAGCCGTGCCTTCCGTAGTGTGCAGATTCACCTCGTAGACCGCCAGTTGCCGCCCGCCCGCCGAAGCCTGCGCGGCCTGCACAACGCCCTCGCGGGACATTTGCTCCGGTTGGGCCATCAACGGTCCATATAACTGGTCGTCATTGGCCCACTGGGTAACGCTGTGCATCAGGTAGGGAGCGATGGCCAGCGTGTTGGCCTGCGCAGCGGCGGCCAGCAGCGCGCTGTTGCGCTCCGGCATGGCGGTAAATGCGCCCACCGCCAGGTCGAAACGGCCGGCATCGGCCCCCGCCGCGGCGCGCATGGCCGCGAAGACCTGGTTGGCCCGCCGTCCATAAGCCGCGGCGTCCTCGATGGTTTCTCCCTGGAAGATTGCATTCCAGGTTTCATTGCCCAGCTCGATGTGGATGGTCGGGAAGGCCCGCGTCCATGGCTCGCGCCGTCCGCTTCCCACGCGCAGCGCCCCGCCCGCCGTCTCCTGCCCGGCGGCCAGATACTCGGCCAGCTTCCGCGCCTCGTCCGTGCTCATCGCGGTGGGCGCCACGATCCACGGCTCCGCGCCCACCTCCTGGCACAGTTCAAGAAACTCCGGAATCCCTACCGGAATATCCTCCATGGCCGTCGACCAGGCCGAATAGCCGGGCCGCTGCCGCGCCAAGGGCGGCGCCAGCAGATTATCCACCGTGCTGCCCAACCCGGCATGGCTTGACATCAGCCGCAAAACCCCCGGCCGCAGCTCCTTCAACGTCTTCACCACCTCATCGCGGAAGGTGGTGCGGTTGGCGGGGTCGCCGTTGATTTGCTCCAGGTCCACGTCGTCCAGAAGGAGCGAGGCGCCGGTCACGGTAAAGCCGGCTTCCACCGTTCCCGCCGGTCCGGCATCCTCGCTGGCTTCAAAGTCCGCGTGGTAGTCGGCCCATTGCTGCGTGAGCCGCACGTCCTGTTCGAGGTAATCGTGCATGCCGGCGGCGTTGCGCGCCACATGCACGCGCAGCACCCGGTTCCCGGCCAGCGCCTTGGCACGGAAGCTCAACCGGTAGCGCCCCCGCAGGCGCACAAATGTGAACCCCTCCGTCGAATCGAAGTAGGAGTTGAGCTCCGCGGACTGGCCCTGGTTGGCGGCCTCGATGCGTAGCGCCTGGCGGCCCTGCGTCTCTGGCGACAGATCCGCGCGTTCGGCCGCCAGCCGCGCGCCGCCTTTGAGCGCGGGCCACCATCCCGCCGCCGCATCTCCCGGAAACTCTTTTTCGACCGCCAGCCAGTCACCGTCGCCGATGGCCGCGCCCGCGCCGTCCAGGCTGAGTCCATAGCCGCCGCCGCCCGGCCCGCTTGCCTTCACTCTGCCCTTGCGCCCCGCCGCCGCTCCATCCAGAACCTCGAAGCGAGCCCCATCCCAGAAGCCCGCCGGCCACTGGAATCCCTGCCGCGTGTCCACGCAACCGGCCGCTCCGCCCCTCACGCAGTGCAGAATGCTGCGGTAGGCCATGCCCTCGAATCCAGGGTTGCGGTAGAGCAGATTTTTCATCATCTGCCCGGAGTCATAGAAGTTCTGCTCGCCCAGATTGATCCCCAGCCGCGTCACGTGGGGGAGAATCACCTGGCTGGTCACGCGCAGATGGGTCACGCCGTCTGCCGCGCCCGCCGCTCGCTGCGCATGCCAGAACGGCGCCGTGATGGCTACGCCAAGCAGGGCAATTGCCGCAAAAGCAAATTGCGGCGGAGCCATGCGCCAATTCCATCCCTCGATTCGCATTCCTGCAACCATCCTTCAAGCAGCTTCCAGAGCGTTTCTACGGTTCCAAGAAGGCATCGTGCCCCATCCTTTTGCCTTACTTCTGGCAAAAGGGTGGGAAACCGCGAACCCTAAAGTGCGAAATCACACGGTCAGAACCCAAGCACCAAATGTAAAAACGTCATAACTGCTCGCGCAAGCCACGTCTAAAATCAGCCCCCCGTGCATACACTTCCAGCATAGTCCGCAAACGCCCATTCGTTTTTGTCCCGCCCCGCACTATACTTGAGAAACTTTGAAATATCTTTCCCCATCCAGTCCGGTTCTGGCGGCCAGATCATTTCCTTGCCGGGTCGAGAGCCGTGGCGCACGCCAGGCCCGGCGGAGGGTGGTGCGGCCATGAAGCTCCTCTCCTCTTACCCCTATACGGTTTCGGTCATCGTGGTCTCCTTCAACACCCATGACCTGCTGCGGGATTGCCTGCAATCCATTCTTGCCGAATGCGCGCGGCTGCCCCAGGGCATGAGCGCCGAGGTGCTGGTGGTGGACAACGCCTCCGGCGACGGTTCACCGGAAATGGTGGCGCACGAGTTCGCCACTTCCCGCATCCCCGTCCGCCTCATCCGCAGCCATGTGAATCTGGGCTTTGGCGCGGCCAACAATCTTGCCCTGAACAAGGCCCAGGGCCGGTATCCGGTGCTGCTCAACTCCGACGCCTTTTTCCATCCCGGAGCCCTGCGCCTGGCCATCGAACACATGGACGCCACACCCTCCGCCGGCATCGGCGGCGCGCGCCAGGTCAGCCCCGACGGCTCCTGGCAGCCCTCGGCCCGCTCCTTCCACTCCATCTGGAGGGCGGCCCTGGTGCTCAGCGGGCTCTCCGCGCGCTTTCCCCGCTCGCGCATCTTCGGCGCTCCCGACCGCACCTGGGCCAGCCCCCATGAGCCGGCGGAGGCGGACTGGGTACCCGGATCGTTTCTCATCCTGCGCCGCGAGGCGCTCATGAAAACCGGCCTCTTCGACCCCGCCTTCTTTCTCTACTTCGAGGAAGTGGACCTGTGCCGCCGCATGAAGGCCGCCGGTTACAGCGTGCAATACTGGCCGGATATCGTGGTCACCCACATCGGCGGCGAATCCAGCCGCCAGTTGGACTCACTCAAGTTTTCCGAGTCCGACGTGCAGGTGGTGTTGTGGCGCATGCGCTCCACCCTGCTCTACTACCGCAAGCACCACGGCTGGCAGGCCGGGCTGGCGCGATGGCTCGAGGAGGCGCTCTACAGCCTGCGCTGGCTGCGCAATGTGCGCAGCCCCAATCCGGCCCGCCGCGAACGCGCCCAGGATGCCAAACTTCTCATCCGCCTCATGCGCCAGGCCTGGCAGGAAACCCATGGCGGCCGCGTGAGCCCGCCGCGCCCCTGGTAACCGTCTGTCAAATAACTTACAGAAAGAAGGAAATTATTTTTATTGCCATACACACATCAGACGCGGTATCTACGGTAAGATGAGTTTCGTTTCGCATCGGCGTTCCCCATGACTTCCAAAGCCAAGTCGCGTAAACAAAACTTGATCGTGGTTTGCGCGGTTGCGCTTGCCGTGGCGCTGCTGCTGTTGCGTTTGTTTGTGTTTGTGCATGGGCACGGGCGGCGGGAGTATCGAGGAGCGGTTGGCGGCGCACGCGTTTCGATGGCCGCGTTTCGACCGGCAACGGATCGGCCCGCGCCGGCCTGGAGCGACAGATTTGGCGACGGCACGCCGGATTTTCTGCGCCTGACGGATCCGGCCGATCAGGCTGCTTTCCGGCAGTGGTTTACGCTGATCGCCGATTACCAGGCTATTCGGCCAAAATCTGAAATCCCGGCGGAGATTACCGATTGCGCCGGCCTTTTGCGTTTTTCCTACCGCGAGACGCTCAAGCGCCACGACGAAGCATGGTTTCTGACCACGGGCATGGAGGTTGCGGCGCTGCCGGGGGAGATTCGCGCCTGGCGCTACCCGGATACGCCGCTGGGCGCCGCGCTCTTCCGGGTCAGGCCCGGCAGCTTTGAAGCCGCGGACACGGCCAACGGCGCCTTTGCCCAGTTTGCCGATGCGCGCACCCTGGTGGAGCGGAATGCCTACTTTGTGAGCCGCGACGTGCTTGAGGCCCAGCCCGGCGACCTGCTCTTCTACCGCCAGTTCGGGCAGTCTTCGCCCTGGCACTCGATGATTGTGACCCGCATCGGAGGCCAGGCGGCGGTGGTTTACCATACCGGAACCGATCACGGCAGGCCGGGCGAGCTGCGGCGCGTGGCGCTGGCAGAGCTGCTCGACCATCCCCAACCGCAATGGAGGCCAATGGCGGCCAACCCCAACTTTCTCGGCGTTTACCGCTGGAACATTCTGCGAGGGACTTTATGAGGCTGCGTAGTCTGCTGTTTGTCACTCTGCTTCTGGTTTGCGCCGCCGCACAGGCGGCCGCGGCCAAGGACGAGCCGCGCTCCTTTTCGCTCTCCACCACGCGCACCTTCGCGCCGGGCGAGAGCGTGAAGATCCAGCTTATTTCGCGCAACGTGCCGGCGCTGGAGTTTCGCGTTTACCAGGTGCGCGACGCGCAGAAGTTTTTTGCCGGGCTCAAGAGCGTGCACAGCTTCGGGGTGAAGAACTACTCGCCGGCCGAGCAAATCGAAGAGCGGACGTGGATCGAGCGGCTGCACGACTTCAAGGCGCACCTGTGGTGGCTGGTGCGGCGCTTCTTCCGCGGCCAGTTCACCGATGAGGCGCGAGACAGCTTCCGCGAGCAGCAGGGCAACATGGGCAAGAAGAGCAAGGTGGTGGGAGCGGCCGAGTTTGCGCGCATTCCGCTACTGAATTCCAGTCAACTGGTGGCGCGCTGGAAGCTGGAAACGCCGCCGGCGCTGGTCAGCGAGACCGAGCAGTTGCCCATTGACGGGCTGAGCGCGGGAGTTTACCTGATCGAGGCCACCGACGGCGCGTACAAGGCCTACACCGTGGCCATCGTCACCAGCATGGCAATGGTGGAGCGGACGGGCAATGGGCAGGCCAACGTCTACGTGGCCAACCGCAAAACGGGCGCGCCGGTGGAGAAGGCTGAAGTCGCGCTGTGGGCAAACGGGAGCCAGCAGTCGTCAGTCACGACCGGCGCGGACGGCATGGCTTCGCTGACCATGACCGTGCGCGGAGGAGCGCAGGGCGCGGAGCCTGAGAACGTCTGGATTCTGGCCCGGCACGGGGCCGATGCGGCCCTGGTTACGCCCTGGAGCTATGCATTTACGGGGAACCAAACCTCCGATCTGAAGGCCTATGTCTATACCGACCGGCCAGTCTACCGGCCGGGGCACACGGTCCACATCAAGGCGGTGGTGCGCAGCGAAAAGAACGATGTGCTGGATTTGCCCCCGGACAACACGCTGCAACTCAAGGTGACCGATGCCGACGGCAAGACGGTGCTCAGCCAGAGTGTGCCTGTCTCCGCGCATGGAACCGTTACTGCCGATCTGACGTTGGCGGCCGATGCGGGGCTGGGTTACTACAGTATCGCTCTGGGCAGGAACGGCCAGATGGCGGGCGTGGATGGCCAGGGCAACTTCTATGTGGAGGAGTATAAGAAGCCGGAGTACCAGGTTACGGTGAAACCCGCGGCGCAGCGCGTGCTCCAGGGAAATTCCATTCAGGCCACCATTGAGGCGCGCTACTTCTTTGGCGAGCCGGTGGCCAACACAAAAGTAAAGTACGTGGTGCATACTTCGCAGCATTACTGGTGGGATGAGGACCAGGCGGACGACAGCGGCGACAGCTCAGACGAGGACTCCGGCGAAGCGGACGACACCTACGGGGCGACCGAGCAGCAGGAGCACGATGGCGTGCTGGACGCCAACGGCCGTTTGACGGTGACGCTGCCCACAGCGGTGGACGGCAAGCACAACGATCAGGACTACCGCATCGAGGCGCGGGTGACGGACGCGGCCAATCGCGAGGTCGCCGGGCACTCCACAGTGCTGGCCACTTATGGTTCCTTCCGGGTGAGCGTGGAGCCAGCCAGCTATTTGTTCCAGCCCGGCCAGCCGGTGCGGGTGAAGGTGACGGCCCAGGACTACGACAGCAAGCCTGTGGTGACGCCGGTGCACATCGCGGTCAACCTGCGGAAGTGGGATTCCACCACGCACCAGCAAAGATCGACTCCGGTATCCAGCCGCGACACCGCTACGGGAGCGGACGGCATGGCGCTGGTGGATTTAGAGGTATCCGGCAGCGGCGACTTTGAGGTGACGGCGAGCGCCCAGACCCCGGAGAACCGCACCGTGCAGGGCAGAACCTGGGTTTGGATCTGGAGCGGCGCCGGCGAGTTTTACAACCAGAACACGCAGGCGCAGATTATAGCCGACAAGAAAAGCTACCAGGTGGGCGATACAGCGCACCTGCTGCTGGTCACCGGCCTCGATGAATCGTGGGCGGTGGTTACGGCCGAGGGCGACAGCGTGCAGTCGCGGCAGTTGATTCACGCCACGGGCAAGAGCTTTGCCTTTGACGTGCCGATTACCAAACTGGCGCAGCCCAATCTGATGGTCAACGCGGTGATAGTCCACAACGACCAGGTGATGACGGCGCAAAAAAGCCTGAAGGTTCCGCTGGTGGAGCGCACGCTGACCATCACGGCTACATCCAACAAGGCCCAGTACCTGCCGGGCGAAAAAGGCAGCTTCGACGTGCTGGCGGTGGATTATCAAAACAAACCGGTGGGAGCGGACCTGAGCTTTGGCGAGGTGGACGAGGCGCTCTACTCGGTGCGGCCCGACTCGAGTGGCGACATTGTGGCCTCTTTCCATCCAAAGAGATATGTGTATCTGAATCCGCAGTCGTCGTTCGACTTCTTCTTCTCCGGCGAGGCGGGAAGCGTAAGTCCGATGCTGGCGAAGTTGGCCAACGGGCTCTACCATCCGCGGCTGGCGCAGGTGAAGCCGGGCTCGGACCTGGTGGTGCCCAAGGTGCGCAAGGCCTTCCCGGATACGGCCTACTGGAATCCCAGTGTGCACACCGGGCCGGACGGGCACGCGCGCGTGGAATTTAACTTTCCGGATGCGCTCACCACGTGGCGGACGACCATCCGCGCCATGACCGACGACGGCAAGGCCGGCGGCGTAGTTACACGAGTCCTGGTGCGCAAGAACCTGATTGCGCGCCTGGCCGCGCCGCGCTTCTTCCGCCAGGGCGACGAAGTTACTCTGCGAGTTATAGCGCATAACTACCTGGAGACGGCCAAGGACGTGACCTTTGCCCTGGATGTAAGCGGGGTAACTGTCATCGGCGGCCAGACGCAACAGGTGAACATACCGGCCAAGGGCGAGAACTATGTGGACTGGAGGGTGAAGGCGAGCGCCACCGGCAGCGCCGTGCTGACGGCCAAGGCGCTGACCAATGAAGAGAGCGATGCGCTGGAGATGACGCTGCCGGTGCTGCCCTATGGCGTGAAGCAGCGCGTGGCCGGCTCGGGCGTGGTCTTCTCCGGGCAGGGGCAGAGCCAGTGGAGTTATAACTACCCCGCTAACTCGGATGCCGGCACGCGCGGCCTGACAGTTACGGTGGCGCCGAGCGTGGCGGGAACGGTCTTCGACGCGCTCGACTACCTGACCAGTTACCCGTGGGGATGCACGGAGCAGACCATGTCCAGCTTCCTGCCGGATCTGATTGTGTCCCAGGCGGTGAACAAGCTGAATCTGAAGCCGCCCATCGGCAAAGCCACGCTGAACGATATGGTGAAGGCGGGGATCGAGCGGCTCTACAGCTTCCAGCACGACGACGGCGGCTGGGGTTGGTGGCAGGACGATCCCAGCATGGTCTTCATGACTGCCTATGTGGTCAGCGGGCTGGGCCAGGCCAAGGCCGCCGGCTGGGAGATCGACGACGGCCGGCTCAACAAGGCCCGCGGCTGGCTGGCCGCCACACTGGCCAAGTATCCCAACATGATTCCCGACCTGCGCGCCTACGTGGTTTACGCGCTGGCCACCACCGGCGGCGCGCCCTCGGGTAAAGACGCGCTCGACAAGGTCTGGGAGGGCCGCGACAAACTGAGCGACGAAGGGCTGGCGCTGGCCGGATTGGCGCTCGATGCCGCAGGAGACAGCCGCGCCAAAGATGCGGCCCAACTCCTCGAAAAGAAGGCCAAAGCCACCGATTCCGATGCCTACTGGTCGGGCAACTACGATGGCCTGCTCGATTACTGGGACGATACTTCGCCGGAGACCACGGCCTTTGCACTGAAACTGCTGGTGCGGCAGGATCGCTCGAGCGGCCTGCTGCCCAAGGCGGCCGTGTGGCTAGGCAGGCATCGCGACGGCGATTATTGGTACTCCACCAAGCAAACCGCCATGGTGATTCAGGGACTGACCGATTACCTGGCGCTGAGCGGCGAGCTGGCCAACACCTCCGACGTGGAAGTGCTGGTGAACGGCGCGAGCGTAGCCAAGCGGCACTTTGGCCCCGGCGACGGTTTCGCGCTGCCCTGGCGCGTCACCATCCCGGCGGCACAGTTGGGCGGCGGTGGCCAGGTTACCATTCGCAAGAGCGGCAACGGCATTACCTACTGGTCCGCGGAGAGCGCATGGTACGCGGCGGACCGCAAGCAGTACCAGCAAGGGCAACTGGCGCTCAATATCACGCGCGACTATTACCTGCTTGTGAAGAAGCAGGCCACCGGCCCCATCACCTACGACCTGGCTCCGTTGAAAGGGCCGGTGCGCGTGGGCGATATTGTGGCCGTAAAGCTGGCCTTGAACGGCGCCAGTTGGAAGTATCTGCTAGCCGAGGATCCCATTCCGGCGGGCACGGAGTTTTTGCCCAACACCGGCCTTTACACCTTGAACAACAAACCTGACTGGTGGGCGGACTGGTTCACGCGCAAGGAGTTCCACGACGACCGCGCGGCCTTCTTCAATACCGATTTCAGCGGGCGGCGCGAGTATGTGTACCTGCTGAAGGTGGTGAACCCAGGCAAGTTTGCCATCAGCCCGGCGCAGGCCGGGCCTATGTATCAATCCAATGTACAAACCACCACTGATCCCGCAACCCTGGAGGTGCAGCAGTGAGTCTACTCAGAGAGTTGATTCCAGGGGTGCCCCACCCTCGCCGCGTCTTTGTTTTTGCGGCTAGGGTGGGATGCCACAAACTCCAACCGGCGTCCGTTCATCTGGAGGTGCAGTCGTGAGTTATTTTAAAGACCTGTTTCATCGTTTGCGCCTCGGTTGGCGCTGGATTGCGGCTCAGTTTGGCGGGACGCTGCTGTTGCTTCTGCTGGGGATGGCCTGGACGCGCCTGCCCGACAAGCACGGCTGGCAGGTGGCGCTTTCACTTCTGATACCGGTGTTGCTGGTCATCTCGGTGCTGGAGTTGCAGGCCGGGACCATGCGGCGGCTGGCCGACGACGACGGCAAGCGGGTCAAGCTGGTGTGGGGCGCGGCCACGCTGCTGGTCTGGATCGCGATGGCCTG
>JBEKNO010000017.1:0-22051 GCA_049522735.1 Occallatibacter sp.
CAGACCATGACCGGCAAGAAACTATCACCGCCGGCCAACCCCTTCACCAAAATCACAGAAAAAACCTCACCTCACACTCAAACATCTCTCAGAATCAGCTTTGGTGAGAAATGCAGGCTAACGCTTCTTTGCCGGCTTGGGAGCGGACTTTTTCACCGCAGGCTTATGTGCCTTTGCACCCTTTACCGGCGCGGATTTGGCCTTCACCTTGATCGGAGCCTTGGCCTTTACCTTGACCGCAACCTTGGCTGCGGGCTTTGCCTTCGCCACCGGCCTGGCAGTCTTGCCTTTCTTGATCGAAGCCGGGACAGGCGCAGCCTTCTTCACCACTGGAGCCGCCTTCGCTTTAGACGGCGCAGGCGCGGGCTTACCCTTGGCCGGTGCAGCCGTGGGCTTCGCGGCTGTCGCGGCAGGCTTCGCCAAGGGCTTGGGCGCCGGCTGAGGCTTCTCTGCCTTTGCAGGAATGGGCGCAATCGCCTTGGCGGCGGGCTCGGGAGCGGGCGGCGTTTTAGAAATGCGTTTCACGGGAACGGGAACCGGCACGTGCTCCTCGGCTTCCAGTTCATCATCCAGGGATTCGGCTTCGTCCGCGATATCGGGTTCCAGATCAGCCTTTGGAATGGTTATGCCCAGGTCGATCTCCTCTTCATCGCCGGCAATCACGTCAAGCTCTTCGTCCAAAACGTCTTCCGGGACTTCCTCGTCATCATAGGGCCGCTCCTTGACCTTGGCCTCGGCGCCACGTTTGACTCGCGGTCTCTTGATGGTCACCTGCGGCGGCGGCGCGGGAGGCGAATACGGCTCCAGGAAGGCGCGAGCCTCCTCCGGGGTGGCCAGGCGGCCGTCGATCAGTTGCAGAAACACCGCCTGCACCACATCGCTATATGCAGGCAGTTCAGGCGTAATGCGCATCTCCTGCATCAGGGCGTGCGGAATGCGCTGGCGAAGCTCGGGCCAGACTTTCAGGAACAGATTGAAGCGCTCCTGCACAGCCGCGTCCTTGGTGGTAAAACCGAGCCAGAGAATGGACTCGGGATCGTAACTTCTGAACAGCTTGTAAGCCGCCGAAGGGGTGGCATTCTCCTTGGAAAGCAGCACCTTGGCGAAGCGGGCCGCCAGCGAGTCCAGGCTGCTCCACTCCTCCACGAACCCCGGACGCAGCATCGATTTCTTCAGCGTTGCCAGCTCCCTGTGAGTCAGTTTGGCGGTAAGCAACTGCATCTGCGCCGCGGAGATATCGGCACGGACTCCTTCCGTCAGCAACTCGGCCGCCAGGGTGCGCAGAGCCTTAAGCTTTTCCTCGTCCGCCTTGGCTGGAGTCCAGGCCGGGTAAAGCACCTTCATCCAGCCCTCGGCATCCAGCGCTTGCAGCACTTTCAGCCCATCTTTCTCGTGGCCAATCTGCTCCAGCTCCCGTCTGCGCGCCTGGGAAGACATGTATTCGATCACTCCCTCGCCCTTGGCATTTTCGTACCGGGTGAGGGTCTTGGGGTCCATCTCCCATCCAAGCCGCGCCAGGTACCGCGTGGCGCGAATCAGCCGCGAAGGCTCTTCCAGAAATCCATAATTTGAAACCAGGCGTAGCGTCCCTGTCTCAATATCCGCAGCCCCGTTCAAGGGATCCATCAACAGCCCAAAAGAGCCCTCGTTGAGCGAGATGGCCATGGAATTGGCGGTAAAGTCCCGCCGCCGCATATCTTCCTGAATGGATGCCGGATGATAAACTCTCTTGCCCGGCTTGGGATACTCGATGCGGTGCGCACTGTTGAGGTCCACGCGAACCGTTCCCGGAAAACACAGGTAAAGGGTGCGGGCATCCTCGTCATCGCCCCATACTTTGCCGCCCAATTTCTCTATTGGTTTCTTAAGCTTAAGCGCATTTCCATGAACCGATACTTCAAGATCGTGAACGGCGTGGTTGCGGGTCAGGTCGCGGACCGCATCTCCGGTCAGGAAGAGAATCGTTCCCGTTTCTCGTGCTACCTCGCGTAACTGGCGCAGTGCATGCTGTTGGTCGGCTGAAAGCCGGTTTTCCAGAAAATAAATGTAGTCGGGCATTCCGATCCCCGCTTCCCGGTCTATTACTCCGCCAAGTGCCTGATGCTGTTACTCTTACGGTACAAACCGGCTAAGTTGCAAAGCAGTACATTAACACAACTCAACGCAGTTGGCTAGACCCCATCGCACCGGATTTGTGGCTTTTTCCCTTCCCGGCACTGGTCCGGTTCCCCCATTCCACGGACAAAAGACCTATCCTTGGGGCCCCCTGACCGTGCGACAATTCAGAGCGATGGCCAACCTACGCAAACCGGTGATCGTACGTAAGTTTTCACGGGACTGGTGCGCGGGCTATGCGGACACCGGCTTCGGCCGGGATGCGGCGGAGTTGGAGATTCTGGACCTGAGCGGCAAGGTGCTGCGCATCGGCTGGGAGCAGGTTAAGTGGGTCTGCTATGTGCGCGACTTCCCTGCCGGCGAAACCGCCAATCCGGAGCGGCTAATCCACAAGCGCTTCTCCATCCGGCCCCGGACGGCCGGGCTTTGGCTGCGCATGATCCTGACCGACGGCGAAGAACTGGAGGGGCTGGCGGCCAACGACCGGTCGCTGATCGAGGGCGCGGGGCTGTTGGTCACCCCGCCCGATACGCGCTCCAATACGCAGAAGATCTACGTGCCGCGGCAGGCCATTCAAACTTTAGAGGTGGTAAGCGTGATTGGCGCGGCCAGCCGCAAGCGAGCGGCAGCCGCCGGCCCGGCGGTTCAGCAGCCGGAGTTGTTTCCCGGTGATCCGGACGCATCTTAGAACGTACCCTCAAGGCTTTCCGGTACAATTCTTGCGATGAAGCTAGGCGAATTGGCAACCCGGCTGGGCGCGGAGCTGCGCGGCGACGCGGAGCTGGAAATCACAGGCGTAAACGGTCTTGAGGAAGCAGGCCCCACGGACGTAACCTTCGCGGCCAATCCCCGCTATGCAGGACTGGCGCGAAAGACGCAGGCCGCCGCCGTGATCGTGGAACCGGAGTTTCAGGAGATTACCGCGGCCACGCTGCGGCTCAAGAACCCATACCTGGCCTTTTCCAGGGCCCTGGGATTTTTCTACCAGCCGCCGGCTTACTCGCCCGGCATTCATCCCACGGCGGTCATTGACCCCACGGCGGAGATCGGCGAAGGGGCGCACATTGGCGCCTATGTGGTGATCGGCGCGCGGGTCCGGCTGGGCGCGCAGGCCACGCTGCTGCCCCACGTGGTGATCTACCCCGGTGTGCAGGCGGGCAGCCATCTGTTTGCGCACGCTCACTCGGTGGTGCGCGAAAACTGCATTCTGGGCGATCACGTGACGCTGGAGAACGGCGCCATCGTGGGCGCGGACGGCTTCGGCTTTGCCAAAGATGAAGCCGGCCACTGGGTGAAGATACCGCAGTCGGGGCCGGTGCGGCTGGGCAACCGGGTTGATGTGCAGGCCAATGCCTGCATTGACCGGGCCACGGTGGGTGCCACTGAGATCGGCGACGGAACCAAAGTCGACAACCTGGTCCAGGTGGGTCACGGTTCGAGGGTGGGCGAAAATTCGCTGCTATGCGCCCAGACGGGTCTGGCCGGCTCCTCGTTCATCGGCAACAACGTGATTCTGGCGGGCCAGGTCGGCATAGCCGGCCACTGCACGGTGGGCGACGGCGTAATTCTTACCGCGCAATCCGCTGTCTCGCACGATGTGCCGCCGGGAAAAACCATCTCCGGCTCGCCGGGCTTCGACAACCGCGTCTGGCTGCGGGCAGTTGCCATCTTCCAGCGCCTGCCGGAACTGCTCAAGCGCCTTGACCGCGTGGAAAAGAAGGTTGCGGACCAGGCCGGATCGGAAGACGCGCCGCACGCGGATGAGAGCCGGGAATGATGACTCGAAGCGGGATTTATGGTCGGATTCTGGCCGCCATCGTATTGACGGCGCTTGGGTTGGCTGCCGGGTGCCACTCCTATCACGTGGATACCACGGTCGAAAACCGGACCGGAGGAGCGATTCAACTGCTGGAGGTCGACTATCCCAGCGCCAGCTTTGGAGCCAACAGCCTGGCCGACGGCGCCATCTTCCACTATCGCATCCAGTTACGCGGCAGCGGGCCGGTCAAAGTGCAGTACACGGCCAGCGACGGCCGTCCCGCGCAGATTGACGGGCCTGAGCTCGCCGAGCGGCAGCAGGGCCGGCTGCAGATCGTGCTGTTGCCCGGCGGCAAGGCTGAGTTTCATCCCCAACTGGCTCCGCAACCCTGATCCGGATGCTTCGTTTCCTTCCCAAAGTCATAGAAATCAACGGCAAAACCGCGCCATCCGGCTGTTCTCCTCTGTCTTCCTACCGATAAGAGAAACAGGAGGCGAGTGGCCGTGCGCCTGAAGACTGCATCCACGAGCAGCCATGCCCGTGCTCCGTGGCTACGGAGGCACAGGTTCGCAGTGCG
Organism: Occallatibacter sp.; assembly: GCA_049522735.1. Classification (GTDB taxonomy): domain Bacteria; phylum Acidobacteriota; class Terriglobia; order Terriglobales; family Acidobacteriaceae; genus Telmatobacter. Next base: position 4,452 of record JBEKNO010000017.1, read on the forward strand.
CCTGGCGGGATGCTTCCTCTTCGTCGCCCTGGCCACGGCGGTTGCCCGCTGCGCTCCCGGGGCCAACCACCTGATCTGGATTGCGAACGGAGTGCTTCTCGCCTACCTGCTCATGGCTCCTCGCAGGCAATGGACCGCCTATCTCATCGCCGCCCTGGCCGCACAAATCGTGGGCAGCATTTTCGTCAACCCTCATTGGCAGATGAACCTCCTGAGGACGGCGCTGAATCTGGCCGAAGTCCTCATCAGCGCTTACCTGTTGCGCCGCCGGTCATCCCTGTTTCCGCGTTTCACCGATCACGCTTTTCTCTTCCGTTTTATCGCTTTTGGCGTCCTGGCTGGTCCACTGGTAATCGGTTCGATCTATACGCTGATTGCGGCCCTCTGGTTGCCGATCGCTCCGGCGCAGGCGATGTTCCAATGGGTGGTTCCCGACGCCCTGGGGGCGGGCATAGCCACACCTGCTTGCGTGGCCATGCTTCGCATCCGTTTCAGAGAGTCACTCAGCTTTGGAAAGAATTGGATTTATCTGTTCCTGCTTGCTGCCGTTACCCTGGCCTCTTTCACTCAAACCAAGGTGCCTCTGGTATTTTTCCTCTATCCTCTCCTTCTCCTTGTCCTCTACCGGCTTGGCCTGGGATGGGCAGCGATGGCCACGCTCTTTGTCGCCGGTGTAGGAAGCTGGTATACCATGCGCGGCCAGGGCCTGTTTGCCATGTCCAACTCGCTCACGCCATTCGAGCCCACCATCCTGCTGCAGGTCTTCCTTGTCTCCGGCATGTTTGTGCTCTACAGCGTCTCGGTTGTCCTGGAGAGCCGGCGCGCCACTGAGCGCCGCCTGCAGAAGATCGCCGCTCTGCACATGCTGGTAACCCAAAACTCCCGCGACGCGATCATTCTCGCCGACTTTGAAGGCAACCGCAGCTTCGTTTCTCCCTCCGCAAAGGATTTGGCCGGATGCACAGAGGAGGAACTGGCGGCACATAAGAGCATTGAACTGGTCCATCCCGAGGACAGGGTGAAAGCGGCGGCGGCAGTGCGCGAGCTGCGTTCCGGCGCCGAAGGCGGCATGCTCGAGTGCCGCATCCGCAAGCAGTGCGGAGAGTATATCTGGGTCGAGTCCAGCCTCCGGGTGGTGCGCGATTCAGCCACCGGCGCGCCTACCGGAATTCTCAATATGGTCCGGGACATCACTGAGCGCAAGAACGCCGAGATACAACTCCAGGATGCATTCTGTGCCGTCGAGGCGCTCTCCATCACGGATGCACTGACGGGATTGGCCAACCGGCGGGGATTCGACCAGTGCCTCGCCACCGAGTGGCGCCGCGGCCTGCGCGACAGCAAGCCGCTCTCCCTGTTGATGGTCGACGCCGACTTATTCAAGCCCTACAACGATCTTTATGGGCATTTACAGGGCGACAATTGCCTCAAACAGATTGCCGAGGTGGCCCTGGACGTGGTGACGCGCCCTGGGGATCTGGTGGCCCGTTTCGGCGGCGAGGGGTTTGCCATTATCCTGCCCAACACCTTCAACAAAGGCGCCATGCAGATTGCCCACAAGATCTGCGCGGCCCTGCGAGACCGTAAACTCCCGCACAAGGGCAGTCCCCCCGGAATCATGACCGTCTCGGCGGGTTGCGCCACCATGGTGCCCAGTTTGGGACAGAACGCTGTGAGCCTGGTTGAACTTGCCGACGCGGCTCTCTACAAAGCCAAGCGGAACGGCCGCGACCAGGTGTGCCGTTGCAACGCGGTCGGCGCAACCGGGGGCGAATTGCGGGCTGGCGCGCTTTCTGAGGCCTCCATCGCCAAAACGGCTTGAGCTGGTCAAGTCAACAAAGGCTAGAGGGTGGAAGGGCCATCAATACTGAAAAACTGTTCAAGCCTGGGATTATTGATCCGCCCTATTCAGTGTGAAAGTAAAATCGCAAAGCAACCGCGGATCCCCGCCACAGCGGGCAAGCTTTCGACTCTCCGCCGCGGCGACCTCCGCTCAGATTCGCATATACCGCTGGACAGGTGCGGCCTTTTTCATAGACGCCGTGCCCTAAAAAGAAACAAAAATGCAAGTTCAAGAAAACAAAGGATAACCGTCAAATGCCCGTTTCATCCACCGCGGGGCGGCGAAGCCGGTGGACGACTGATATAAAACCGGCGGTTTCACGCAACCTGTGAAACCCGTACCCTCCAAACTGACCCAATACCCTCAACACCAATTTGGGGACAGGTTCTAAAAAAAAGTTCCCCCTCAGCGCACCAGGCTCTGGAAGAGCGGCGAGTGCAACAGATCGTTGAAGACTATGTCGGTAGTGGCAAAGTGGACCGTCATCCGCCCGGCATCGGAGGCGATAGTGGTGGCGCTTAGGGCCTTCTTCTCCGCGTCCGGGCTGCTTATTTTGCGCAGGGTCACGGCCGCGGTCAGCAGCGAAGTGATGGTGGCCGCGGTAAAGCTGTCGCCGGTGGAGACGGTCAGGTCGAATTTAACGCCGTGCTGAAAGTTCATCGAGTACCAGGACGCCTGCAGCCGCTTGCGCACGGTCTCGAAGTCGGTGACTGAACCGGCCTCGCCCAGCAACTGGCGCATCATGGTCTGGGTGCCCTGCTCGTCCAGGATGCTCCACAGCGGCTCGGAGTCCACGGTCTTCATGGCGTCCATCATGGACGCGTTGGTCAGCAGGCTGGGAGAAACTCCATCGCGGGCATCGAGAGCCTTCTCCACCGCGTCTTTGGTGCCAAAGACCATGGTGGACGGATCCACAAAGCAAAGCACCATGCCGGTCTTGGGCAGCGGATAGAGCTTGTTGGTGCGCAGCAGGGTGGGCTTGACGCTCTGCTTCTTGAAGCTGGCCATGATGTCCGTCAATACGAACTGGCCCTGGGCGATGCCCACCGTCACCATCTTGTCCGGTACAATACCCTTCTTATTCGCCGTTTTACTGGTATCCGGAACACGGAACATGGCAAAGGCCAACTGGTCAACGTCGTGGTTGTCGTTCAGTCCCGACTTGTTCAAAGCCTCATCGAACTGCTTGAGTTCGGGCGGCATCACGCGGTCGCGCAGGTCCATTGCCGCGGGCGAATTTTCCATGGCCCGATAGTCGATCACGACCAACTGCTGCACTTCATGCGGGACAGCGGAGCGAGAGTCGCTGGACAACTGCGCCGCCGGAGCCAAAGTAGCCGCCGCCAGCAGCATGGTGGCAATCGAAACCTTCACAAAAGCCTTCAACACTTTCATCCTCCGGGATTCCTGCGTTTTTCAAATCCAGCCATTGGGAACCGCCCCCGCTTCAGGGGCTTGTCCCCGCCCGCTAACCAGAAAAACGCTCCATCCTATGCTGTTATTGTACCCGCCGGGTTCTTCCCTCTGCCAATCATGCTCCTGTTCGATCCGTTATCCCTCTCCCGGCCATGCAAGTGGAGCTCCGAGGCGGCGCTCCAGAATTTTGGTCTCCGGATCGAACCCAATCAACTGACGCATCCACTCGCTGTCGCGCTCGCAGGCCGCTTCGGGAAGCAGACCGATTACCTCACCCTCCACCAGCGCGGCCTTGTGCCGGAGCGCCAGGCCGGATACCACGCCATGCACCTGGGAAATGGGCGTGGCCTTGAAATCCGTGATGTTCATGGAGAGCTGCGCCCGCCCATGGGCAAGAACACCCATAGCCTTTACGCCCTTCAGTCCGCCGGAAGCGGCGCGAATCTCCCGGGCAATGGCCCTTACCATGGAAACGTCGGCGGAATCGAAATAGAGGTTGTAGGCTACCAGGAACTTGCGCGCTCCCACGGCGCAGGCGCCAGCGGTGGGATGCAGGCCGGGACCACCCAGGTCGGGCCGGCGGGCCTTCTCCTTGCCCACCGCGTCCCTGAGCCCCTCGAACTGCCCGCGGCGCACCTCTTCCAGGTTGGCCCGATCCGGCCGGGCCGCCGCCGCCTCGTAAAAATACACCGGAACGCCGTAGCGCCGCCAGATCTCGAGGCCGGCCTGGCGCGCCAGCAGTGCGCATTGCTCCAGCTTGATGCCGGAGATGGGCACAAAGGGAATCACGTCCGCCGCGCCGATGCGCGGGTGGGCTCCCTGCTGGCGGGTCAGGTCGATCAACTCAACTGCCTTGCCAGCCCCGCGCACCGCCGCTTCCACCACCGCCGAGGGCTCCCCGGCGATGGTCACCACCGAGCGGTTGTGGTCGGCATCCATTGACCAGTCCAGCAGTTGCACTCCCTCAACGCGCATCGCGGCTACTATCGCCTCGACACGCCGGGCATCCCTGCCCTCTGAGAAGTTGGGAACGCATTCGACTACCGGCCCGCTCATCGTTACTCCACAGCGGCGGCACAGACCTCAGGTTTTAAAAGGGCACGGCTGGGAACCGGGGCACCCTTTCAAAGCAACCTACTTACCACCCCCGCATTACTTCCAAAAGGTGTAACCCACCTGCACTTGAATGCTGGCGTTTACGCCGGGGTTGCGGTCGCCCAGCGAGGCCGAGGAGATGTGCACGGCGTTTATACCTACGTCGATGGAGCGCCTGGCACGGGTAAAGTAGTGGAACCCGGCGCCTCCCTGCGGCGAAAAGTTCCACACGCTGGTGCCACCCGGCAATCCGTGCTCAACCAATTCGTCCGGCGGAAACTTGTGCGTGGTGTAGATGAGCCCGCCCGCGCCCTGAATCCAGGGCTGAAAGCGCCGCGACTGGCTAAGGAAGTTCCAGCGCAGGATCACCGGGGTAATGCTGACGCCGCGGTAGGTGCCGCCGCCCTCGGGCGCGACATAGGAGCCTCCCGGATAATAGAAGGTCTGCTCATGCGGAGCCGGGGTATAGGCCTGCCATAGTGGCATGATGTTGCCGCCCAACTCGAACTGCCCGCTGAAGAATCCCGCGTGCACCACCGGCGTGAGCGTTTTGCCCAACTGCACGCCGGACGAAAGAAACCTGTAGCTCGAACGGTCGCCCATGCCGTTCCCGTAGTTGATAAACGGCCCGTACTCCCAGCTCTGTTGCCGGCGAACCTGGGCTACGGGGTTAGCTGCGGCGTCATGGCCGCCCGGGGCTGCGACCTCCGGCGTTTCAGCCGAGGCGAGCCAAGCGCCCGCCATGGGGATCCCAGCCATCAGGAAAAACAAAATAAACCCGGCTGTTCTCGTCAAAATTCTTCCCTTTCTTTATTCACAAATGATGATTCTCATAAAAAGGCCGCCACAACCGGGCGGCCTATTGTTCACTCTCCTAAAACCAATCAGCCCGCCGCCTGCGCCATCTGCTCGGCGTCCATGTCGAAGTTGGAGTAGACATTTTGCGTGTCGTCGCAGTCTTCCAGGGCCTCCAGCAGGCGGATCATCTGGTTCGCCGCCGTGCCCTCCAGCCTGGTATAGGTTGACGCCACCATGGTCACTTCGCTCATCACCGTGGGAATGCCCGCGGCCTTCACCGCCCCGGCAACCTCTTCATAGGAGGCCGTATCGGTGATGATCTCCCAGGTGTCGCCCTCGTCGTTGAGATCTTCGCCGCCGTGTTCCAGCACGATGTCCATCAACTGATCTTCGCTGGCTGCGGATTTCTCCACCGCGATAACGCCTTTCTTGTGAAACAGGAAGCGCACCGAGCCCAACTCGCCCAGGTTGCCGCCGTTCTTTGTGAAAGCGTGGCGGATTTCGCTCACCGCCCGGTTGCGGTTGTCGGTGGTCACATCCACAAGGATGGCCACGCCGCCGGGCCCATAGCCCTCGAATTTGATCTCTTCGTAATTGACGCCTTCCAGCTCCCCGGTGCCGCGCTGGATGGCGCGCTTGATGTTCTCCTGCGGCATGTTTTCCGCCTTGGCCGCCAGAATCGCGGTACGCAGCCGGGGGTTGCCGTCGGGATCGCCGCCGGCCTTGGCGGCAATGGATATTTCCTTGATGATGCGGGTGAATACCTTGCCGCGCTTGGCATCCAGCGCGCCCTTCTTGTGCTTGATTGTTGCCCATTTGGAGTGGCCGGACATGGGAACCTCGGCGATAGAAAGAGAATGACGGCGCGGAGACGCGCCTGACCTTGTGAGTATAACACCGGTGGAGACGGGATAAATGGGCCGTCAAGATCTCTGGCTCGCCCTGGCTCCGCTATTACCCTCGGCGCGAAACTGTTACCCTGAAACCATGAAATTCGGGGTTTTGGTCTTTCCCGGCTCCAACTGCGACCACGACACATACCATGTGATAGCCGAAGTGGCCCGCCAGCCCGTCACCTTTCTCTGGCACGACTCCGAGGATCTGGCCGGAGTGGATGCGGTTCTGGTTCCGGGCGGCTTTGCTTACGGCGATTACCTGCGCACCGGCGCCATCGCGCGCTTTTCTCCCGTCATGCAGGCGGTGCGGCGGTTTGCCGGCGGCGGCGGCCTGGTGCTGGGCATCTGCAACGGCTTCCAGATCCTCGCCGAGGCCGGCCTGCTGCCCGGCGCGCTGATGCGCAACGCGGGACTCAAATACATCTGCAAGCAGGTTCACCTGCGCGTGGAAACCGCCGATAGCCCCTTTACCAACCGGCTCACCGGGGGCCAGGTTCTGCAAGTGCCCATCGGCCACATGGAGGGAAATTACTTTTGCACCCCGGAGGAGTTGCATCAGCTCCAGGCCGAGGATCGCATCGCCTTCCGCTACTGCACTCCCGGCGGAGAGATCACCCCGGAAGCCAACCCCAACGGCTCATTGAGCAACATTGCTGGCATCCTGAACGCCAAAAGAAACGTCCTGGGGATGATGCCCCATCCCGACCGGTCAAGCGAACTGCTGCTGGGATCGGCGGATGGCTGGAAGATTTTTGCCTCCATGGTTGCAGCTCTGGCGTCGCATTGAGGTTTTTCTTTCATCGGGCTGGAATACAGGAACGCGATGATCGATATTCATCACCATCTGATCTACGGAGTCGACGACGGGCCGCCCGACCTGGAGACCTCCCTGGCCATGGCGCGCGAAGCCGCCGCGGATGGCATCACCGACATCGTCTGCACTCCCCATGCCAGCTACGCCTGGCCCTACCAGCCTGCGCTGGTTGAGGAGCGCCTGGCGGAGTTGCGCGAACTGCTCCAGGATGTGGTCCGGCTGAGCCTGGGATGCGACTTCCACCTCAACGCCGACAACATTCTCGATGCGCTGGCCAACCCTTTGCGTTACTCCATCGAGGGCAAAGGCTACCTGCTCATCGAGTTCCCGGAAATCGTGATCCCTCCCCAGTTGCCCGATGCCATGCGCAGATTGCAGGCGGCGGGTTATACCCTGATCGTCACCCATCCGGAGCGCAATACGGTGCTCTACCAGCGCCCCAACATGCTGGCCGACTGGCTCAGGGACGGATGCCTGGTCCAGGCCACCACCGGTTCCCTCTACGGGCGCTTCGGCAAACTGGCGGAGGCATTTTCCAATGAGTTGCTGGAGCGCAACTGGATTCATTTCATCGCCACCGATGCGCATAACCCCAGGTGGCGGCCGCCCAACATGAAGCAGGCTTATGAATACGTGGCCCAGCGGACCGGCGAAGAGACGGCGCGGCGGCTGTGCGTCACCAACCCCCGCGCGGCCCTGGAGGGCGCCAGATGGCCCGCGCAGCCCGAAGCTCTGGGCCTGTGGGAGGGTGTGCCGCTGAAGTTCGATGCCAGCCGCTATGCAGCCAAGCCCGGCAAAAACGGCATCGCTCCAACCGCCGCCGGCGCTGCTAAGACGGGCACAAAGGGCTTTTGGGGGCGTCTTTTCGCACGGTAAATGCCCTGGGAATGGCCAGCATCCCCTAAGAGAGCCCCAGGCCTCCGTCAACAGTCATAATCTGACCGGTGACAAAGTGCGGGCCTGTGGCAAAAAAGAGCACGGCTTGGGCTATATCTTCCGCCGTGCCGTTGCGCCGCATGGGGGTTCTGGCCGCAAAGCGGGCGGCCTCATCTGCGGGCACCTCGTCCAATTCGATCCAGCCCGGCGCGATGCAGTTGACGCTCACCTCCGGCGCAAAGGCCTTGGCCATGGCCTGGGTGAGCATGTGCAGCGCGGCCTTGGAGGCGCAGTAGTGGGTATGGCCGGCCCAGGCGTGAATCCCTCCCAGCGAGCCGATGTTCACGATCCTTCCCTCGACGGCGCGAAGATGCGCGAGCGCCTCCCGCGCCACCAGAAACGGTCCCCGCGCATTAGTCTCGAAGACCGTGTCCCACTGCTCCAGGGTAAGGCTTTCGAGCGGCGCTCGCTCAAAGACAGCGGCGTTATTGACCACCACGTCCAGGCGGCCAAAACGGGCGATGGTGGCGGCAACGGCGGCTCGCGCCGAGGCCTCGGAGCGCACATCGCATTCCACATCCAGGGCGCGGCAGCCGAGAGATTCGATCTCCTCAGCCGTCCGCGCGGCCTCGGCATGGGAGTTGAGATAGGTAATGGCCACATCGGCGCCAGCCTGCGCCAGGGCCAGGGCAATCCCCCGGCCAATGCGCCGCGCGCCCCCGGTGACCAGTGCCGATTTGCCGCTGAGGAGTTGGTTGGTCATCGTCCTGCTTTGAAAGGGCACGGCCGGGGACCGGGAAACCCTCTGGGTCGGGGGCCATGCCGCTCGATGGGCAAATGGAATTTTGGCTTTAGCATCTGATGGGAATGAACTTTTACCAATTTGCATTCCCTCAGGGGCTAAAGCCGCGTGTTCTTAGTCTGTCTTATGGCACGGCTAAACAGGCCACAGAAAAACTCGATCCGGAGGGAGGCGGGGGTTTTCAACCCCCGCATAAAGTCAACAAATTCAACGCTGGCTTTAGCCCCGGAGGGGTGTTTTTCAGGCTTTTCGCCCAGCATTCCCCCTTTTTCCGCAGCCTGTAAAGCCGTGCCCTTTCAAAGCCCTGCGAATTCCGCAGTTAGTGCGGCTTGTCCTCGGAACGGATGCCAGCCCTATTTGGGCTGTGGTTGGCTGGGCTGCGCCTCCGGTTGCGCGGCGTGCTTGTCGGCTGGCGCTGGAGCCGTACCCGCTGGCGGATTATCCGTCTTGCCCGCATCGGGAGTCTTGCCGCCCAATGCCTCACCTGGTGCGTGAGGCTTGTAGATCGAGTACTGCTCGCCGGGCCGCTTCATCCTGATCTCAATGACTATTGCGGCCTTATCGATCTTGTAGTCCTCCCCGTAGGTCTGAAAGCCATGGGAAATGATCTGCAGCCGCACCGTGTCGCCGATGGGCAGCACGTCGATGACGGCCTTGCCGTCCTCGTTGGTCTTCAGCTCCATGTTGCCCTTGTCCCTCTCACCCTGCATGGGATGAAAGACGACCGCGGCGTGTTCAATGGGCTTGCCATTCACATCGCGCACCACGGTGACCTCGATGTGCGCGGTGGGCAGGGGCGGCTTGTACTTGCGGCCGCGTTTGTCCGTTGACTGGGCGCTGACTGCAAGCGTCATGGCAATCAGGCCGAATGCGGCCAGGAAGAGGCAGAGACGAAACATAGAACTGCGAAGCATGGGCTTCATTGTAACCGGTATAACCAGCCCAGCGACAGCCCGCGAGCCGATGCTCAGGGCCTACGCCAGGCCTTTTTACCCCACACTCTGGATAATCATACATTATGAGCGATATGCACTCATATTTTTACAAAGTTCCCCTTGACAGAGCCGTCCGACTTGTCTATCGTTAGCAATTGGAAGGTGAGAGTGCTAGCACACTCTGGGCGGAACTGCTGAAACAGCTCCCCAGCCCTATCCGGGACCGCCATCTGCAATTTCGGCAGCGTTTTTTCAAATAAACACCTACAGCGGAACCAGAGTCGATGTACCCCGAAAGCAAGCCCGCTGAGTGGCTTTTTCCTCAAGAAAAAGCCACCTTCTAGATTCTTAACAAGGGGCACGTGAACTCCGGTTCCGCTCTAAATCCCGCGGCTGGGGCTCAACCTCTGCCGCGTGTGTAAGGAGAAGCGAAGCAATGGCAGCAACATCCGTAGCGACGAAATTCACCCCGCTCCATGACCGCATCCTGGTCCGCCGTGTGGAAGAGGGCGAAACCATTCGCGGGGGCATCATCATCCCAGACAGCGCCAAGGAAAAGCCCCAGGAAGGCGAAGTGATCGCCGTGGGCAAGGGCAAATCCAACGACGAAGGCAAGGTATTCCCGCTGGACGTAAAGGCGGGCGACAAGATCCTCTTCGGCAAGTACTCCGGCACCGAGATCAAGATCGACGGCGAGGAGTTTCTGATCATGCGCGAGGAAGAGGTTCTCGGCATCGTCAAGAAATAGCTGACAGCTTACAGCTCACAGCAGATAGTTCATAGCTGAAAGCTTGTGATTGACAACAATAACTGTTAGCTGACGGCTGTTAGCTGACAACCGCACTAAGGAGAGTTACAGCAATGGCAAAACAGATTTTGCACGGTGAAGAATCCCGTCAGGCGATCCTGCGCGGCGTGAACATGCTGTCGGACGCCGTCAAGGCGACGCTCGGTCCCAAGGGCCGCAACGTTGTTCTGGAGAAGAAGTTCGGTTCGCCCACCATCACCAAGGACGGCGTGACGGTGGCCAAAGAGATTGAGTTGAAAGACCCCATGGAGAACGTGGGCGCGCAACTGGTGCGCGAGGTTGCCTCCAAGACCAGCGACGTGGCCGGCGACGGCACCACGACAGCTACAGTATTGGCCCAGTCCATCTTCCGCGAGGGCGTGAAGACGGTGGCGGCGGGAGCCAACCCCATGGCCCTGCGACGCGGCATTGAAAAGGCCGTGGTGGTGATTATCGGCACGCGCGACAAGGACGGCAAGTGGACCGAGGGCGGCGCCCTGGGCAAGCTGTCAAAGCCCGTGGACGAGGGTTCGGTGGCCCAGGTGGGCGCCATCTCGGCCAACGGCGATCAGGAGATCGGCGACATTATCGCCGAAGCGGTCAAGGTGGTGGGCAAGGACGGCGTGATCACCATCGAAGAGTCCAAGACCATGCACACCGGCCTGGAAACGGTGGACGGCATGCAGTTTGACCGCGGCTACCTAAGCCCTTACTTCGTCACCGACGCCGAGAGGCTGGAAGTGGTTCTGGAAGAGCCCTACGTCCTGATCTACGAGAAGAAGATCAGCGCCATGAAGGATCTTCTTCCCCTGCTGGAGCAGGTGGCCCGCGGCGGCAAGCCGCTGTTGATCATCGCCGAGGACGTGGAGGGCGAGGCCCTGGCCACGCTGGTGGTGAACAAACTGCGCGGCACCCTGAACGTGGCTGCCGTCAAGGCTCCCGGCTTCGGCGACCGCCGCAAGGCCATCCTGGGCGACATCGCCATCCTCACCGGCGGCAAGGCCATCACCGAGGATCTGGGCATCAAGCTGGAAGGCGTGAAGCTGGAAGATCTGGGAAAGGCCAAGCGCATCACCATCGACAAGGACAACACCACCATCGTCGACGGCGGCGGCAAGTCCAGCGACATCGAGGGCCGCGTCAAGGAGATCCGTTCGCAGATCGAGAAAACCACCTCGGACTACGACAAGGAGAAGCTGCAGGAGCGGCTGGCCAAGCTGGTGGGCGGCGTAGCCATCATCAAGGTGGGCGCGGCCACCGAGACCGAGCTGAAGGAGAAGAAGGCTCGCGTTGAGGACGCGCTGCACGCCACCCGCGCGGCGGTCGAGGAAGGCATCGTTCCCGGCGGCGGAGTGGCCCTGATTCGCGCCATTCCGGCGGTCGACGCGCTCATCAAGACCCTGGAAGGCGACGAGAAGATCGGCGCCAGTATTGTGCGCCGCTCGCTCGAAGAGCCGATGCGCCAGATCGTTGCCAATGCCGGCGAAGAGGGCGCCGTGGTGGTGGCCAAGGTTCTCGAATCCAAAGACCTGAATTTTGGCTACAACGCCCTTACCAACAAGTTCGAGGACCTGGTCAAGGCCGGCGTCATCGACCCCACCAAGGTCGCCCGTACCGCGCTGCAGAATGCAGCCTCGATTGCGGCTCTGCTGCTCACCACTGAAGCTCTGGTGGTGGAGATTCCGGAGCCCAAGAATGCTCCGGCAGGCGGCCACGGCGGCGGCATGGAAGGCATGTACTAAAACTAACCGCGCCTTCGGCGCAACAATAAGCGGTTCGCGCACCGGAAAACAGCCCGTGTTTACTCCAGCCGAAGCACCCAGGCACGCTCACCCGGCAGCCTCGGTGGGATCTCAACATGGAACAGGATTTATCCTCCATGAGTCCCTCGGGGCTGATCGAACAAGGTCACGAGTTGATCGGGCCGGACGGCGACATACTCGGGCCCCAGTTCCCTGGCAATGTCTTCAACCATATCCATGGTGATCAGCCAGTTGGCCAGAAAGACGTGCATGAAGTACGGCCGGACCTTGGGTGTGGCCTGGCGGATTTGATGGACGGTTGTGGCCACAGCCTCGCGGCGCCCCTCCAGCGTGAAGGTTCGTTCGCCGGGACCGGCATTGACCGACCGGAACACGGGCCTTCCGCCCACGATCGTGAGCTGGTTTTCGGTGGTAGTTGCGTGGGTCCGGCCGTAGTTCGCGAAGATGCCTTCGATCCCCGGAATGGAAGCCATCGTCTCCAGGCGCTCAGGCGCCATCTCGGCAAATGTGCACAGGGTGGTGGCATCGATACGAGCCCGATAGCGCCCGGAGATCGCCAGGTACTCCTGGATGATTTCCTTCCGCTGCGGCTCAGCGTAGGCGTCCGCGAAACTGTCCTCGTGGATATAGCCGGCGCCGGTGAGGGCGTTCATGAAGCAGTCACCGGGGCGAGCGCGGCGATAGTAATAGTCGAGAATGTCCGGCATGGTATCGGAAGCCGTAGCGCCGATCTGCCAGCCGAGCGGAACCGAGCCGTGCTTGGGATCGTCGAAGAGCTTGCGATAGTAATGGCGAAGAAAGTTCAGCCCGTCTCCGTCTGACCGCGCGAAGCTGTAATAGACCTTGCCGCTTTCCAGGTGAACCGGGGCGGGGCTCTTCTGTTTCAAGGTCGCCTGGGTTCCGGAGTGCACCGTCAGATTGCTCACGGTCGGCGAGTAGCCGTCATACCCCGAGCAGACTTCGAACTTCCCGCATTGGCTGGCAAGCAGGACTCCGTCCCATTCGCCAATCCCTTCCTCGGTCCCAACTCCGTTGCCCGGCCAGCCGAAGCAGGGGATATTGGCGGGCCATTTCAGGAAGAGTTCACGCACCAGGCTGACTTCCGCATCGTGATCGGCCTGGGGGTTCTTGGCAGCGTCGTCGAAGGAGGAGATCCAGACCACCGGGATCTTGAAAGCGACCAGGTAGTCGCGGACCGCCGCGGTCGCTGGGTCGAGCATGGCTACCGCGGCACGCGACAGTTGCCCTTCATACTTCGAAAAGAACCACCGGTACGCATCCACATCCTTCTTCCAGCGGAAGCGCCGGAGATCGTATCCAACCTTGTTGTCGTCGGGATAGTTCCCGGCGGAGAGACTGAACTGATCGGCAATGGCGGGAGCGGCCACAAGGGAAGAGTGGATGCCTGCCAGCATGGTGGCCACGTTCACCGAAGCCGGAATGGCGGGATCGGTGATATACATCGAGCCCGCCTCCGAAAGGAACTTGGCGAAGACCGTGCCGATCTCCAGCCTCTCCGCTTCATCGATATCGCCGCGTTCCCGCATCCAGTCGAGCCATAGCTCATCGTAGTGGTCTTCGATCAGATAAAGACGGGGCTGCCTGCGGTTTGCAATACCCTGAAGGCAGTGCAGAGTCAGCCTGAACTCGGCCGCGTACGAGGTGAGCTCGCGCAGGTCAAAGACCGCAAGCTTTCTTGCCGGGGGCGGCGATTTTGGGCAAATCGGGGCCATCGGCGCGGCTGCCGTTTCCGCCATAACCGTTCTTGCGCGCAGGCCCAGGGCGAGAGCAGCGGCTGCCGTTGCAGTGGTAAATTCTCTTCTGTTCATATCGCATCAGGGATTATACTGAAGATATGGGGAGACCTTTGGTCTCCCCATATCTCTGCTACTCCAGATTCACCCCACGGCTGGCCGCGGTTCCACCTTCCTGGTCGTGATCGCCAGCTCGGCCGGAGTCAACTCAGGCCCATCCCAGCCCTCCTTCACCGCCTCGATTCGAATCGCACCCGCCCGCTTGGTGGCCTGCACAATCACCTGCGCCAAACCGTTGAAAAACGACCGTTTCGGCCCCTTGTCGCTCTCCTGGCAGTTGGGGTCGCCGTTGCCCACGCCGATCAGCTTCCCGTCGCCGGAGACCTTGAATTCAATCGAGTTGCCGGCCGTCGGAACCGGCCGCCCCTCCTTGTCCAGAACCTCCACCTTGAGGACGGCAATATCCTCCCCATCGGCGTCGATCTCCATCCTGTCTGAAGTCAACCGGATAGCAGCCGCCGGCCCGGTCGTCTCCCGCTTCTCGGTCAGCACCACCTGGCCGCCCTTTCGCCCCCGCGCCTCGATCGTTCCAGGCTCGTACTTCACCTTCCACTCCACGTGCCCCAGGTGCGGAACCTTCCGGCTCCCCTGGCTTTGCCCATTCACAAACAGCTCCACCTCGTCCAGGTTGGAGTGCGCCCAGACGGGAATTTCGTCGCCTTCCCTGCCCTCGAAGTTCCAGTGCGGAAACAGGTGCAGCACCGGGCCGGAACCCCACCACGCCTTGTAGTAGAAGAATGTGTCCTTGGGAAAGCCGCACATGTCCACAATGCCGAACTGCGAGTTGATCGAGGGCCATCCGTAGGGGGTGGGCTCGCCGCGGTAGTCGAAGCCGGTCCACGCAAAGCCGCCCGCTTCCCATTCGCGCGTGCCGTAAAACTTCCACCACTCCTCGGCCGTCGCGCCCCAGCCGGGCTCGCTGGTGTCGTAGGCTCTTATCGTGTTGCGCAGCGGATCGGTCGAGTAGACGCCGCGCGTGGAAATGGCGCTGGCCGTCTCCGACCCGTAGAGGGGCCGTTTGGGATTCTTCCTGTGATACTCGTCGGGGAAACTCAGGTTGTAGTTGAAGCCGATGATATCGAAGGCATCGGAGACCCCCTTCGCGTTGTTGCCGTTCACCGCCGCCGAAACCACGCGCGTGGGGTCCAGCTCGTGGCATCGCCGCACCATGGTGGCCGCTATCTTCGCGCCCTCTTCGGCCATTCTGTCCTGCAACTGCCCTTCCTCGTTGCCGATGGACCAGAGGATGATGGACGGCGAGTTGCGATAGCGCTTGATCATGGTCTCCAGTTGCGCCAGGCCTTCGGGACTGGAACTCATCTGCCGCGTTTCGCACATCATCATCAGGCCCATGCGGTCACAGCCTTCCACCCATTCCGGCGTGGGCATGTTGTGCGAGGTTCTTACGGCGTTGCAGCCCATCTCGCGCAGCACTCCCAACCGGAACCACTGCAAGCGGTCAGGCAGAGCCGCACCTACTCCGGCATGGTCCTGGTGGTTGCAGGTGCCCTGGATCTTGAGAGATTTGCCGTTGAGGAAGAATCCCTTGTCGGCGTCAAAGACCGCGGTGCGCACGCCAAAACTGATGCGCTCGGCGTCGCGCGGCTTACCGTCCGCTTCCACGGTCACAATCGCCGAGTAAAGGTTGGGCGCATCCACCGACCATAGCGACGGATCAGCCAGGCTGGCGCTGGCTGTAAAGCCGGCGCTCCCGTCCACGGCGATCGATTGCGGCGCGGCCTCGGCTGTAGCCACCGTCTTGCCGGCGGCGTCCAGAATCCGCCAGCTCACCTTTGCAGTCTCCGCCTGCTTGCCTTCGTTTTGAACCACTGTATCCAGAGTCAGCGTGGCGGAGCCTCCGTTCACCGCCGTACGCACCGTGCTCTCCCACCTGCCCAGGTGCAAGGCATCGGTCTTGGTCAGCCACACATGGCGGTAGATGCCCGCGCCCTCGTAGAACCAGCCGTCGCCGAAGCTCGAGTCCACGCGCGCCACAATATAGTTTTTCGCGCCGTAGCTCAAAAAGTCTGTCAGGTCGAAGCAAAAGGGAGCGTAGCCGTTGTCGTTACGGCCGATGAAGCAGCCGTTCACAAAGACCAGCACGTCGCGAAAGGCGCCGTCGAATTCAACCGCGATGCGCCGCCCCAGGTCGCCGGCCGGAATCTCGAACTCGCGCCGGTACCAGCCCACGCTGGTTTCCGGGTAACGGCGGCCGAGGGGCTTGTAGCCGTGGGACATTTGCTCCTCGTCGCGCACGAAGGGCAGCTCGACGGCCCAATCGTGCGGCAGGTTCAGCTTGCGCCACTTCGAGTCGTCGAATCCGGCCTTGGCAAACGCGAACTCGCCGGTCTTGGCAAAGTCTCCCTGCCCATAGCCGAAGCCCAGATCGCGGGCCGGGTCTGTTCCGTGGCCGAATTTAAACTTCCAGCCGAAGTCGAAGAGCAGTTGCTCGCGCGGCGCAACAGCCGCCAGCGCCTGTGCGGATGCGCCCTCCGGGGAAGAGGCCAGGAGCGCGGCCATGCGCCCCCATGCCGATTGGGCCACCAGTGAAGAAGCGGAAAGCGCCACTCCGGAACAGAGCAGGTTGCGGCGAGAGATGCCAGGCATGGAATTCCTCTTTCCAGGATGAAGTCTCACCGCGGACGCAGGCAAATCCTCATGCGGTGAGCAATGCAAACTATAAATCAGGCAGCCTGGCCTAGCAAGCAGTTTCATGATTTGGTAGTGGGCTACTTTCAGGGAATTGGGCGAGTTTTGCACATTTGGCGAATGAAATGCGGGGTGTGTAATGGCGACAGTGCGAGAAGTCTTTGAAACGCCGCACGATTGCCGTCCAAAGTGGGTGTTTATGCTCACCGCATACCTTGACGAGTCCGGTCACGAGGGGAAAGACCTCGTGATTTTGGCGGGGTTCATGGGAACAGCCGAGCAGTGGGAGAAATGTGAGGCTGATTGGCATTCTGAACTCAGCTAGAGGCAGAGGAAGCATTTGCACATGACAAGCCTTCGCTGGTGGAAACCTGAGCGCCTGAGACCGCTATTGTCTGCACTTGGGCCGATTCCTCATGCGGCGGGTCTGCAAATCGTCTACTCTTCGGTCAAGGTCGCCGATTATGCGGATTTGGTTGACGGTACGATGATGCAGAAGTTCTTGAAGGGTACTTCATCTGCCTTTGGGGAATAATTGATGTGATTGCCAAACATATCCCCGCTGACGAGACATTCAATCTGGTGTTGGAGGCGCAGGACACATACGAGACCGCCGCACACCAAATCTATCTAGAAGCTGTTTCATAACCGGTTAGGCACCCTGCGGGGCATTCCCTCAGGGGCTAAAAGCCCGCGTTTTTCCTGGTTTCCAGCGGCACGGCTGAAGCCGTGCCCTTTCAAAACACTGCCAAAATAGGACACAACCCCGATGGGCAGGTGGTGTACAGGGGGTGGTCCGATGGGGTATCCTGAGTCTTAACCCATGATTTTTTCCCGCGATTACATTGGGTATCTGGCCCGCCGGACAGTCAAGCACCTGATCGACGCCAAGATGATCATCACCAGCGACGTGAAGGTGGTGGAAGCGCGCGTCAACGAGGGCATGCTGGAGGAACTTTCTCTGGAAGACCGGATCAACGAGGAGGTGCGCGTGATCCTGGACGCGTACTCCGAGGAGATGCGGAAGAGCGGCGCGCAATATGCGGAGATGTTCAAGAAGGTGAAGACGGAGCTGACCAAGAAGTACAAGGCGGTTCTATGAGGATCAACCG
>JBEKNO010000018.1:0-21135 GCA_049522735.1 Occallatibacter sp.
AGCCCGAAAAACGATAAAGCCGATTCCCACATTCCCACCGCCACGGCGACCACGAGCAATATATGAAAGAATCCCCAAAAGGAGCCGTCCGTGCTGCCCGCTTCAAACAGGCCCTTCAGGCTTATCTCTGGATTGGAAAAGACTGGGCCCAACATTCAAGGTAGACGAAGATGCGCATCTGCCTCAGCAACCGCCTCGTTTTGCTACGATGAGGGGGTATGCAAAGGAAAGGTGCTCCGTTGGCTGATTTCCCCCCTATTCCGCTTACGCTTGAAGGCTCATTCCTGCTGCACCAGTTCTTCCGCTTCGACTGGAAGGGTTGGCGGTCCTGCGCGGACGGCGAACGCGAAAAGATTGCCGCTGAGGCCACTGCCGCGCTTCAGCGTCTGGAACGCGCCAATTCCGAAGCCCTCATCCGCACCGCTCTCTACTCCCAGCTCGGCCACAAAGGCGACCTGATCCTGATCCACTTCCGCGACTCGCTCCGTGCCCTGAACCAGGTGGAACTCGACCTCGCTCAGACCGGGCTTTACGACTACCTCAAAATCCGCCATTCCTATGTCTCGGTCGTCGAACTGGGCCTCTACGAGTCCAGCCGCAAGACCTACGAAGCCGCCGGCAACCTGAAGCAGCACTCGCCGGAGTGGAACGCCCAGATCGCCGCCACTCTTGAGCGCCAGTCCGCCGCCATGGCCCCGCGCCTCTTCCCCGCCGTCCCCGAGGCCAAATACCTCTGCTTCTATCCCATGGACCGCAAGCGCGGCGAGCAGATCAACTGGTATACCGTCCCCTTCGCCGAGCGCCAGCGCATGATGCACGAGCACGGCCTTATCGGCCGCCGCTACGCCGACCAGGTGAAGCAAATTATCTCCGGCTCGATTGGCATGGATGACTGGGAGTGGGGCGTGGACCTCTTCGCCGACGACCCGGTGGTCTTCAAGAAACTCATCTACGAGATGCGCTTCGACGAGGTCAGCGCGGTTTACGCGCTCTTCGGCCAGTTCTATATCGGTGTGCGGCTGCCGGTGGAGAAATTGGGCAACTGGCTGAGCGGTCGCCTGTAGCGGCTCAATTCACGGCATCAAATCCTCACCAGTGGATTTCCGGATTGAAGGGCACCGAGCGAAACGGCTCAAGTGTGGTATACTCCCGCTGAATCTCTGCTGAGAAAGGGGCTTTTTGGTGAAACGTCTTGCTCCGCTTTTTCTTCTGCTCACTATTCTTTTCACGGTCGCACCGCTGGCCGCCAAAGATACTCAACCGCAATTCAATACCATTGTTGTAAAACATTTCGTCAATGCGAACGGAACGAACCAGTCGCAGGATTTCATCAACTATTTCTGCGACAGCCTTCGCGCCGGACTGGAGAAGGCCAAGGTTACCAACCAGGCTGTCGGAGAGGGAGTTACGGTGGCCGACGCTGTCGCCACCAACTCGCTTTCGATCGAAGGCAAGTTCACCGACTTCAATAGAGGCGGCGGTTTCAAAGTTGGAAAGTTGGGCCTGGAAATCAACATTTACCGGATCAGCGATCACGCGCTGGTAAAAACAATGACGACGCAAGCTGCGTTTAAGCCTTCTCCCATGAATAAGGACAAGAACGTGGCGGAGTTCACGGGAAACCAAACTGCATACCTGGTCAAGCAGGCGCTCAAGAATATCAGCTTGTCCAGTATTCCCCCCGCGGCGCCCAGCGCTGCGTCCACACCGTCTTCCGGAACCGCGCAGGCCGGCCCTGAAGCTATGGCATCCGCTCAGTTGTCTTCGGAGCCAAGCGGCGCTGAGATCACAGTTGATGGCAACTATGTGGGAAGTACTCCAAGCCTTATCAAGCTCAAGCCGGGCACCCATTCGATCAAGATAACGAAGAATGGCTATATGCCATGGGTGCGGTCGATCGATATCGAGTCCGGAGAGTCTCGCAACCTGGCAGCCGATCTGGAAAAAACAAGCCAATAATCCGATCTTGACAATCATGGATGAGATGCCGGGTGCCCCATCCTTGCCGCGTCTTTGTTTTTGCGGCAAGGGTGGGAAACCACCTATCTCCACCACGTAACAACGAAACTCCACGCTATGCCCGCAACCAAGCCATCCAGAAAGACAGCGACAAAGAAGCAACCCCAAACGTCGCCCAAGAGCCGAGCGCTACGCGGCCCCCTGGCCCCCTCCCGCATCGCCGCCATTCTCAAAGCCCTCGACGAAGCCTACCCCGAGGCGGTCTGCGCGCTTACCCACCGCTCTCCGTGGGAACTGCTGGTAGCCACCATCCTCTCCGCCCAATGCACCGACGTGCGCGTCAATATGGCCACTCCAGAGTTGTTTCGCCGCTTCCCTACCCCGGCGGCGATGGCCAAGGCAACCCTGCCCGAACTCGAAGCCCTCATTCGCACCACCGGCTTCTACCGCAACAAGGCCAAGTCCATCCAGGGCGCGGCCCGCAAGATCGTCGCGGATTTCGGCGGCCAGGTTCCGCATACCCTCGCCGAACTGATCACCATTCCCGGCGCGGCTCGCAAGACGGCGAACGTTGTTCTCGGCGTCTCGTTCAGCAAAGCCGAAGGCGTGGTGGTGGATACGCACGTCTTTCGCATCGCCCGCCGCCTCGGCCTGGCCAAAGGCGATACGCCCGAAAAGGTCGAGCAGGAATTGATGCAGGTCCTGCCGCAAAGCCGCTGGATCGGCTTCTCCCACCAGCTCATCCAACACGGCCGTCAGGTCTGCGTGGCGCGCAAACCAAAATGCGACCGCTGCAACCTGGAGCAGCTCTGCCACTCCAAAGACAAGACCTGACAGTCGTGAAAGACAGCGAGTCAGCGGATGAGACTGATTGGCGTTTGTTGCTTAACCGCGCAAGACGCGCTCCACCGCCGCAATCAGCCCCGGAATATCGGAGGGATTCGCTTCAACAGCAGGCTCCCAACCCAGATCGCGCAGGGTCTGGCTGGTGAAGGGACCGATGGAGACGGCTGGAATGGCCGCAAACGGCCACGCAATCCCGGCTTGACGTGCTGCCTCCGCGAGGTGAGTGGCGCTGGAGCTGCTGGTGAAGGTCACCGCATCTAATCCTGCGTCCACCGCCCTGCGAAGCAGTTCCGGCGCGGCCTCGGGCAGGATGTTCCGGTAAGCGTCCACCACATCGACCACAATCCCCGCCTCCCGCAGCGCATCGGGAATCACATCCCTGGCCACGGCAGCCCGCGCCAGCAGAATTCTCAATCCGGCGGTTTGAAATTGGATGCCTTCCAGCAGCCCTGCCACCAGACTTTCAGCCACGTAGGATTCCGGCACAAAAGCAATGTACAATCCTGCCTTGCGCGCCGCCGCCGCCGTCGCTTCGCCCACCGCGGCCACCTTAAACCGGGCAGGCTGCTCGAGCACAATACCCAACTCCGCCGCCCGCTCGTCAAGCGCCCGCACCGCATTGGCGCTGGTCAAAATCAGCCAATCGTAGCTTTCGAGTTGCCGCAGAGCCGCATCCAGCGGCTCAAAGCTTTCCGGTGGCCGAATCTCCAGCACCGGAACTTCGACCGGCTCAGCTCCCAGCGCCCGCAATCCTTCGCTGAGCTTCCCGGCCTGATGCGCAGCGCGAGTTACCAGCACCCGCTTCCCTGACAACGCGAGCGAGCTCACCGCTCACTCCCGCCCACAGCCTCAAGCAGCGGTCCCGCGCCGGCCTCGATCAACTTTTTCGCCACCAGGCGCCCCAGGGCTGCCGGATCGGAACCGATTCTAGCGGCGCGGTAATAAACCCGCACGGTCGAACCTGTCTCCGGCGCAGCCACTACCGCAAAGATTTCGTCCCATGGCCCAGCTCCAGCGTCCTCATCTGCGGCACGCCAATAAACGCCGATGGGCACCTGGCACCCGCCGCCCAACGCCGCCAGCGCCGCCCGCTCGGCCGTCACCGCAAACCGGGTCTCCGGATCATCGAGGAACGAAACGGCCGCTATCGTCGCGGCATCGTCCTTGCGCGTCTCGATCCCCAGCGCTCCCTGCCCCGCAGCCGGACAAAAATCCTTGGGATCCATCCGCTCCCGCACCCACTCGGTCTTATTGAGGCGCTCCAGTCCCGCCGCGGCCAGCAGAATCGCATCCACCTGACCCTCGGCCAGCTTGCGCAGCCGCGTATCCACGTTGCCGCGAAACTCTACCGCTTCAATATCCGGCCGCAACGCCTTCAACAGCGCCCGCCGCCGCTGGCTGCTGGTCCCCACCCTCGCGCCCTGCGGAAGCTCCGCCAGGCTTCCATACTTCACTGAGACAAAAGCATCACGCGGGTCCACTCGTTTGGGCGTAGCCGCCAGCGCGAACAGCTCGGGCAGCAGGGTGGGCAGATCCTTGAGCGAGTGCACGGCCAGGTCCACTTGCCCCGCCGCCAGCGCCTCTTCAATCTCCTTGATGAACATTCCCTTCGACCCAACCTGGGCAAAGGCGACCTCCTGCAGCCGGTCTCCCGTGGTCTTGATGATTTCGATCTCCACCTCGTGCCCCTGCGCACGCAGCAATCCAGCCACGTGATTGGCCTGCCACAGGGCCAGTTGCGAGCCGCGGCTGCCGATGCGCAGCTTCATGGGCGGCTCTCCACGCCGGATTCGCTCACGGCCGCGCCCTCAGCATGTTCGACCCCATCTTTTTCTGCTTCAGAATTCTTCGGGCCTGCCTCAACCGCCGAAACCTCCCGCGCCGCCTCCTGGCCAACGCCGGCGGAGACTTGCCAGGCATCGCAGAGCGCATCCAGCCGCGCCTCGTCCCCATCGCGCGCCGCCTGCTTCAGCGCCTGCATGGGCGGATGGAGGAATTTGTTCACCAGCCCGCGCGTGAGTGCTTCCACCGCAGCTAATTGCTCCGGCGTCAACGATCCCAGCCGGCTGTGGAGGCGCTGGATCTCGGCCATGCGAATCTCTTCAGCCTTTTTCTGCAGCGCCACAATTGCCGGGGCTGCATTCACCGTGCGCTGGCGCAGGTGGAAGCGCTCCACCTCGCCGTCGATCAGCGCCTCGGCGTCCGAGGCCTCGCGGCTGCGCTCGGCCATGTGCGCCGCGGCCACCTGCTGCAGGTCGTCGATGTCGTAAACAAAGATGCCTTCCAGCTTGCCCATCGCCGGATCCACGTCCCGCGGCACGGCAATATCGATGAAGAACATGGGCCGGTTGCGCCGGCGATGCAGAAACGCCTGCCCATGCTCTCGCCGGAAGATGGGATGCGGGGCGCCCGTGGAGCTGATCACGATATCGGCCTCGCTGGCCACTTCATAAAGTTGTTCGAAGGGGATCACGCGGCCCTGAAACGCTTCCGCCATGCGATGGGCGCGGTCCTGCGTCCGGTTGCTCACCAGGATGGCCCCGGCTCCCTGCTGCACCAAATGCCGCGCGGCCAGTTCGCTCATCTTTCCCGCGCCCACCAGGAAGACCGTCCGCCCTTCGAGCGATCCGAAGATCTTGCGCGCCAGCTCCACGGCCACCGAGGCTATGGAGACGGAGTTAGAGCCGATTTCAGTCTCGGAACGGACCTTTTTTGCGGCGGCAAAGGCGCTCTGCAACAGATGTTCCAGTTGCCCGGCCACGGCGCCTGCGGCCCTCGCCACGGCGAATGCCTCTTTCACCTGGCCTAGAATCTGCGGCTCGCCCACCACCATGGAGTCCAGGCTGGCGGCCACGCGAAAGAGATGCCGCACAGCATCCCAGCCGCGCTGCTCATAGATGTGCGGCCCCAACAGCGCCGGGTCCAGGCCGAAGTAGCGATGCAGAAAGCCGGCCAGGTCCGCATCCGGCCCGTCTACAACAGCCAGCAGCTCCACGCGATTGCAGGTGGAAACGATCATGCATTCCACAATCCCCGGCATGGCGGCCAGAGCGCGCGTCGTCTCCGGCAGATCCTCGCGGCTGATGGCGATGCGCTCGCGCAGCTCGATGGGCGCGGTCTTGTGGTTCACGCCGATCAGGACCAGGCTGGCGGGCGGCTGCTTCATTGGGCACCGTACCTGTGCACGTGGCTGAACAGGTTGGCGGTCCACACCACCACCATCACCGCAAATACAATTCCAGACAGGTACGCCGCCTTGCGTCCCCGCAGCCCCGCCGTCCGCCGCACCAGCAGCAACAGCACGTAGATAGCCCAGCTGGCAAAGGCTGCAATGATCTTGGGATCAAGAAAATAGGCCGCGCCCAGCGGCGTCTCCTGCGCCAGCACCGACCCAATAACCAGCCCCACCGTCATGCAGGGAAAGCCGAACTCCAGCATGGCCTCGGACAGCCTCTCCAGCGTATCCAGGGGCGGCAGCCAGTCCAATAGCGCCCACCAGGAGCGCTGCCCCGCCACAAACTTGGGCTTGCTCTTGATGCGCCGTTCCTGCGCCAGATAGAGGATGGAAGCCAAAAGACTGAAGCCCAGCGCCACATAGGCCAGCAGCAGCGCCGCAATGTGCGCCACCAGCCAACTCAAGCGCACTCCCTGGGAGGGGAATGTATACCGGTCGGGCCCCAGCGCGGGCACAAAAACCAGAAAGAAAGTAGCCGGTAAGGCAAACAAACCAAGTGAGATAGCATCATAAAGCCACCACACCAGGAAGAACACCCCCGCCACCGCCAGGCCCAGCAGCGATTGCACCTCCCGCACCCCGATGGGCACCCAGCTATGCGCCTGTACCAGCATCTCCACGGCCGAAACAAAGTGGAAGAACAGCGCCATTCCGCCCAGGTGGACGCACCACTTGCGCCAACGCGGCAGGCCATGGAGCACGGCCGGAAAGACGGCGATGCTTGCCCCGGCATACAGCACAGCCGCAACTCGGAGCCAGAGCAAATACATACCGATGTTCACCTTAAGTCGTAACTGAACAGTATACTGTGATGCAAATCACTCACCGGGAGGTTCGGACCTGAATTCGCAGTTTGGGTGAGTCATGGCTGCATATTGCAAAATGTGGATCTGGGAGGCGATGAATGGGCGCGAATCAGTTCTCGCTTGGTGATGTGGCATAGATGTACGATAAGGGTGGTTCTGATGCAAGGCGAAAGAGGAGCCCATATATGCACCTCCAGCAAACAAAGAGGGCAAGCAGGGAGACAGGCGGCGCGCAGTACTATTTCCATGATCTTAGCGATCCCGTTAAGACATTCCTCCGAAAGAAACGTGCTGTACGGGTTGCTCTCGTCACTCCTTACGGTGCCACCAGATCAGATTATTTTGCCGTTAGCGCAGACGCGAAATTGGATGGCCTGCGGCCAGTGCCAGGAAAGGTAGGCCACGATAGGATACAGCAAGGCTCGGCTGGAGAGAGTATCGGAGAGGCTATTAGGCAATGGTATCAACTTCGTTCAGGAGACTTCGAGCGCATCAACGTCGATCTCGAAATCAGAGATGATGTTTTTTACCTGACGCCGCTCGCATTCAAGTATGCCGACAATCTCAAAACCAAGGACATCCCTAGGCTCGACCGGCCACTTACGTTCACAAACGTATACGCCAGCCCGTTTTGGCTTGAGCAACTCATCTATGTCAACAACCAGAAACCAGGGATCGTTCGCTGGGCTCTCGATGAGATTTGCAGAGTCGTGAAGGACCACCGGCCTGCTACTCGGCTTGCACATATCCAAGAGCCCGATCTACTGAGAGCTTCTGGTCCCTTGAAACACCTTGGCATGGCTCTCGGTGGATACGTTGGAAAAGGCTATGACTGCGTTACTGAATTTAAGTTTCGTAACCTGCCAACATATTCGATCCCAGTAGAAATCAAGCGGGATAGTACCGGATTCACCTACCAGCAGAAAAATATGGGAAGGAAGCATTGTCTCGCGCAGTGGTGCTCTGCGCAATTCACGGGCATAAGCAAATTCCACCTCATATCGACGTGATTGAACTTGATGCTCTATGCGCGCACGCTCAAAGATTTGAATTTTCGGGACAATTATGAGCCAAATCACGGCAATCGAACCGCTGCTACGGCCAATTCCGGCGGACCGGCAGGGCGCAAAGCGACATTACGGAGTACATCCATACTTCACTAGGCGACCCTACAACGTCGTGCGGCAGTATATCCTTCACTACTCGAAAGATGGGGATCGTGTGCTCGATCCATTTGGAGGATCGGGGGTCACAGCGATAGAAGCGTTCTTAGAGAATCGAGTGGGCATCCAAAACGATATTAACCCCCTTGCGAATTTCATAGCAAAGGGCGTGGTGGATCTGGCCAAGGGCAACCTTGCCGACTACAAGTCGGCACTCGATAGCTTAAAGGGGCGGTGCCAAACTCGACTCACAGAAGTTCAACGATCAAGCGAAGAAACATTGATTCGAATTGAACATGGCCTAAACCTGCCAGTCAACGTCAAGTTACCGAACAATGCCGACGTTAAGAGGTACCATGACCTTTTTTCGAAGCGGCAGTTGATTTCGCTCGCGATATTGAAAAACGCCATTGAAGACCTGAAGTCCGGACCGGCTAAGAGGGGTATGCTACTCGCCTGGTCTGCCACCTTGACTAAACTGAACAAGACGTTCCTTTCTGCGGAAGGACGGGCTGAATCGAGAGGTGGCTCAAGTATTTTCAGCATTTATCGATACAAAGTTGCAAAGGTTCCTATCGAGCTTCCCGCATGGGACACCTTCCATGAACGAGCAATGAACATCATGGAGGCAAAGGCAGAAATCGACAAGACTATCGAATTGAAAAGGATGACTGGCGGCTGGCGAGGAGCATTTGAGTGCCACTCGAAGGACGTCGGTGACCTTGAAGAAGAGTTTCGAGATCAAATCGATTACATATTTACAGACCCCCCTTACGGTGGCCATATTTCATATCTTGATCTCTCTACTCTTTGGAATGTTTGGCTGGGACACGTCCCAAGCATGAAAGCTCGGCAGCGGGAGCTAATCGTCGGTGGCGATTTGAATCACACTGAGGAGCTCTATACGTCGCGTCTGAGCGATAGTGTGCGCGCCTGCCTGTCAATGTTGAGGATGGGAGGCTGGCTTTCGATAGTATTTCAGCACTGGAAAATCAGCTATTTTGAAGCGATTCTCACGGGTGCCACGGAGGCCGGGGCCGAGCTTAAAGCAGCAATATCCCACGTCGGCGATCCGATTTGGTCGATGCACAAGAAGAAGGGAAACCAGTCCGTCTTGGCTGGCGAACTGATCCTCACGTTCGTAAAAACGGGCAAACCTCGGCACGTGCGGAATAGTCGGCAATTAGATGTGGTTGGAACAGTAGGCCGAATCCTCGAATCTGCGCCAGACGTGGTTTATGGCGAGCACTTGTTCAACCATGTTGTAATGGAGGCTTGGCGTAAGTCGGCAATCGGTTCTCTGGATATTTCAAGGGAGGAGTTTATTAAGGTAATCACGAATCATGGGTGGCGTTACGAGGAGAATCTACACTATTGGGTAAGAAATGGACACTTATCCTCAGTCCCGTCTTTCTGGGAGCCGTAGAGTAGGCTCGGTCAAG
Source organism: Occallatibacter sp. (assembly GCA_049522735.1). GTDB lineage: Bacteria > Acidobacteriota > Terriglobia > Terriglobales > Acidobacteriaceae > Telmatobacter. The sequence continues at coordinate 9,452 of JBEKNO010000018.1, forward strand.
TGCAAGGTAGGGTTCTTTCTGCCGGCCTTTGAATTGGGATGCGGTCATTCGGTGCATTCCAAATCAGACTACCCCTCCACCATCCAGTCACGGTACTCTTAAAGACAACGTGATCAGGGAAGACCCCCAACCCGCAGCTCCGCCGTTTCCCCCTTTGGACAAGGATTCCTCGGCTCCGCCGTCTACAACTTCGGACAAGGGACTCGCAGACCTGACGCCCTTCATGCGCCAGTGGACGGCGGCCAAGCGCGAGAATCCCGATGCCCTGCTCTTCTTCCGCATGGGGGATTTCTACGAGCTGTTCTACGACGATGCGGTGACGGTGAGCAGGGAGTTGCAGTTGACGCTGACGGCGCGCGACCGGGAACGCTCGCAGCCCATGTGCGGGGTTCCTTATCACGCCGTGGAGGGGTACCTGACGCGCCTCCTGCGCAAGGGCTACCGCATCGCCATCTGCGACCAGATGGAGGACCCCAGGCTCACCAAAAAGATCGTCAAGCGGGAGGTGACGCGGGTACTGACGCCGGGCACGGCGCTGGACTCCGCGCTGGGCCAGGAGCAGAACAACTTTCTGGCGGCGCTGTTTGAGACTGGCCCCGCAAAGGAACCCGTCTGCGCCGTGGCCCTGCTGGACGTTTCCACCGGCGAGTTTCGCACCGCCGAGTTCCGTGGACCATCTGCCCGCCAGCAGGCGGTGGACACAATTCTGATGGCCCAGCCCAGCGAGGTGCTTCTGGCCGCGAGCGCCGAGCTGCCCGCGCCACTCGAACGCATTCCGGCGCGGACGCGCATCGAGGACTGGGTCTGGACCCGCGATTTTGCCGTGCCCCTGGTGGAGCGCCAGCTTAACGTCCGCACCCTGGAAGGCTTCGGCCTGGACAAGCATCCCGCGGCCGCCATCGCCGCCGGAGCGGTTTTGCACTATGTGCGCACCACGCAAAAGATTGACGCCCTGCACATCGACAGCCTCAAGTTTCAGGAGCACTCGACCGCGCTCGAACTCGACCAGGTCACGGTCCGCAACCTCGAACTCATCGACCCGCTGTTTCTTGGCCAGGACAACCTGGCCACGCTCTTTCACACGCTGGACGCCTGCCAGACGCCCATGGGCAAGCGGCTGCTGCGCTCCACCATCCTCCGCCCGCTCTTCGATGCTGAGGTGCTCGAAGCCCGCTATGAAGCTGTAGCCGAAGCCCACGGCGATCTTCTGCTCCGCGAAGAGATTCGCCGCGCCTTCTCGGGCATCCTCGACCTGGAGCGGCTGCTGGCCCGGCTTTCGCTCGATTCCGCCGGTCCCCGCGACGTGCGCGCGCTGGCCGCCAGTCTTGCCAAGCTGCCGGGGTTGAAGATTGCGCTCGGAGCCATGCAGGCTTTGCTGTGGCGCGCACTGGCCGAACGCCTCGACACGCTCGAAGATACCACCGCGCGAATTCAATCCACGCTGGTCCCCGAGCCTCCGCTGACGTTGGTCGATGGGGGCGCGATTGCGGCCGGAGTGGACGCCGAGTTGGATGAGTTGCGGAGCATCTCGACCACAGGCAGGCAGGCCATTGCGGCCATCGAGGAGCGGGAACGGCAGCGGACGGGGATAGCTTCGCTGAAGGTGCGGTATAACTCGGTCTTTGGCTATTACATCGAGATTACCAAGGCCAATATGGCGCTGGCGCCGGCCGATTACGAGCGCAAGCAGACGCTGGTGAATGCGGAGCGGTTTACCACCCCGGAGCTGAAGGAGCTGGAGCGCAAGATTCTGACCGCGCACGACCGCTCCATCGAGATCGAGAAGCGGATTTTTGTGGAGTTGCGCAAGACCGTGCTGGAAGCGGCGGGCCGCATCCGGCGCTGCTCCGCCGCTATCGCCGAAGCCGATCTGCTGGCCAACTTCGCTCACCTGGCCGCATTGCGCCGCTACGTCCGCCCGGTGATCGTCGAGGAGCCGGTGATCGAAGCCGTAGCCGGACGCCATCCGGTGATCGAGCAGTGGATGGAGGAGACGCGCGAGGGACGCTTCATCGCCAACGATTTGTATCTCAACGCGGCCGGCGAGGGGCCGAGCCTGTTGCTGATTACCGGCCCGAACATGGGCGGCAAGAGCACCTATCTGCGCCAGGCGGCGATGCTCGTTCTTATGGCCCAGATGGGCAGCTTTGTGCCGGCGGAGAGTTTGCGCTTCGGCCTGGTGGACCGCATCTATACGCGCATCGGGGCCAGCGATAACGTGGCCCGCGGGCGCTCCACCTTCATGGTGGAGATGACGGAGACGGCCACCATTTTGAATACGGCCACCAACCAGTCGCTGATTCTGCTGGATGAGATGGGCAGGGGTACAGCGACCTTTGACGGGCTGTCGCTGGCCTGGGCCACGGTGGAGTATCTGCACGCGGAGAGCGGCGCGCGCACGCTCTTTGCCACGCATTATCATGAGCTGACCATGCTGGCCGAAAAGTTGCCGCGGGTGCGCAATCTGCGCGTGGGCGTAAAAGAAGCCGCGAGCGGAATTGTGTTTCTGCATCACATCGAACCGGGCGCGGCCAGCAAGAGTTATGGCATCGAAGTGGCGCGCCTGGCGGGACTGCCCGCGGCGGTGATCGAGCGGGCCAGGCACGTGCTGCGGCAGCATGAAAAGCAGGAGCGGCAGAGCGTACAGGTGGAGACGACCGATCCGGTGCAGTTGACGATTTTTACTCCGCTCTCACAGCGCATTGTGGACCGCATCGAAGCTACGGACGTGAACGCACTGACGCCGTTGCAGGCTCTGAATCTGCTGGAAGAACTGCAAAGCGAGTTGAAGGAGAAGGGATGACGGCGAATCTGCGCCACGCCGCGGGAAGCCTGCTGGTGGTGGGCCTGGGCGGCACGGAGCTGACCGGTCTGGAACGCGTTTGGCTCAAGCTGGTGCGGCCGGCTGGAGTGATTCTCTTCCGGCGCAATATCGAGGACTCTGCGCAGACAAGGAGCCTGCTCACAGAGGCTACTGAATTTTACGCGGCTAACAGTTTTCGCTGCGTGGATGTGGAAGGCGGGACCGTGAACCGGTTGCGCGATGCGTTGGCGCCTCTGCCTTCGGCGCAAGCTGTGGCGTTGGCTGCGCGGCGGGAGGGTTGTGATTTGAGGTTTTCCACCCTTTCGCAAAGATCGCGAAAGGATGGGGCACCCATTCGCAGTGGGCTAGCCCGCGAGCACGGCGAGTTGATTGCGCGCGCCGTGAGAGCTTTCGGCTTCAACACCACGCTGGCGCCGGTGGTGGACCTGGCGCTGCCGGAGTCGGCCGCGGTGATGGGCACGCGGGCCGCGGCTGCGACGGCGGAGGTCGTGGTGGACTATGCGCGCAACTTTCTGGCCGGACTGGCGATGCACGGAGTTGTGGGTTGCGGCAAACATTTTCCCGGGCTGGGCGGCGGCACAGTTGATTCGCACCTGGATACTCCTGCGATCCGGCGCAGCAGCGGCGAACTGTGGCGCAAGGATCTGGCTCCCTATCGTGAACTGCGCAGCGAACTGCCCATAATCATGGTGAACCACGCGGCCTATCCCAACACGCCGGGCGGCAATCGCCCTGCCAGCACATCTCCTTACTGGATCACAAAAGTGCTGCGCAAGCGGATCGGTTATCGAGGGATCATCTTCTCCGATGATATGGAGATGGGCGGCATACTGAAATTCATGCCCATCGAGGATGCCGCGGTTGCGGCCATCCGAGCGGGCACTGATGTGCTTGAAATCTGCCACAGCCAGGAGCTGATTCTGCGCGCCTACGAGGCGCTGATTGCCGAGGGAGAGCGCTCCACCGCCTTCCGCAAGCTGCTTCTGGCGCGGGCGGAACAAATTGCACGGCGGCGCGCTACGCTGTTTAAGAGCGGGGTTTCGGCAGCGCTGCCAGCGCGGCAGTTCGAGGCGTTGCGCATTAAAATTCAGCGCTTCAGCCAAATCATCAGCAACGCCCAACCCGATCCACAGGAGGCCCAAACAGCGTGAGCGCAAAGACTATGACCGTGGCTGGCATCATGAGCGGCACCTCGGCCGACGGCATCGACGTGGCCCTGATGCGGATAGCGCCCGGCAAGCCGCGGCCCAAACTTACTCTGCTGGCGCACGCGAGCTTCGCGTTTACGGCCGCGCTGCGCCGCGCGCTGCTGACGGCCATGAACGCGCCTTCGACCACAACCGCGGAACTGGCGCGGCTCAACTGGCGTCTTGGGCTGGCCTACGCCGAGGCTGTTGAAGCTACGCTCAAGCGGCACAAGGTCAAGCTGGACCTGATTGGCTGCCACGGCCAGACGCTCTATCATCAGCCGCGCCCTGTCATGTATGCGGGCCGCAGCTTTGTTTGCACCTGGCAGGCGGGCGAAGCCCAGGTAATCGCAGCCAAGCTCGGCCTTCCGGTAGTTTCCAACTTCCGTCCCTCAGACATGCTTGCCGGCGGCCAGGGAGCGCCGCTGGTCCCTCTGCTCGACTACGTGCTCTTTGCCAACTCCAGGCGGGGACGCGTGCTGCAGAATATCGGCGGCATTGCCAACCTGACCGCCATTCCCGCCGCGGCCACGCCCGACCAGGTGATCGCCTTTGATACCGGCCCCGGCAACATGGTGATCGATGCGCTGGCCCTGCAACTGTTCGGCAAACCCTTCGACCGCAACGGAGCGCTCTCAGCCAAGGGCAAAGTGCTGGCGCCGGCGCTCAAGGCGGCGCTGCGCAATCCCTATTTCCAGCTCAAGCCTCCACGCACCGCCGGACGGGAGCAGTTTGGCCGCGAGTATGCCGCTAGTTTTCTTTCCGCCTGCCGGCGCAGCAGCAGCAACCCGGCAGATGCCATGGCCACGGCTACCGCGCTGACCGCCGAGACCATCGCGCAGAGCTACAAACGCTTCGTACTGGCCAGGATGAAAAGCGGCGGCAACAAGAGGAGCGGCGTGGACTACATCGTCTCCGGCGGCGGCGTGCGCAACCGTACCCTGATGGCCATGCTGGCCGAGCGGCTGGAGCCGACGGGCTGCGAACTGGCTACAAGCGAGGACTTCGGCCTTCCCATCGAGGCCAAGGAGGCCGCGGCCTTTGCGCTGCTGGCCTGGCAAACCTGGCATCACCGGCCCGGCCATTTGCCCGCCGCTACGGGCGCCACGAGGACCGCCATCCGCGGCCAGTTGACCTATGCGTAAACTGATTGTCCTGGCGGCGCTGCTCGTTCTTGCCGGCTGCCGCGCTACGCCCAGGGATCCCGGCACGGTGGTCTTTCTCATCGAGAGCAGCCCCGCGAATCTCGATCCGCGCATCGGAACGGATGGCCAGTCCGAGCATATCGACGAATTGCTCTTCGACGGGCTGGTAGCCCGCGACGCCGGCTTTCACTTCACTCCGGCATTGGCCGAGCGCTGGGAACAACCCGATCCGCTGACGCTGGTCTTTCATCTGCGCAATGGGGTGCGCTTCCACGACGGCCGCTTGCTGACCTCAGGCGATGTGCTGTGGACCATCGAATCCATGATCGGCCCCGGGCGCTCCGACGCCGTGATCTCGCCCAAGGCCGCGGCCTACGCCTCGGTGGACAAGATGGAGGCACTCGACCAGCGGACGGTGGTCTTTCATTTGAAGCGCCCCGACAATTTTCTGCTCACCAATCTCTCCACGGGCGCCATCGGCATTGTTCCGGCAGGCAGCGGGCGCGACTTCTGGCGGCATCCAGTGGGCACCGGACCCTTTCGTTTCGTAAGCCAGCAGATCGATCAGGACGTGGTTATGGAGCGCAATCCGGCGAGTTGGTCTGTGCAGCCCACGATCGAGCGGGTGCGCTTCGCCGTGGTGCCGGACGCCATTACGCAATCGCTTGAACTGGAGAAAGGCTCCGGCGACGTGGCCGTCAATTCCCTGCCTATGGATGCCCTGCCGGTGCTGGCCGCGCGGCCCAACTTGCTGGTGGAAGACGCGGTTGGAACACAGGTTCAGTACCTGGCCTTCAATCTCCGCGACCCGCTGCTCAAAGACGCGCGCGTGCGCCAGGCCATTGCCTGCGCTATCGACCGCGAGCTGATGATCCAGACGCTGATGCGCGGCCATGCCCAGCCCGCCGCGAGCCTGCTGCCCACCAGCCACTGGGCCTTCATCGCTGAGGTGCCGCGCTACGACTACGATCCGGCGCGGGCCGCGCGGCTGCTGGATGAGAGCGGACACAAGGCGGGCGGCGATGGAGTTCGCTTTCATCTGACCATGAAGACCAGCAATGTTGAAGATGCGCGCCTGCTGGCCGCGGTGCTGCAGCAGCAACTGGCCAGGGTGGGGATTGCGCTCGACCTGCGCAGCTATGAGTTCGCCACTTTCTATTCCGACGTGACGCGCGGAGCCTTTCAGATATACTCGCTGCGCTGGATTGGCGGTAATGAGCAGCCGGATATCTTCAGCTATGCCTTCTCGACTTCGAGCTTTTCTCCCCAGGGCGCCAACCGCAGCCACTACTCCAATGCGCGGCTCGACCTCCTACTCGACGACGCGGCCCGAAGCGAAGACCTGGCCCGGCGGCGCAAGGATTATATCGAGGCCCAGCAGATTCTCGCCCGCGACCTTCCCGCCATCAATCTCTGGTACCGGGATACGATTGTGGTGCATAACCGGCGGATTACCCACGTGCTTCCTTCACCGTCGGGAAGTTACACCTTTCTGGAGACGGCCGAACTCAGGAATTAGGCTTTTTGCACAGTTCTGCACATCATGGGACGGCTCTCTGAACTTTTTGGCGCACTGCTTCGTCTGTAAAAAAGGAAACCACTTTCCCGCCCTCGGACTCTGGCCAATGCGGTCCGTGGAGAAATGGCTTATGAAGAACAAGATACGAAATTATTTTCCCGGCTCAATGGTGTATTTTGCGCTGCTGATGCTGCTGATGGCGGCGCCCCTGGTCCGCGCGCAGGCGCCTTCCCGCTTTCTGGGCACCATCACCTCCATCAGCGGCAGCACGCTCACGGTAAAGTCCGACACCGACGGCGACCGCCAGGTCGACGTTCCTTCCACTGCGGCCATCATGCGCATCTCACCGGGGCAAAAGGATCTGAGCGCCGCGGATACCATCCAGTTCAGCGATCTGGCCACCGGGGACCGCGTGCTGGTGAAGCTCAATCCGGCCGCGCCCGGCCCCACGGGAGAGGCAGTGCAGATCGTCGCCATCAAGCAGGCCGACCTGGCCAAGAAGCAACAGCAGGATCGCGAAGACTGGCAGAAGCGCGGCGTGGGCGGCCTGGTGAAGAGCGTAGACAGCGCGGCGGGCGTGATTGTGCTGACCAGCGGCGCGGGAACCACGGCCAAAACCATCACCGTCCACACCACCAAGGCAACCATCCTCAAGCGGTACGCGCCCGCTTCAGTGCGCTTCGATGAGGCCAGGCCTGCGCCCATCGACGCCATTCATCCCGGCGATCAATTGCGCGCGCGGGGAACAAAGAATGAAGACGGCGCGGAGATTGCCGCCGAAGAGGTGATTTCAGGCTCCTTCCGCAATATCTCCGGAACCATCGCATCGCTGGATGCGGCCGCCTCGACGCTGGTGTTGAAAGACCTGGCGACCAAAAAGCAAGTAACCATCCACATTCCCGCGGAGGCGCAGATGCGCCGGCTTCCGGACACCATGGCGCATATGCTCGCGGCCCGGTTTAAAGGGACTGCGGCCGGCGCCGGAACCTCGAATTCGGACGCGCAGACGCAGAATGCCTCCAACGGATCGCAACAGCGCAAATGGGGCGGGCAAGGCGCCGGTCAGGGCAACGGCCATGGCGGCGACCCGGAGCAGATGCTCAACCGCCTGCCACCTATCCAATTCACCGATCTGAAGAAAGGTGATGCGGTGATGCTGGTTTCAACCGACGGCGCGACGGAAGTTACCGCCATCACGCTGCTGGCGGGCGTTGAGCCGCTGCTCGAATCTCCCGCAGCCAGCCAAAGCATGCTCAACAACTGGAGCCTGGGCTCCGGCGCGCCGGAAGTGGCGCCCGAATAACGCAATCCTCAATTCATCTCATAACAAGCGAGGGACTGGTGTACTTTAAGTTGCACGGCTTCATTTATGTTTCGATAGTTCTGGCGCTGGGTTGCTGCGCCGTAGCAGGGGCGCAGACGCAAGCTTCCACAGCGCAGGCGCAAACTCCGGCACTCTCCGCTCCGGGGGCAACAGCCACTCTGCGCGGGCAGGTCGCCGATCCCACCGGCGCGCTGATTCCCGGCGCGCAGGTCGCCATCGCCACCCCGGCGGGAAGCGTGGCGGCTACCACCACAGCGGACGCGGCCGGCGGCTATGTGGTGGGCGGCCTCAAGCCCGGCGGATACATCGTGCGGGCCACCTTCGCGGGCTTCGCCCCCTTTACTTCGCCGCCCATTCAGCTCGCGGCCGGCCAGGTAAAGCGCGTGGATATTTCCATGGCTATTGAGGTGGCGCAACAGAGCGTCGTGGTCACTGACGAGTCGCCCACCGTCAACACTGAAGCCAGCGGCAACGCCAGCGCCATCGTCATCAAGAGCAAGGATCTGGAAGCGCTCTCCGACGATCCGGACGAATTGTCCAACGAACTGACGGCCCTGGCCGGCCCCTCGTCCGGACCGAACGGCGGCCAGATCTACATCGACGGTTTCAGTGGCGGGCAACTGCCGCCCAAGTCTGCCATTCGCGAGATTCGCATCAACCAGAATCCCTTCTCGGCTGAATTCGACCGGCTGGGATACGGGCGCATTGAGATTCTCACCAAGCCCGGCACCGACAAGCTGCATGGCCAGTTCTTTATTCAGGGCAACGATAAGAACTTCAACACCGGCAACCCGTTCACATCGACAATTCCCTCGTATTACAGCTACCAGTTCAACGGCACGGTAAGCGGCGCGATTTCAAAAACTGCTTCGTTTTTTGTGAGCGCGGAACAGCGCAATACTGAGAATGTGAATGCCTGGCTGATTCCGGATGCTGTGATTGCAAACACCTCCGGCGTGTACGTGGATAACACGAACTACGGTGTCAGTCTTTTGAATCGGCGCATTCGCAACAATTCCTCGGCGCGCATCGATTGGCAACTGGGAGCCAGGAACACGTTCACTGCGCGCTATGGTTTTTGGTCCGAAGCCGAGCACGGCGATTTGAACTCGGGGGCGCTGCCCAGCGCTTCAACGCACGAATCGAACACCGACCATACCGTGCAGATGAGCGATGCAATCGTGATCAACGATCACGCCGTGAACGAAAGCCGCTTCCAGTATGAACGGCAGAATGAGAATCACTACCCCGACTCGACGGCGCGCGCCATAAATGTTCAGGGTGATTTCACGGGGGGCGGCTACTCTGGACAGAAGAGCCTTGATCACACCACGCGGCTGGAGTTCCAGAATCTGACCACGCTGAGCCATGGCGCTCATGCCATCAAGTTTGGAATCCGCATGCGCGACACGCGGGATGCGAATCTGACCAATTCCAACTTCAATGGCTCGTTCGTTTTCGACTCGTATCAGAGCTATCTGGCCATGGCCAACGGGCTCGCTGCGAGTACAACGTTCAACGACCTGGTGTCCGCTGGCGATGGTCCGATTTCCGTAAGCTACGCCAGCGGACAGGAATCAGCGCTCGCTAATGTTTTTGATATGGCTTTGTTCGCCCAGGACGACTGGAAGTTCAATCCGCGACTGACGCTTTCCGGCGGCCTTCGCTGGGAGGCGCAGAACCATATTTCCGATCACGACGACTGGGCGCCCCGCGCCGCATTCGCCTACGCCCTGGACGGCGGAAAAGACAAGAAGACCAAGACCGTGCTGCGCGGCGGCTACGGATTCTTCTACGACCGGCTTGGCTCCGGTAATCTGCTCACCATCAACCGCGCAAATATCCGGCAGCAGATCGTGCTCAACAATCCAACCTGCACCTCCACGGCAACCTCACTGGATACGATCGACCTGAGCACCTGCTCGAGCACCGGCGGTTCCACCAGCAGCGCGTCCACGCCCGTAAAATACGAAGTCGATCCTCACTATCACGCTCCCGTCACGGAGCAGGCCGGCGCCAGTCTCGAGCGGCAACTGTTTTCCGGTACAAGCCTGACGCTCACCTATCTGCACTCCTTCGGGGTACATCAGTTGGTGACGCGCAACGCCAACCAGATCAGCGCGGACGGAACTCCGCAGAATAACTCCGGCGGATATCTGTACGAGTATTATCCTGAAGCGGTCTTCAAGCAGAATCAGCTCATCGCCAGCATCAACGCCAAGGTAAATACGAATCTGAGCTTCGTGGGCTTTTACACCCTTTCATTTGCCAACGGCAACGGTAATGGCAGCGCATCAGACGCCTACAACCTGGACAAGGATTACGCTCGCGCCGGCTTTGTCACCCGCAACTCGCTCTTCGCCATGGCCAGTTACACCGGTCCCTGGGGCATTCGCTTCAATCCGTTCCTGATTGCGCAGGCGGGCCGGCCGTTCAACATCACCCTGGCAACGGACCCGCTCAACAACTTGTTCAATCAGCGGCCGACCTTCGCGACCGCCTCCACACCGGTTGCCGACCAGGTGTCAACACCCTACGGCCTACTCGACAGCGCCGCGCTCCCCGGCGAAACTCTTATTCCAGCCAATATGGGCAGCGGTCCAGCAGCGGTGGCCGTCAACCTGCGTATCAGCCGCGGCTTCGGCCTCGGTCCCAAGCTTGCTCCCGCCAGCAGCCAGGACAATGCGGGCGGCCCGCCCCAGGGTGGTCCTCCTCCGGGAGGCGGACGTGGCGGCGGCTTCGGCGGCTTCGGCATAGGGGGCGGCGGTGGACGCGGCGGTCCCGGCGGAATGTTCGGCCCCATCAACACGGGTCGCAAATACACTCTGACCTTCAGCGCTCAGGCGTTGAACTTGTTCAACGATATCGACTATGGAACGCCGACAGAAACACTCACTAGCCCGTATTTCAACCGGTCCACGAACCTTGCCGGCGGCATCTTCAGCACCGGCTCAGCGGCGCGACGCATCTTCTTGCAGGCTACCTTCGCATTCTGATCGAGAACAACCAGGGCCGGGGCGCAATGCTCCAGCCCTGTGTTGCGTCTACGGTACCGCCGTCAGCGTGGCAGGCTGTTCATCGATGGCAAAGGCATCGGTAAGCGAGATGACCTTCAACTGCGACTTCAGAGCATCCAGAGTAGCCGCGCTCGCCGCCGCGATCTCCACGGTCTCTCCCGGCAGCAGGTCGAAGTAATTGTCTGAGAGCTTTACGTCCAGATTGCCGAAGGAGAGATAAACGCTGCGCGCCAGCACCGGGGACGTGATGCGGACCTTATAGCTCCCGCCGGCGCCTGCGGCTTCCACCTTGAGCGCGGCTGGCTTCAGGTGAACCCCCTTGACCGGCGCCAGATAGATGAGGTTGCGCGAGATCTCCGCTTCCCCGGCGGTCAGATCGGCAACGATAAAGACGCGCGAAGTGTCTGCCGCGCCCGCATCGGTGAGCTTCTTGAGCGGCCAGTCGAGATAGACCTTGCTCAAGAGCGGGGACACATCCACGGCCTTCGATTCTTCCAGCAGCACCTTGCCGTTGAAATCTATCAGCCGCGCACGCAGCTTGGCCGCTTGCGCCTCGGTCTTGTCGGAGACGATGTATACCTTCACCGAACCATCCTCGATGTGTGGCGAAACCAGGATAGGCGCGTAGAAACGCCGCGCATAGTATTGCAGCGCCTTCCAGCGGCCGT
>JBEKNO010000019.1:0-27020 GCA_049522735.1 Occallatibacter sp.
ACTACCGCCAGGCTCCCTGTTATCCATCCATACACAGCAACAGATAACTACACATGCAGGGAATAACCTCGCCGGTACCACCGTGGCTCTCTTGGTACATTCCGTTCATGCGATTGCCCTGGCTCCGCCCTTGGCGCACACCACCCGCCCTGAGGCCACAGGAGTTGGCGCTCAAGCGATTCGCCTGCTTGAAACCGGCTGCTCTCTAAACCCTAAGCGACGGCCGGCGACCGGCGCTCCAGGGCGAAAATCAGGTCTTTGGCGTGCAGTTTCAGCTTCTTCAGGCGCACTTCCTCGAGCTGTTCATCCTCGGAGAGATAGGGTTTTTGAAGCAATTCTTCCAGACGCTGAGCGTAGCGGTGATGTTCGGCATGCAGGCGATCGATTTCTTCGCTCAGCGTTGGATCCTGTACTTCGTCCATCAAGCACCTCCCTTGTTACAGAACAATTACATATTCCCCCGCAGCCTTGCAATCCGCAAGATGGAGACCGCCGGAAAATGAGTGAAGGTCATTTGAAGATAAAGATTCCTGTACGAAAAACATGCAATCGTGCCCGGGATCACAGCCGAACCGCCGGTCTCCGCGCAGATATTCCCGCCCCTCTGTCACTCCAATTGCAACCTCAGCAGAACCGCATCATCAATAGGATCAGCGTAGTAGCGCGGGCGGCGGCCGGTTTCGCTCCAGCCCGTAGCCCGGTAGAACCCCAGCGCCGCGTGGTTCGAGGCCCGCACCTCCAGATTGATCTCGCGCGCCCCCTCCAGCTTCAACTTATCCACCATCTCATCCAGCAGCCGCCTTCCGGCGCCGCGCCGCTGCTTCCCGGCGGCTACCGCAATGGTCTCCAATTCGCTCTGCGGCGCCAGCAGGCTGGCCACCGCAAAACCCGTCACCCTGTACTGCTTCTTCTCTTGTGAAACCAGCGCAATGCGCCGCGGCACAGCTTCCCGGTCCAGCGCGGCAACGTAGGCCGCGCGCGGCCACTGGGGCGCGTCCTTCAGACTCCCGGCAATCTCCATCACCTCTTCCAGATCCGCTTCGTACATGGGCCGCACCAGTATGCCCGAAAAGGGATTGGCGCTCTCTTCAGCCGCCTCGGCAGCTTCGCCAATGATCTCCGCATCCGGCCGGCGCAGGTAGTGGCCGTCCAACAGCGCCAGGTCAACAAATACCCCGGCATCGACCCGCGCCGCGCCGAAGCGGAGCGCGTCTGCGGCAGCCGGGGCCGGAGTCCGCACCAATTCCGTGGCCGGCCAGGCCGCCGCCAGCAGAGCCGCCGCAGCTTCATCGCAGACGGCGATGCGGGGCGGCGCGGGGTTGATGGCGGCCAGCTCCTGGGCACCGGCCAGCATTTCTCTTGCCTGGGCTTCCGGCTCGCCGATGCGGAGAAAAATCTCCTGGCGATGGGCATCGAGAGCCGCAGAGGGAATGCCGGCTTTATGGGCCAGCACCTCAAGCCGCGACAGCGCCACCACGGGAATCTGTGCCGATTCCGCCAGGCCTTTCACCGCGCTCAGGCCTACGCGCACGCCGGTAAAGCTACCCGGCCCGTTGACTACGACGATGGCGCTGAGCTGCGGCAGCGGCACCTCGGCCAGGCTGAGAAGCTCACAGACGGACGACACCAGACTGTCGGAACTGCGGCGTTCGCCAAGTTGCGAGTTGCCCAGGATGTGGAGTTCCCCGTAAAGCTGCTGCCCCAGCGCCACTGAGGGGGTGGGCCCGCAGGTATCGATGGCGAGGAGAAAGGCATAGTCTTGCATGGCGGCTGATTATACCGCCTTGAGCGCCTGCTCCAGATCGGCGATCAGATCTTCCTTGTCCTCGATGCCGACGGAGAGCCGTATCCGCCCCTGGGTAATGCCCATGGCCCTGCGCACTTCCTCGCTCACCGAGGCGTGCGTGGTGGTGGCCGAGTGCGAGGCCAGCGACTCCACCCCGCCCAGCGATTCCGCGCTTAGGAAAATCTTGATTGCGCCCAGGAACCGTCCCGCGGCTTCCTGCGAATCCAACTCGAAGCTCATCATGGAGCCGAATCCTTTTTGCTGCTTCACGGCCAGATCGAATTGCGGATGGGTTTTCAGTCCCGGATAGGCCAGCTTCTTCACCTTGGGATGCGTGGAGAGGAACTCCGCCACGGCGCGTCCGTTCTCCTCGTGCTGCGCGATCCTGAGTGGCAGGGTCCGGATGCCGCGCAGCACCAGGAAGCACTCGAAGGGCGACATGACTCCGCCCGCCGCCTATTGCACCAGCAGAAAGCGCTCCTTGTGCTCCGGCGTGGAACCGATCAGCGCTCCGCCCAGTCCGTCGGAGTGGCCGTTGAGATACTTGGTGGTGGAATGCATCACGATGTCGGCGCCCAGCTCCAGCGGACGCTGCAAGACCGGCGAGAGGAAGGTGTTATCCACGCTCACTTCCACGCCCTTGCTGTGGGCGATCTTGCTAACCGCGGCAATGTCGGTTAAAACCATCAGCGGATTGCTGGGCGTCTCGATGTGAACCAGCTTCGTGGTGGGCCGGATGGCCGCGGTAACGGCATCCAGGTTGCTGGTGTCCACATACTCGATTTCGATGCCGTAGCCCGCCACGATCTGGTCTAAGAGCCGCACTGTACCGGCATACACATCTTTGGAACAGACCACGTGGTCGCCGGCGCGCAGCATGGCCACCATCGCGGAGATAGCCGCCATGCCGCTGGTAAACGCATGGCCGCTGTGCCCGCCTTCGAGAGCCGCCAGAGCCTCTTCCAGCCGGTCCCGCGTGGGATTGCCGGCGCGCGAGTAGTCCCAGCCGCGGTCCGTGCCGATGCCGGTCAGTTCAAAAGTCGAGGAAAGGTAAACAGGCACATTCACGGCGCCCGTCTGCGGGTCAGGGTACTGCCCGGCATGAACGGCGAGAGTTGAGTATCTGTAGGGGGAAGTGGTCATGGTTCGGTCTTTATCTCCTGATTTTTAGCTTATCGCGGCTGACCGGGCGAGCGGAAAACCCTTGGTCTTCGAGCTCAGCCAGGTTACAATCGAGGAGCCATGATGATGACCAATGTCCAGTTTTATCTTGCGATTGGCTTGCCGGTCTTCTCCATTCTGCTTGTGTGGCTGGGATCGACATTGTTGAACAATCGCGCCATCAACGCCTTAGGTCAGCGAATCGACGACCTGCGTTCGGAGATGAGATCTGGATTTGACGGCCTCAACGATCGACTGGGCCGTATGGAAACTCGCTTCGATCATATCGCGGACGAAGTCCGCAAGGATCACGAGAGCCGGCTGTCGCGTCTCGAAGCCCGTGTCTTCTCTCGCACCGCCTGACTCATCTCTCCCGCCCCGGCGCCGTCTCTACTTCTTCTCCGCCGCCCGCTGCTTGACAACCCGCGCCACCGGAAAATACCCGGTGCGGGTGCGGACGTTGAGTTTGCCCATGCCCCCGGCTTCAGCCTTCACCTCCACGCGGCGAAAACCCGGTTCCGTGGTCGGCCTGGTGGAGCGGTAGCCCAGCGTGTACTGGTTGCGGATATCGCGGGCCACTTCGGCGGCGATCTGGTCAATTTGCTCGATGGATTTAGGAAAGAAGGCCACGCCGCCGGTCTCGGTGGAGAGCATCTCCAGCGCCCGCCGCGCATGGCGCACCTCGGTGTGGCTCATCTCGTCGCCAAACAGCAGTCCGATGGAGTAGATGACCGGCCCGGAGAGCTGCTGCACGCGGCGGATGGTCTGCTCCAGGTTCAGCGTCGAGGCGTTGTCTTCGCCGTCGGTAATCAGGATGAGAACCTGCTTGGGCCGCCTGGCGTCGGTGGCCAGCTTGTCCGCCGAGGCCACCACCGCATCGTAGAGCGCGGTGCCGCCGCGGGCTTCGATGTGCCCCAGCCCTTCGCGCAGCTTGTTCACATCGGAGGTGAAATCCTGGTCGATGAAGGCCTCGTCGGAGAAATTCACCACGAAGGCCTCGTCCTGCGGGTTGGAGGCCTCAATCAGATCCATGGCGCTCTTGTTCACCGAGGGACGCTTGCGCGACATGGACCCGGAGTTGTCAACCACCATGGCGATGGAAACCGGAAGGTCGGTGTGCTGGAAGCTGATGAGGGTTTGTTTGACCCCGTCCTCGTCGACCTCGAAGTCCTCCTTCTTCAGGTTCGGAACCAGCCGGTTGCCCTCCAGCACGGTGCAGTTCAGCACCACCTCTTCCACGTCGGTGTGCAGAACCCAGCTCTCGCCCTGCTTTCGCATCTGCACGGCCGGAGCTGTGGCCGGCTCGCCATCCGGCGAGCGCACCGGGTCGCGGTCTTCGGTGAGGGATGGAGCCTGGGAAGCGGCAGGTTGAACGGGCGCCTGTTGCGCCGCCGGCGTGAGCACCGCCGCGGCAAGAAAAGCCGCGAGAATCGCGTCATTGCAAAAGCGCATAGTAGACGGTACGAGCATGGACAGCCGGCGGAGACAATCCTGGTGGAGGATTCGCCCTCTCCTTCACTTTACGCCAACTGCCGTCGCGGGGCAGGTCTTTGCTTTTCGCAACACTAAGGCAGTTAATGAACTCCCGCTTCCCGGTATTTTCGAAGGCCTGGATTGGTACGGCTGCCCCCGTGCGAGTCTGGGATACAATCGAGCCTGGGCGCACAAGGGTCTGGAGTAAGCAAGATGGGCTCCGGTGCGCCAATTCCGCCGTTGCAACGGGGAGCAAGACCTTCCGCATGGCCCGCATTTATCCATTTCGCGCCTGGCGCTACAATCCCTCCGTGGTCCGGCTGGAGGACGTGGTCACCCAGCCCTACGACAAGATCACGCCCTCCATGCAGCAGGCCTACTACCAGCGCAGCCCCTTCAATCTGGTGCGTATCATCCTGGGACTGCCGGAGCTGTTTGACGCCGAGCGCGGCGAGAATGTTTACACGAGGGCGGCGCGCGACTTTCGCGCCTGGCGGGAACAGGGCGTTCTGGTCCAGGAAAAGGATCCCTGCATCTTCGCCTACTCGCAGCGTTTCCGGGTTCCGGAGACCGATGTGGTGAAAGAGCGGCGCGGATTTATCGCCCTGGGCAAGCTCCACGACTACGCCGAGCAGGTTGTCTTCCGCCACGAGCAGACCCTCTCCAAGCCCAAAAGCGACCGGCTCAAGCTGCTCAAGGCCACCCACGCGCACTTCGGGCAGATCTTCATGCTCTACTCCGACCCCGGCGGCAGCCTGGAGAGGATTTTGTACGACGGAAATGGTCCCGCCGAAGCCGAGGTCACCGACGAGTACGGCGTGCTGCACCGGCTGTGGCGCGTCGGCGAACCGGCGGCCATCAATATGCTGACCACGGCCATGGCTGACAAAAAACTCATCATCGCCGACGGCCACCACCGCTACGAGACCGCGCTGAACTACTGGAAAGAGCACGCACCGGCTTCGCCGGCCACGACCGAGCACAGCACCAGCCAGTTGCCCCAGCCGGCAACCCCTGAAGCCGCGGTGATGATGACTTTCGTCAACATGGACTCCGACGGGCTGGTGATTCTGCCTACGCATCGCGTGATTCACAGCCTCCCAGGCTTTGACCCTGCCGCCTTTGCGCGCGCCGCCAAAAAGTTTTTCACCGTCGAGACGCTGCCTGCCGCGGATGCATCCGGCTACGTCGAAACTCTCGGCAAACAGCAAGGCACGGCCTTCGTTGCCGTCACCCGCTCCGGGGCTCTTCTGCTGCGCTCCAAACCGGATGCCGTGGCCGCCGCGCTGGCTCACCTGCCCGAGCGCCAGCGCCAACTCGATCTGAGCTGTCTGCACTCCATCGTGCTTGAGCGCTTGCTCGGCCTGGACGCTGAAAAAGTCCTCGAGCAGACCAATATCCGTTACCTGCGCGATGCAGCCGAAGCGGTGGTCCAGGTTCGCAGCGGCGAGGCCAACGTGGCATTCCTCACCAACCCCGTCACCATGGAGCAACTTCGGGAAGTGGCCTTTGCCGGCGAAGTCATGCCGCAAAAGTCCACCGACTTCTTTCCCAAGCTGCTTAGCGGCCTGACCATTTATGCGCTGGAATAATTGGGTACTGAAGTGGGCGCTGGCGGCTCTCGCTGCTACCGGACAATGGGCCGCCGCGCAGCAAGCTCCGCCTGCTCCGGCGCCTCCCGCAGCCCGCTTTGTGGTGGTACTGGATGCCGCTCACGGCGGCGACGATCCGGGCGGGCGGCTGAGCAACGGCCAACTTGAAAAGACTTTTACCCTGACGCTGAGCGTAAGGCTGCGCTCCCTGCTGGCGGCGCGCGGTATCCAGACCGCCCAGGCTTGCCTGAGCCTGCATGCCTCAGGGAGCGGCTCCGGCGTCCACCTGTTTATCTCCTCTCTGGCGCCGGCAGAGCCCGCGCGCATGGCCGCCTGGAAGACCGCGCAATCCGCCTGGGTTACCCGTAGCCTGGCCTTGGCCGGAACGCTCAACTCCGCCCTTTTGCACGCCGGGATGAACGTCACCCTGGGCCGCGCCGCGCTGCCCGCGATCGACAGCATGACCTGCCCCGCCGTAGCCGTTGAGATTGCGCCCGAGCGCGACTCAGGCCATCAAATCATCGCTGCCCTGGACGATCCCGGCTACCAGGCGCGCGTGGCCGAGGCGCTGGCCGCCGCGCTGCTCGAATGGCGCACGGAGGCCCATCCGTGATCCCCCGCCACCAGGCCGTCCTCTTCATCATCCTGCTCGTGGCTTCGGTGGTCATGGGCGTGGCGCTGTGGCAGTTGCGTGAGCGCGCCCACCAGCGGCTGCTCTCCTACCAGGACTCGGCGCCCACACACGCGCCCGAGGTGGCGCAGGCTGAACCCGCAACTCTTCTGGTCGCCAACGACGCCGACGGCTCCCTGATGACGCAGGTGCAATCCCTGCCCCTGCCCCCGGACCCCGGCGCGCGCGCCCGCGCCGTGCTGGGCAAGCTGCTGGATCTCTACGCCGCTCCCGATGCCGCCCACCCGGTCCCCGGCGGCGCCAGTTCCATCGCCCAGGTCTTCCTGCTGCAGGCCCTGAACAGTACAGGCAGTTCCAACGCGCCCGCAACGTCGGCCTTTCCATCGCCGGACTCCCAGGCCAGAGGCCCTCAGCCAACCGGCCCCGAACTCGCCGTCGTCAACCTGACCGGCAGTTTTGCCGCCACTCATCCCTCGGGCCTTGAGACCGAGAACCTCACCGTGCTTTCCATCTGCGGCACCCTGCACGCCAACCTGCCCCGCGTCACGCAGGTCCGTTTCCTGGTGGATGGCCAGGCGCGTTCCACTTTGGCCGGCCACGCCGACCTCACCCGCACCTACCTCGCCACCGACGCCGTCCCCACCGAGGGAGTCCACCCATGAGCAGCCTCCTCTGCGAACCTGAGACCAGTCCCGAACAGGCAGCCATGGACGCCGGCCGCACCATCGGCGTCTTCGATTCCGGCTTCGGCGGCCTTACCGTCCTGCGCGCGCTCATTGAACGGATTCCGCAGGCCCGCTTCGCCTTTCTCGGCGATACGGCCCGTCTTCCCTACGGTTCCAAATCCCGCCGCACCATCGCCCGCTACGCGGTCCAGAGCGCGCAGTTTTTGGTCCGCGAGCAGGGCGCAGAGTTCCTCGTCATCGCCTGCAACACCGCCAGCGCTCTGGCACTGGACGCTATTCAGGACGCCGTGCCGGTTCCGGTGCTGGGCGTGATCGAGCCCGGCTCCTCTGCCGCCCGCGACGCCTCCCGCAGCGGCGACGTGCTGGTCATCGCCACCGATGCCACCGTGCAGAGCCACGCCTACGCGGCCGCCTGCCGCGCCCTGGGCCTGCGCGCTCTGGAGAAAGCCTGCCCGCTGCTGGTTCCCCTGGTCGAGGAAGGCTGGACCGATCATCCCGTTACCGCTGAGGTCATCCGCATCTACCTGGATGAACTGAACGCCGAAGCCGCCGCCCAGGGCCTCAAGCCCGATACGCTGCTCCTGGGCTGCACCCATTACCCGCTGTTGCGCCCGCTCATCGAACTCGCCGTTCCTGCAGGGATGAGGGTCATCGACTCCGCCGATGCCGCCGCCGATGCCGCCGCGCGGGTCTTCGGCACACAGGGTACGGAGAAGCGTTCGCTGGCCGCGCAGGCCCCGGCTGTCCAAATCCGCTGCTTCGCCACCGACTCCGTGGAAAAGTTTGCGCGCCTCGGCTCCCGCTTTTTAGGCCGCCCCGTGGGCAAGGTCGAGCTTGTGGACCTGGGCGGCTGAACTTCGCTTTGCGGCTGATATTCTAGGAGTCGGTTGGTCCGGCATCCCCAGAACTTGGACCATGGAGGAAGAAAGCAAGCATGATCAATCTGGCGGGTAAAACGGCCGTGGTCTTCGGGCTGGCCAACAAGCGTTCCATCGCCTGGGGCATCGCCCAAAAACTGCACGCGGCCGGCGCCACCCTGGCCATCTGCTACCAGAACGAGCGCATGAAGGCCGACGCCGAAGAACTCATTGCCGAGCTGCCCGGCGCTTCCGGCTTCCAGTGCGACGTTGCCAGCGACGAGCAGATTGAGGCTGTCTTCGCCGCCTTCAGGGAGAAGTACGGCAAGATCGAAATTCTGGTCCACGCCGTGGCCTACGCGCCCGCCGACGAACTCCGCGGCGAGTTCGTCAATACCAGCCGCGAGGGCTTCCGCATCGCCCACGACGTCAGCGTCTACTCGCTCATCGCCGTCAGCCGCGCCGCCGCCGCGCTCATGACAGAGAGCGGCAGCATCATCACCCTCACTTACTTTGGCGCGGAGAAGGTGGTTCCCAATTACAACGTCATGGGCGTAGCCAAGGCCTCGCTTGAAGCCACGGTCCGCTATCTGGCCTGGAACCTCGGACCAAAGAATATTCGCGTCAACGCCATCTCCGCCGGCCCCATCAAGACCCTGGCCGCACGCGGCGTAGGCGCATTGGGCGACATGCTCAAGTCCCACTCCGACCGCGCCCCGCTGCACCGCAACGTGGACCAGTTAGAGGTCGGCAGCGCGGCTCTCTTCCTGGCCAGCGACTTAGCCAGCGCCGTCACCGGCGAAACCCTTTACGTCGATTGCGGCTATAACATCATGGGGTTCTGAGGGCGGCGAATATATACTTTGAGTACCGATACCCTATATAATGGCGACGTTCATTGAAGGGATAGGAGTACTATGCCAGAAATCGCCCCGATTTCACTTTCCGATCTGTTGATTGACACTCAAAATCCACGCCTTGAGCAGCCGAACACTGGTCAGCGTGAGGCATTGCGAGCCTTTGCAGCGGATCAAAAGGGAAAACTCATCGCGCTCGCCAAGGACATCGTCACGTATGGCCTGAATCCCTCAGAGCTTCCAATCGTCATGCCTTTCCATGATGATCTTAAACGGTACGTTGTGCTGGAAGGAAACCGCCGTCTGACGGTATTGAAAGCGTTGGAAAATCCCGAATGGCTTGTTGGGGCCATGCAACCGAGCGAAGTGGAGGAGATGCGTCGCTTAAGTAGGGAATATCAAGAGGATCCCATCGAGTCACTACAATGTATCGTCGTTCCGAACAGGAATGAGGCGCAACATTGGATGGTGATACGCCATGCGCCCCAAAATCACGGCGGCGTATCTATTTCCTCTTGGACAAGCGATGACTCTTCCCGTTTTCGTTCACGTTCCGGGAAGGTCGATTTTCATACTCAAGCCCTTAATCTGCTTGAGGAAAGTGGGCACCTAACCCCATCCAAGAGGAAAAACTTACCGGCGTCGAGTTTCAAACGTTTGCTCGGCACCCCAGAGGTACGTGCGAAACTCGGTATCGGCTCCCAAGAAGGTGTTCTCACTCTGCTAGGAGAAAAGAAAAAAGTCATCAAGGCATTGATGTACGTCGTGAACGAACTGGAGTCAGGAAGAAAGAAAGTAAAGGACATCTACGCAAAGGATGAACGCATAAAGTTTGCAAACGAATTACCCGCCAGCATAGTGGTTCCTTTGACATCATCGGGTAGCGGGAGTCCGGCTTCGACATCAGCAGGCCAACAAACGGCAAGTACGCAAACATCAGGATCACGGTCAGCAGCCCCTAGAGATAAGCTGATTCCGGCCAAGTGCGTCCTAAACATCGTGGAGCCACGCCTTCAAGACATCGCCAGAGAGCTGCGTCAAAAGTTGAGCTTGACTCAACATACAAATGCCGTCAGCGTACTCTTTCGCGTGTTTATCGAATTGAGCGCAGACGCTTACATTGAACGTGAAAAACTTCCAAAGAATCCCCAGGACAAGCTAAGCCAAAAGCTCAAGCAAGTGTCAGACGAGTTGATTGCGCGAAGGAAACTGACCAAGGAACAAGCCAATCCAGTGCGGCTCATCTGCGACAAGAATTCGTTTTTGGCTCCCTCAACGGCTCTAATGAATGATTATGTCCACAACCTCTTCATCTTCCCAGCACCAACCGATCTACGAGCATATTGGGATGGGGTGCAACCGTTTATGACAGCCATCTGGGCACCGTAGGAAGGCGCTGGCCAGATGCCGGGAAAACGTCGATACTAACAACAAGATGGCATACTACGCCCCATTGCGTTACCCAGGTGGAAAGCGTCGGCTAGTTCCAACGGTTACACGGCTGCTGGAGGAGAACGGGCTGAAGGACGTTCAGTATGCAGAGCCGTATGCTGGCGGGGCGGCCATTGCTCTAGCCCTGCTTCTAGAAGAATACGCATCGGTTGTGCATATCAATGACCTCAGCCGACCCATATACGCCTTTTGGTCCTCAGTTCTGAACGATACGACAGAACTTTGCCACCGCATTGAAAAAACGAAGGTGACGATGCGAGAGTGGCATCGACAGCGAGCCGTCTATGAAAATCGGGACACGGCTGCGCTTGATGAACTTGGTTTTGCAACTCTGTTCCTGAATCGGACGAATCGATCAGGGATTATTGCGGGCGGAGTTATTGGTGGAAAAGAGCAAACTGGCGAATGGGGTGTTGATGCCAGATTCGGCAATCCAGAGCTGATTCAACGAATCAGAAAGATCGGACGATTTAGCAGTCGAATCAGGCTATACCAGATGGATGCACTCGAATTCACGATGAAGGTTGTGGCCGGTCTCGGGCAAAGATCATTTGCGTTCTATGATCCGCCGTACATTGAAAACGGGAAGGACTTGTATCTGAATGATTACACGGTTGAGGGACATCGCGAATTAGCCAAGGCAGTTGAAAGACTGAAATTGCCCTGGGTCGTGACCTATGATTATTCTGCCGTACGCCACAACCTCTATTCCAAGTGCCGCCGTATCGCCTATGGTCTGCAATACACCGCGAATGGACGCCACAAAGGCAAGGAAGTGATATTCATTTCAAACGGGCTCAGTTTGCCTGCTGACTGGAAACCAGAGAAGCCAATCCTTATGTCGGCGTTGGGAAGGAAGAAGGCAGCGGTTTTCGGCATGATTGAGAGGCGGATCCCAGGTCTGACCCTCCCAAAATGATGGGTGGGAGACCAGAAAACTCGACAGGACCAGTTCAAATAATCCCACCTATTCCTTCAGCGTCACCGTAATCCTGCGCGCATCGCCGCCGGTCGAGGTAATTAAAATCTCTCCGGTTGATTTTTTGCGGATGCTCTTGAATTTATCGCCCCACTCCACCAGCACCAGCGCATCCGGAGTTAGTAACTCGTCGAGGCCCAGTGTTTCCAGTTGGCGCTCGCCTTCCAGGCGATAGACATCCAGGTGGAAAAGCTTTACCGGCTTGCCGTCCCGCGCGCCATAGTACTCGTGAATCAGCGTAAACGTGGGGCTGGTTACCTCGTCGGCCTCGGCGGCGTCCAGAGCCTGGGCGATGCCCTTCACCAGAGTGGTTTTGCCGGTGCCCAGGTCGCCGCGCAGGATCAGCAGTTGCGGCGGCGCCAGCAGACGAGCCAGATTGCGGCCCACTTCGATGGTCTCCGCGCCGCTTTGGCTGGTGAACTCGTGTATGCGGCCTGCGGCGGGAGGGGCAACGTTGGTCATTGGGTAGCCTCGTTGGAGGCCGCGCCCGGCGACGATTCCGCCGGCAGCCCCTGCAACCAAAGATACCCGTTCGGCCCGCGGGAACGAAAGCCAAAAGCCCTGGGAAGCTGAAGCAGACTGTCCGTGGCCAGCAGCGTATGCTCATCGGCTTCACGCACGGCCAGATCCGCGGCCAGTCCGTGCAAATATACCGCCGCCTCCACCGCGCGCGCCGGCTCCGCCGGGTACTGCGCCAGCAACCCCGCAATCAGCCCGGTGAGCAGATCGCCGCTGCCGCCCTTGGCCATGCCGGGATTGCCGGTGGTGTTCACGGCCACGCGGCCGTCGGGATGGGCGATCAGCGTGCGCGCGCCCTTGAGCACCAGCGTGACGCCCATGCGCCGGGCAAAGCCGCGCGCCACCTCCAGCCGCCTGGCCTGCACCTCGGCCACCGTGATGCCCGCCAGCCGCGCCATCTCGCCGAAATGCGGCGTGAGCACCAAGGTGCGCTCGCCGCCGCGTGCCAGCTTGGCGAGCAGCACCGGTTTGGCAGCCAGAATACTGAGCGCGTCCGCGTCGATCACCGCCGGAATCTTTTCCGCCGAAAGCAGCCCCGCTGTAAATTTGATCGTCTCCGGCCCCTGTCCCAACCCCGGCCCGATGGCCAGCACGGTTTTCCCCGCCGTAAGCGCCTTCAGAACCTCCGCGGCCAGGTTCGCCGCCGCAATCTGCCCGGATGCGGTCGCGGCGAGCGGGAAAGTCATCAACTCCGGGGCAACCGCGGCCACCAGCGCCAGCGCCGGAGCGGGAACCGCCGCCGTCACCAGGCCTGCCCCGGCCCGCAGCGCGCCCAGAGCCGCCATGGCCGGCGCGCCGGATTTGCCTCCCGCCGTTCCCAGCGACCCGCCCACCACCAGCACGTGCCCGAAGTTGCCTTTGTTGGCTCCCGCCGCCCTGGGCGCCTGCACCAGCTCCACCGCCGATCCCGCCCAATGCAATCCCAGCTCCGAAGCGATCGCCTCCTGCGGCGAGCCGATGGGCGCCACCACAATGGGCTGGTCCCACGCCCTGGTCAACTGGCCAAAGACGTGCGCCGGCTTGGGCGCGGTAAAGGTGATCACAGCATCGGCGGGGAAGACCGGAGTGGCCAAAGTGGCGCTGGTTTCGTCTGCCGGCCAACCGGAGGGCAGATCAACGGCAAGGATGGGCGCCCGGCTGGCCTTCACCCACTCCAGCGCCGCCAGCGCCAGCCCCTTGAGGGGCGGCTTGAAGCCCGTGCCCAGCACCGCATCCACAATCAGATCGGTTTCGAGCGCGCCCGTGAGCCGCGCCAGGTTCTCCGGCGCGGTGACGATGTGGATGAGCCCGTGCGCAGGACTGCCCAGTTCCTGCCATGCCTGGGCAGCGTCGCCCTTCAGATCGGGCGCGCCCAGCAGCAGCGTGGTTACCTTGAGGCCCGCATCGGCGAGCAGGCGCGCGGCCATCAGTCCGTCGCCGCCGTTATTGCCCTTGCCGCACAGCACCGTCACCCGCCGCGCCCGCGGGAACTGCTGCCGCGCAAAGTTGGCCACTGCCGCCGAGGCCGCCCGCATCAGCTCCAGCGACAGAATCCCGAAGCGCGCAGTGGTGGCGCGGTCGCAGGCCTGCATCTCGTCAGCGGAGAGAATGTACATGCCATCCATGGTAGTGCATGGGGGAAGAGGGAATAGAGATTAGGGGTTAGGGATTAGGGATTAGGGATTAGGGATTAGCGGGTCCGTGGCTGCGCACACATCTGTGCTTTCCCACCCATGCGATAGAAACAAATCGCATGGATGGGGCACGGTTCATTTTGTGCATGGGCAGAAATTTGATCGGGGCCGGATGCTTTTCTATTCCCTATTCCCTGTTTTCTATTTCCTATTCCCTGTTCCCTCGTCTTCACCGCATCATCAGCACCAGGAACCACGCATTCAGCCCGGCGATCAATGCGGCGGTGAACCACGCCAGTCCCTGCAGCCAGGGGCCGTTCACAAACTCGCCCATCTTCTTGCGGCTGCCCGTAAACATCACCAGCGGAACCACTGCAAAGCTCAGTTGCAGCGACAGGATCACCTGGCTCAGCAGGAGCAGCTTTTCCGTCCCCTGCTCGCCGGTAATGGCAACCACGATGATGGTGGGAATGATGGCCAGGGAGCGGGTGATGAGCCGGCGGAGCCAGGGGGCAACTTTAATGTGGATGAAGCCTTCCATCACCACCTGCCCGGCCAGCGTTCCGGTGATAGACGAGTTCTGGCCGCTGGCCAGCAGGGCGATGGCAAAGAGCGTGCTCGCTCCGGCCGCGCCCACCAGCGGGCTGAGCAGCTTGTAAGCGTCCTGGATGGCCGCAACCTCATAATGCCCGCTGCGATAGAAGACCGCCGCGGCCACCACCACAATGGCCGCATTCACAAACAGCGCTACCGTGAGCGCCAGCGCGGAGTCCACGTTGGCCATGAAGATGGCCTCGCGCTTGCCCTCCGGCGTGCGCTTGTAGCGGCGGCTCTGCACGATGGAGGAGTGCAGATAAAGGTTGTGGGGCATCACCGTGGCGCCCAGCATGCCGATGGCGATATAGAGCATCTCAGGGTTGGTGACGATGGAGGGCGAGGGAACGAAGAGATTGCGCAGCGCCGGGAGGTAATCCGGGCGGCTGAAAAACATCTGCACGCCGAACATGGCGATGATGGTGCCGATCAGCGTAATCACCAGCGCCTCCACGTAGCGGAAGCCCCAGCGCTGCATGAGCAGGATGAGCAGCACGTCCAGGCCAGTGATCAGCACGCCGTAGAAGAGCGGAATGTGAAAGAGCAGATTCAGGGCAATGGCCGAGCCGATCACCTCGGCCAGGTCGCAGGCCGCGATGGCGATCTCCGCGCCCACCCACAGCATGAAGCTTACCCAGCGGCTATAGCTCTCGTTGCATAGCTGCGCCAGGTCCCGTTCCGTGGCCACGCCCAGCTTCAGGCTCAGGCTTTGCAGCAGAATGGCCATCAGGTTGGAGGCCATGATGACCGACAGTAGCGTGTAGCCGAAGCGCGAGCCGCCGGCAATGTCGGTGGCCCAGTTGCCGGGGTCCATGTAGCCCACCGAGATCAGAAATCCCGGACCGAGAAAGCCCAGCAGGCGCCGCCAGCCAATCGGCGAGCGGGAGATGCGCACGCTGGAATGCACCTCCGGCAAGGAGGGCTCGGTGGGCCTGGCGGGATATGTGGATAGCGTGGACATGCGTGCCGGGGGAGCGATCGCAGGGACCACTCAACCCAAGTATGCCACAACTCGTTAATTATGATTAATAAATCATCTTATATTTGATTACATAGGTATGCGATTGACAAAAAATGCACCAATTTTTGTGCAATTTGAAGTGATTGGATAGCGCGACTGGTTTCAAACAGGTCGTGAAAGAAATTCACAGCTTAATTTTTTTCTACATCATTGTCGTGATTCGTGTATAGTGTATTCATGATCGCTCAAATCGAACCTTGGCGCAAATATCCGGACTTGACCCAACCAAGACTGACCATCCTCGCCAACGAAATTCGTCGTGTGCGAAGCGAGTGTGTGGCCCTTCACGAGCCCGAACATGGAGACGGAGATTGGTCGCTAGGGTGCCGAGTGTACCAGCGTACCTTTTTCGCGATCAGGGAACTGTCTAAAACCTTGGATTGGTTATCAATCAACCAGGAACTTAAAGCCCTGCAGTTCAGCTTTAGCGTCGGCTCCGTGCCTTTAAGGCACTACAAAGGTGACCCAGACGACCCGCCGAGCCGCTACTTAACGCACAGTGATGGTGAAACACTCCACATCCAGACATGCTTTGAATTTGAAGGTTTGCCAACCGTCGATACTATCTTGAGACTGGCCGTAGATGTCGATTCAACTCGTCAAGCCACTTCTGTCAGCCTCGTGGAGATTGATGAGTACAAGGAAGTAATAGGTCAATATCGAATCCCGTTCACAGCACAGATCAGCAACATCTCTCTGATGCAGGCACCGCCGGTGAACCTGCCTCCGGTGGTCGCAGAACCAATTAAGAAAGAAACCGACGAAGAGAAAATCAGGGGAAATCCGGCCAATGTCATCGCAAGTTGAGGCATTTTGTGGAGAACGGTTGCAGCTCGCGAGAGAGTTTCGGGGCCTTACGCAAAAACAACTGGGGAAAGAGGTTGCCGCCTCCAGCGCAATGATTACGCGCTGTGAAAATGGCAAGAAGTTGGACCCGGCCCCAGACCTAGTGGAAGCGTGTGCCGAAGTTTTAGGATTCGATCCAGCGTTTTTCTATCGGAGGACTCACGATCTTTTCTTGGAGGAGGAGTGCAGTTTTCGTCATCGCAGATCTACTCCCGAAAAAGCGAAAACACAAATTCGCGCACATGCCACGCTGCTTGGAATGGTTATCCAACAACTTCGTAAGCACTTTAATTTCCCGGAAGTGGATATACCGAGAATTTCAATTTCCGCGCTTGACGAAGTGGAACACGCTGCGGAGAATACTCGGATGCATTGGGGGCTCGGTCTGGATGCCCCTATTTGGCAGATCGGTCGAGTGCTCGAACGTGCGGGAGTAGTCATAGTTCGGCATCTCGTTCGATCCTCTAAGGTCGATGCGTTCTCTCGCCAGGGGAGGACAGCGGTTATCTTTCTGAACGACGAAATCAAGAGCGCTTCGCGGTGGAATTTCGACATCGGGCATGAATGCGGCCATTTGGTAATGCACTCTGGTATTCATACTGGAGATTTGGAAACCGAAATACAGGCGGACAGGTTCGCCAGTGCTTTTTTGATGCCGAGAAGGGCGTTCAGCCGAGAATTCTGCATGGCCCCTTTTTCTTGGAAACATGTTTTTGATCTAAAGCGCCGTTGGCATAGCAGCGCCGCCGCTATTGTCCGGCGCGCGTATGATCTTGGCTTAATAGGAGCCGTCGAGTATCGGCGTTCGTTTCAGTACATATCCTTCAAGGGATGGACTAAAGGAGAACCTAACGAACCGATTTTTCAGGAACCAGAACTTCTGCCGACGGCATTTGACGCTCTGGGAAAGAAAGTTGATCTCACCTTTGATTCGCTATGTAATGAGCTTGGGTTCACTCATAAGACGTTCAAAGAGGTAACGGGGGTTGGAGTGCCAGTCTCAATGCCAAAAATGGGGGCGGTGATAGAGATGAAGTCTGCTTAGTGGAAACGGAGGGTAACTAGCAGGTGCTAGAAACGGGATTTATGCCCTGGAATTGGTTGCGAATCCAATGGAGTTCGATTCTCCCGCCCTTCGCTCGTATATTAAGCTGTTTGCTTCGGAGATGAAAGGGAAATTTGCGATGTACAAGCCGAAGACGAATTGGATCGATACATGCGGGCAGAAGTTTCCGGACCGTATTAAGTTACTCGAAACCATCCTCGATGATACGACGATTGTCTATATCGACTTCGCAAACGTTCGAGGGTGGCTGAAGAGGTTGGGATGGGCAATCGATCTTCGGAAACTCAAAGACCTTCTCGATTCATTTGGTGTGGTTGAATCGCGCTTCTATTTTGGGACTATTCATGGTGACCAAGGTTCTGAAAAATTCATGAAGTTCGTCCATTCTTGCGGCTATAAAATGCGCACGAAAAGGGTGAAAATCATGCAGCTTTCTATTGATGTGACGAGTATTTCGCCCCGTTCACCCGACATCTTGACAAACTTTATCGACGGAACCCTTCTGAAAAATTTGCGCGTGGAGGCCATTGAATACCTGAACAACGAATTGAAGGCGATGAATAAGCTCGGGACATTGTTTTTGGAGTGTCCAAAGTGCAATTTTGACGTTGAAATTGGCAGTGATATGCGCTTAGACAATCATATCCACAAGGCACAAAGCTTCTGTCTCTGGAGCGGTGACAGCGATTTTCATGATCCGTTGACTGAATTGCTTCACGACCACAAAAGGGTTAGCGTAGTGGGAACAGCAAGGCACATTGCCGCGGAAATCAACTCATTGAAGGGTAAAGGGCTGCAGATCTTCGATGTGAAGAAGCTCCGGGAGTTTATTGAAAAAAAGCCCTAAATGCAAAAGAGACTCCCCGAAGGGAGCCTCTAAGCTTAGAGAATAGGGCCATAAGAAGAAAGGAGCATCCCTATGACCTTCACAGATTATCGACCAAACGCTTCATCTTTGCAACCCTTTTTCCACAGGCAAACATAAATTTATGTGGAAATACCTGCAACTATTATGGTAGAAGGCGACTTCATGCAGTTTATGCTTCTCCGCGCATCAAACTCAATAACCTCCAAGCTCCTCATAAACTGCTGCATTATCAGTAATATACGTTATATGTGTCAAGTGCATAATCGTATTTAATTACCGTGAAATCTCCGGCCGCAGCCAGACCGCCTCGGCCGCCGGTCTTCCCAAAATGGAATTTCCAGTAGGCATCTCAATCAAAACGGTTTGATCGTAGTTCTGGCTCAGCACGCGCAGGCTCTGGCCGGGGCCGATGCCGGTGCGGTGCAGAAACAGAAGCAGCTTCGGGTCGCGCTCCTGCAGGCTGACAACGGTGTAGCGCCGACCCTCGGGGGCCTCGGAAAGCGGCATCTCGCCGCGCTGCTTGCGCTGGGCCGGGCTCTCCGGCAGCACCGCATTGCCGTGCGGACAGGCGCCGCCCTCGCCCAGCTTTTCACGGAGCTTGGCTTCGAAGGCCGGGGAAACAGCGTGCTCCAGCCGCTCCGCCTCTTCGTGGATCTCGTGCCACTCCATGCCGAAGACCTCGCTCAGCATGCGCTCGATGAGGTGGTGCCGCAGCGCAGTCCGGTAAGCGGTCTCGCGGCCCGCCGCAGTCAGCCGCACAATGCCGTCCGCGCCCACCTCAACGAAGCCGTCGCGCTTCAGCCGCTTCATGGCCATGGTTACCGCCGGCGCCGACACCTCAAGCCAATGCGCCAGCACGGCCGGAATCACCTCGCGCCCCTCGGCCTCGGCCTCCAGAATGGCTTTCAGGTAGTTCTCTTTCGAGACGTAGATGGAGTCTCTCATCGCGGTAGTGCATTCAGTCTATACGGTAGTGCGGCTTTTTAGGCGCCGGCTTCAAGCCGGGTGCCCTATCCTTTTCGCGCTCTTTGCGAAAAGGATGGGAAACCAGCCTGGTTGACCAGGAGCCGGCGCGAGGCAGGCGAAGTACCAGCAAGAGGCTTGTCTTACGCTCGTCTTGCATTTGTCTTACGCCCGCAAGACAACGTAAAACAGAGCTGTTTTTGACCACTTAATCTGTCCCGCACGCTGTCTTACAGCCTCGGAGCGGCCAAAATTAGACGTTTCCCAGATACAAAACCGATTCCGAGCGCTATTTCCAGTCCAGATCCGCTTCAAACCGCCGACAGCGGCTGCCACAGTTCTACCCGGTTGCCCTCCGGATCCCAGATCCAGGCGAAACGCCCATAGGCGTACTCCTCGCGCCGGGGGTCGATGCGCACCCCGGCGGCGGCCAACTGGGCCAGCAACTGATCCAGATCGTCGACGCGGAAGTTGACCACGCATGGCTGGGCGCCATCGCCGAAGTAGGGCGAGTCGAGGGGAAAGTGGGCAAAGACGGTCATTTCCGCCGATTCCGGCCCATCGAAGACCAGCGATCCGGCTTCTCCCGGCCGGATGCCGAGATGGGCGGCATACCATTCTGAAAGCGCCTTCGGATCCTTCGCCTTCAAAAAAACTCCTCCCACTCCAACCGCCTTAGCCATCGTTACTCCTCCTGCCGGATGATCTCCTCGAGTTTGGGTTTGTGCTTGGCCTCGCGGCCAGTGCGCGGCCCGGTATCCACCACGCGCGCGGGTTTGGGCTGGCCCACGCGCCGACGGGCGTTGGCCTTGACCGCCTTGATGGCCGAAAATTTGCCCGGCTTGCGTTTCGTCATGGCAAGGATGAGTATGGAATAAATTGAGCCGGAGTGGAAGAGCTTCCGGGGTACTCACGTCCGCCGCGGCGGATTTGTCCGCGGGGTGGTGAGCTCCGGCCACGTGGAGAGCCATGGAAGAGCGCGAGTTTTTCAACGAAACCACGGAGTTGCGGACGCACACCCTCATCTGCCCCAAGTGCGGGCAGGAGGGCGAGTACAAGGTCACCTGGGTGGTGCGGCGCAAGCGGGTGCAACTGCCTCGCGGGGCCGACGAGCGCGACCGCGCCCGCTTCGCCAAGGCGCAGTCGTATATGGTGCGCCGCGACGACAAGCTGGCCTGCGCCAATATCCGCTGCCGCAAGGCTTTCGAGATCACCCAGTTGCAGTCGCTGGCGTTTTTGTCGGAGTGAGCGGGAGGGCGCGGCTCCCGGCTGAGATTCGGCGCTCCCGCAGCCGCGTATCCTCCCGGCGCCCCGAGGAGCCCAGGGCGAGCCGGCCTTTGCTCCCGGCAATTGAATTGCGGCCGTTTCTTTCCCCATTCCGCACACCCCAGGAGGCAGGCGTGCTCAACCTCGTCGTTCGAGGAGAACCCATGCACATTCCAGTCCGTTTCCCGTTTCCGCTCCGCCGCCCGGCCGTTCTGCTGGCCCTCATCGCCCTGGCGTGGGGCGCGCAAATTGTGGCCTGTCACCAGCAGAGCGCCACGCCGGTCCTGGCCGCGGAACTGAAGTTCATCGAGTTGCCCAAGCCGCAGATCACCGCCGGCATGCCCCTGATGCAGGCATTGGCCCAGCGCAAAACCACGCGCGCCTTTCAGGATCAGCCGCTGCCCCTGCAAACGCTCTCCAACCTCTTGTGGGCGGCCTTTGGCGTCAACCGGCCGCGCGAGGTAAAGCCGGGACTGGGCCGCACGGCGCCCTCGGCCATGAACAGCCAGGACATCGAACTCGACGTGGTGCTGGCGGAGGGAGTTTACGTCTACGAGGCGGAGGCAAACCGCCTGCGCCCGGTTCTGGCCGGCGATATGCGCGCCAAAATGGGCGCGCCTCCCGCCGGGCACGCAGCCGTGACCATCGTCTACGTGGCTCCCGTCAAGGATGACTACGCCCAGGTGGATGTGGGCTTCATCGGCCAGAACGTATATCTATTTGCCGCTTCCGAAGGGCTGAACGCCTGGTTTTATGCCCTCTACGGGCAGCAGGATGCAACCGAGGTAGCGGCGGCGCTGAAGCTGCCCGCGGAAAAGCGTCCCCTCTACGCGCAATCGGTCGGCTATCCGCCAAAGTAGCGTCCCCGGCCGGCTCTGAAGGCGGCAGAACAGGCGGAGTGTGCCGCCGCTCTGGCGCTCGCCCCGCGGCCTGTGATTGAATCGAAAGTGTGAGCGGCCGGGCCAGGAGATCACAGAACATTTTGCACGGCCCGCCCAGAGACAGGAGAGAGAAGATGGCAAATACCCTGCTTCCCCCCGAAGAGCGCAACCTGACCCCCGACCAGGTGGAGGCGCTGGACAGACGGCGCGACCTGGGCCACACCCTGCTGGTCATCGCCGGGCAGTTCGCGGTCATCGCTGTGATCCTGCTGCTGTGGGTTGGCCAGGATCTTTCCTACTCGCCGGGCTGGGCGCATCCCATCGCCTTTTACTTTGCCATTGTCCTGGCCATCATCCTGGTTTGCGGCATTGTCGGCTTTCTGTTGCGCCGGGGAACACCGCGGCTGGACTGAGGCGGCTCCGGTGGACTGCGTCCCCGCACGGGGCCGCGCACGCAAGTGTGAAATAGGCTCTGCGTGAGCATGCACGCGCGCCATTTGTGTGCAAGAATTGCTTGCATAGCTCCCTTTATGGGTTCCATGATGACGAACGAGGCGGAAAACCGCATCCCGCTCGCTGATCTGCTTGTCTTCCACCAGTTGGCGCGCTCGCTCACCTCGAGCTTCGACCTGGACACCATACTGCGCACCATTCTCGAGCACATGGAGCGGATTATGGAGGCGGAGCTGTGGACGCTGCTGATGCTGGACGATGCCAGCCAGGAACTCTACTACGCCATCGCCGCGGGCGGAGAGCAGGCAGCGCTGAGCGGCCTGCGCGTGAAGGTGGGCGAGGGCGTGGCCGGGTGGGTGGCCCAGCACGGCGAGACGCTGATCGTTCCCGAAGCGGAGAATGATCCGCGCTTGATGAAGGAGAGCGCCGTCAAGCCGCGAGGTGTGCGCTCGGTGATTGCCTTGCCCTTGCGGGGGCGCAAAGGGACGCACGGCGTGATCGAAATCTTCAACCCGCGCGCCGATCAGATGACCGACTACACCATCGCCTACCTGCACATTCTGGCCGATCACGCGGCCATCGCCATTGAGAATGCGCGCGACGTGGCCCGCATCCAGCAGTTGAGCATCCTCGACGACTGTACCGGCCTCTACAACGCCCGCCATCTCTACGATGTGCTGGGCCGGGAACTGGAGCGATCCCGCCGCAACCGCCTGCCGGTGAGCCTGGCCTTTCTTGACCTGGACCACTTCAAGCTGGTCAACGACGCGCACGGCCACCTGGTGGGCAGCGAACTGCTGGCCCACACCGGGCGCCGGCTGCAGGAGCTGAGCCGCAAGCAGGACTGGTGCTTCCGCTACGGAGGCGACGAGTTCGTCCTTCTGATGCCGGAGACCGGCGCCGAGGACGCACAGGCCCAGGCAAAAGAATTGAACCAGGCGCTGATGGAAACCCGCTTTCCCATGAAGAACGGGCTCAGTCTGCGCGTGAGCGCCAGCGTGGGCCTGGCCACCGGACCCGCCGACGGCAACACCGTCCACGCCATCATCGGCGCAGCCGATACCCGCATGTACACGGTGAAGATCAATGGGCGGGGCTGGGTGAACGGGGCGTAGGCTGGCTTCTCAGGCAGCGATAAAGATAGAATCCGCGATTCTCAAAGAACCTTGACGAGCGTTTTTATACTTTATTCGTCTTCGTCCGCAGGCTTTTCGGTAATGCTGGATTCGGCCAGCCGCTCTAACTGGTTGCGCCAGCCAAGCGACTGGACAAAACTCTTCGACTCGCGCCAGTTGGGCTCCACGATGACGCGCAGCTCAAGATAAACGCGGGTTCCGAGCAGCGACTCGATCTGGCGGCGCGCCCTGGTGCCGATCTCCTTCAGCTTGGCGCCGCCCTTGCCGATCAAGATGGCTTTCTGTCCGCCGCGTTCGCAGTAGATGGCAGCGGCGATGCGGGTGAGCGGTTTTCTGCCCGCTTTGGACGAAGGCATCGGCTCGGGTTCCTCGAATTGCTCGATCACCACCGCCGAGGCGTAAGGAACCTCCTCGCCCGTTTCGACCAGGATGCTCTCGCGAATCAGCTCGGCGACCATGAAGCGCTGGGGCTGATCGGTGTACTGATCCCTGGGGTAGTAGCGCTGGCCCGTGGGCAGAACCTCGACGATCTTGCGCAGCAGCAGATCGAGACCGTCGCGCTTGCGGGCGCTCACCGGAATGATCTGGGCGAAATGGAACTGCCGCGTGAGCGTGTCGATCAGCGGCAGCAGGCGATCCTTGGGAACCAGGTCGATCTTGGTGAGCACCAGAAAGACCGGGCAGTCGAGCTTGCGGATCAGGCCGAAGAGAAACTCGTCCTCGCTGGCCCAAGAGGGGGCTTTATGTTTGGGGGCGGGTATGGTCTCTACTGCGTGCTTCGCAGGGGCTAAAGCCCCGTCCGGTTCTGCTTGATTTGCGGCACGACTCAAGTCGTGCCCTGATACAGAACCGAGTGTATCCGTTGCCTCCGCAGCGGGTTCCAACTGCACCCTGCGGGTGGCGTCCATCAGCACCAGCACCAGGTCGCGGGTTTCCAGCGCCTCGTAGACCTCCTGCAACATGCGGCGGTCCAGTTGCGAGCCGGGCTTGTGCACGCCGGGCGTATCGACAAGAATGATCTGCGCGGCATGCAGGCCCTTGCGCGCCTCCACCTCCACCACCCCGGCGATGCGATCGCGCGTGGTTTGCGGCTTGGCGGAGACGATGGCCACCTTTTCGCCGGTCAGGGCGTTCAGCAGCGTGCTTTTGCCGACGTTGGGCCGGCCCACAATGGCGACAAATCCGGATTTCAAAGGGGGTAATGCTCCTGACCCTTATTATCGTGGATTTGCGGCTCGCGCGTTGGCTTGATCTGCGCATACGTGACCCAGCGCTGCTGAGCGCGAATCAGTTGAGGGGAGTCGCTGTGATCTCGCAGCTCACAAAAGTCCACCACTTAGCGTTGGGACTGTAAATCGAGATACCTGTTACTCCAGCCCCATTAGCAACAAAGGCATAAGCAAACTCGGTAGTGCCAATGTTTCCAGTAAAGGTTTCAGGGTTTTGCTCCGGATTGCCGGGTTCGCCGTTGTAGACCGTGAACTGTGGATTACTCGGTTCGGCTGACGGTCCCACTTTCACTGTGAGTGTGTATGTAGTATTTGGATTCACAGTGATTTCGAAGGTCAGTGCGCTTGAGGCCCCGGGGTTGAAAAAATATGATCCGCTGCTTGCCCTAACGGCCATCGGCTGATATGCGATTGTATCCACAAAGCCGGTCTTGTACATCTGCTGCGGAGTAATCATGGCTGTTAATGCCGCGGGCGAAACAGCATCCCGTGTCGTTATCTTGGTTCCAGGCCTGATTTTCATGTAAGAATTCAGCACAGAAAACCGAAGCTGTTGTTTATCACCCTGAATGATGGGTTTGCCGGTATGCAGGAGAATCGGCTTGAAAGCGGGAGAGATAAAGGGGCCCTTGAGATGTTTCTGTATCTCCTGCGGTGCAGTAGTCTGGGCAAAGGCCGGAGAGATGAGCACAACGGCCACAAGCAGGGCTGGGATTGTTTTCATGATGATTTCTCCTCCAAAATGAAACTGGCGGGATTATAGCGCCATCCACATACTACCGGTGCAGATAAATGCTCGATTTCCGAGAGCGGGAAGAGGTGCAGGCACACGGTGCGGCAGTCGGTGGAGACTGCGATCTCACCCATCGCGAACACCGCTCCCACGACCGGTTAGTTGATAGGAGTCCCGGTAATCTCGCAGGATTCAAAATTCCAATAGGCGTTATGACTGAAAAGATTGACATCGATTGTCCCTGTAATATTGGAAACAAGGGCGATGGCGAACTCGTTGCTGCCGGCCGACCCGTTAGAGATTTCAAGGCTACCATTACCTCCAACCCTGAACTGCGGATTTGGAGACTGGCTATTCACTTTGAAGGTGAGAATATAGCTCATATTGGGTTTCGCCGCGAAAAAGATATCCAGAGCACTTGTTTCGTCGGGCACGAATTTAAGCGAGTTGGTGCCGGGACTGACAAAAATTGGCATACTCGCCTCCGCTATCACAAGGTCGCCCTGGAACATCTGGGAGGGCGTAATGATAGCTTGTGTTACCGTCGGCTCCGTATCCGTGGCCTTTATGTTTGATTTTTGCCAGGGCTTTTGCGCGGGCATTGTCGCGGCGTACATCTTTACCGCGGAGGCCACAAGCTGCGCTTTGTCGTTCTGGGTAATCGGCTTGCCGGTATGCAGCAGAATGGGTTTGAAAGCAGGAGACACAACTGGGCCCTTGAGTCTTTTCTGTATCTCTTGCAATGCAGCTTTCTGTTGTAAGGCAACATTCTGAGCAAAGGCCGGGCAGACAAGCGCGACGGCCACAAGCAGGGCGGTGAATGATTTCATGACGATATCTCCTCAAGAATTAAACTGGCGGGATTATAGCGCCATCGACTTGCTATTGGACAGATAAAGGTGCGGCTCCGGCCGGCGGGAAGACGCGCAGCCGCTCCACGCGGCGGCCGGTGGAGGCGACTACCTCCATGCGCATGCTGATGGGTTCCAGCATCACCACCTCGCCGGCCAGCGGGATGCGGCCCTCGATCTCGCTCACCAGGCCGCCCAGCGTGGTGGCTTCGTATTCCTCGCCTAACTCGATGGGCTCGCCGAAGAGGTCTGCAAGCTGATCCACGGGAAAGCTGCCCGGAACCAGCCAGACGCCGTTTGGCTCGCGTTGGGGCTCGGCGTTGACCGAGCCGGGGGGCGCGTCGTCTTCGTGCTCGTCGCGGATGTTGCCCACGATCTGTTCGAGCAGATCCTCGATAGTCACCACGCCGGCCACGCCGCCGTACTCGTCGATCACGATGCGCATGTGCTGTTTTTCGCGCTGCATCTCGCGCAGCAGCTCGTAGCCGCGCTTGGTTTCGGGAACGAAGACCGCCGGGCGCTGGATGCCGGCCACGGTGCGGGTGCGGGCTTCCTCGTCGGAGATCTGCAACAGGTCGTGGGCAAAGGCGATGCCGGTCACGTTGTCCAGCGAGCCGGAATAAACGGGAACGCGGGAGAAGTTGTGCTCGCGGAGTGCTTCAAGAAATTGCTCCAGGGTGGTCGAACCGGGGACGGCAAAAACCTCCGGGCGCGGGGTCATCACCTCGCGCACCAGCTTGTCGCCAAACTCGACCGCGGAGCGGACCAGGTCGATGTCGTTCTCCTCCAGAATGCCCTCTTCTTCGCCGGCTTCGAGCAGCGCCTCCACATCGACGGCGGATTCCTCTTCGGCAGTGGCCGGCGGCTCGGCCAGCGCCGCCACGGAGAAGAAGAAGCGCACAAAGACGGTAATGGGCGTAATGGACCAAAGCAGCAGGCGGATGGGCCACACCAGCCACCCCACCCAGCGGCCACGGGTGCGATTGAAGAGCAGCGAAGGCAGAAGCTGGATGCAAATAACCACTACCAGCACCACGGCGAGAACGGCCTGGGCGATCTCGGCGTAGGTGGGCGGAGCAAAATGAGGAGCGCGATCGAACAATAGCGCGCCTAACTCCAGCGCGATCAGCCCCAGGGCCAGTTGCTGCAAGACCGCCGCGGAAATGGCCGCATGTTCGCGGCTCAGGCCCAGTTGCGGCTCGATCAGCTCCTCCCAGGCGTCAAGGTTCTCCTGTTCCTCGCGGGCCAGAATCTTGCCGAAATCGGCGTAGACGCGGCTGATGTAGCTGGCCAGCGTCTCCACCACGGCCAGAAAGAAGATGAGGAGAATGACGAGCGGGGTCATGGGCGTTTGGCCTTTGCCGGGGGTTTGAGGGCTTTGAAAGGGCACGACTAAACAGGCTGCGGAAAAACTCCTGATTTGCACCTGATTTCGTTCTGGCGGCGGATTTTTCGCCGTTTTCGGCCCGTTTTTGCCGCGGTTTCCTCGTTTCGTTTTGCCCCTGGA
>JBEKNO010000020.1:0-20837 GCA_049522735.1 Occallatibacter sp.
CACTTTTTCCCAGTTATCGCAGTGTTTTCAATAGCTTCTGAGATAATTATACCAGCCAGCTACGATCTATGTTATTGATTCTTATGGCAATTAATCAGATTTTCAGACACGACTAACTAGGCCGCGCACGGATCCCTGGGCCGTTTTTCGTCCCGTATGCCGCCAAACCAGCCCTTTGGACCGGCGGCTGGAAAGGCCCCGCTAGCCGCCAGGCGCGGGGATTTTGAATTTCCCGCCCAACCTTGCTTGTCAGGGAGGGCAGGGCTTTCTATAATTCATCCAACATCGCATGGGATCTCATGGATCGTTTACCCAACACCGGTACCCAGCCGTCAAAAAGAACGGTTGCACTTTCCACATGCGAGTGTTTAACATTAATTTCCATTTCGGCAACTCCCAGGAGCACAAAATGAAGAAGTTTGTTTTTGCATTTATGCTGGCATTGGCTTGTATTGGCCTCGTTTCCGCGCCCAGGCTGCGAGCACAGGATACTGAAACCATCTCCATCAAGGATCCAGCCGAGTTCAATGCCTATCAAATAGCCACCACACAGAGCGATCCCAGGACCAAAGCCTCTCAACTTGAGAGCTTTCTGCAAACGTATCCCCAGAGCGTGGTCAAGAAGGCCGTTCTTGACATGCTGGTGGATATCTACGGGGGTCTGAACGACGACGACAAGGCGCTCAGCGCCGCCAGCCGCCTGCTTCAGGTGGACCCCAGCAACATGAAGGCCATCTACATCTCAGTGGTGATCAAGAAGAGACAGTGCCAAAGGACCAGCGATGCGCAGACCTGCGACGATGCCGCGGCCCTGGCTCAGAAGGGACTGACGGTTCCCAAGCCTGCCGGTACTTCCGGCGACGACTGGAAAAAGCTGACCGGCGCAACCTATCCGATCTATCACTCGGCCATAGCTTTGGATGACGCCATCTCAAAGAAGGATTTCAAGGCTGCCCAGACCGAATACAAGGCAGAGTTGATGCTCTATTCGGACGACCAGAGCAAGACCACGGGTTTGAACGACACGCTGCTGCTGGCGCAAGCGTATAGCCAGCAAGGAACCTCCCAGGATCTGGTGCAGGCCGTCTGGTTCTATGCGCGCGTATGGGATTTTGCTCCTGCGGCGTACAAGGGCCAGATTGAGCCGAAGCTCGACTATTACTACAAGAAGTACCACGGCGGCATGGATGGGCTGGACGCCGTAAAGACCCAGGCAGCGGCCACAACGTTTCCGCCTGCAAACTTTGTGATTACGCCGGCGCCTACTCCTGCTCAGCTTGCTCACCAGGCGATGTCAGGTGATCTTCCCAGCCTGAACCTTGAAGACAAGGAGTTCATCCTGGCCAATGGCAACAAGGATGATGCCGACAAGCTGTGGGCGCTGTTGAAGGATCAGGTGACCCCGGTTCTGGGAATTGTGATCGAAGCCACGGCTTCAGTCATCAAGGTTGCCGTGACCCAGGATGCCAAAGAGGCCAAGATTGCCGATTTCATCGTCAATATGAAGACGCCGCTGGTGGAAAAGGAGATTCCGGCTATCGGTTTCGAGTACAAGCTGGCGCCCGCCACCGAACTGGTCGGCACCTACGACACGTTTACTCAAATTCCAGCTACGGCCGCCCTCGCGCAGACCGCGCAGATCGTGCTCCGCGACGGAGTGGTTGTGCCGGAGAAGAAGAAGCCCGTTCCGGCGCACAAGCCGGCAGCAGGGCACAAGCCCGCGGCGGCGCACTGATCATCCGCTTCATCGCGCATCCCGCTCCTGGGAAATGAAGGGCAGCTCGCCACGGCGAGCTGCCCTTTTTCTCGATCCGCGCCGCTTGTCCGATGGGCTGCTCCGCGCAGTGGTGGTAGGCTGAGGACAGCATGGAACGAATGATCCTTCGTCGCATCGTCCTGGCCGCGGCATCGATCGCCGCTGTCTGCGCCCCTATGGCGGCCCAGACCCAGACAGGCGAGGATCAATCCGCGACCCATCTCAAGGCCGGGAAAGTGCCCGAGGCTCACCCCCCCCTGCCGTATTCTCCCGACAGTGAAACTCCGCTGGTTGTGGCGCCGGTCGAGTACCGCACGTTTGACCAGATGACGGAGCAGGATCGCCTTCTGGAGGCGGACGCGGAGTCTTCCATCAGCGAACATGCCGGACATCTGGGCCTGGAGTTCAACCAGGGCAAATGGAGTTACCGGCAGGTGCTGTGCCCGGCGTTCAGGAATCACATTTTTTTGCGCTTCCTGCGCAACAACGGGACGGGCGACGTGAGTATATTTACGGCTTCGATCCCGCGCGGCGGCGAGGGCCGTGTGCGCATCATCCCCATTCAGATGCGCGGCTATTCGCTGTTTTCGCCGGCGCCCATCAACGCCCTGACCGTTTCGGCCTTCAATCACATCCGGGGGGAAGAAAATCCCGGCGACGCTCCCGACTGGCTGGGGACCGGCCTCTGCTACGCCGCCCTGGCGGGAGGGCATCCGGTGGCCGCGAAGCTGACGGAGGATCCCGAGAGCCTGAAATTCCCGGCGGCCATCCCGGCTGAACTGGCGATTCCCATTCATGGCGGCGAAAGCGTTTCGTTTACGGATGTGTCGGCGAGCCCGAAGCTCATGGAGTGGACCATGATCTTCAACCGCAAGGGAAAACTGCTGAAGGCCAAGCATTCGCCGGTGGGGCTGCTCCCGGAAGGCGCCGTTCCGCCGACTGTGATCCAGGTCAAAGGCAGACCCGTACCCCCCACCATCACCGAGTTGCCGGGCGGCACTGACCACTGACCACTGTCCGCGGTTACTCTCCCAGCATGATGTGCTGAATGGCGGAGGCGCGCCCGGTGAGGGGATCGCATGTAACCAGTGCGGCGCACATGATGGGATTTCCCCTGGCAGCCTCGAACTTGCCCGGCATGCCGGTGAGAAAGCGGTGCAGGACCAGCTCCTTTTCGACGCCGATGATGCTGTCGTAGGGGCCGCTCATGCCCACATCGGTCTGGTAGGCGGTGCCGCCGGGCAGCACGCGCTCATCGGCGGTGGGAACGTGGGTGTGGGTGCCCAGCACGGCGGTGACACGGCCATCCAGATACCAGCCCATGGCCACCTTCTCGCTGGTGGCTTCGGCGTGGAAATCCACCACGATCACTTTGGCCTCGATGCCGGCCAGAAGGGCGTCGGCGGCATGGAAGGGGTCGTCGGTCGAAGTCATGAAGACGCGGCCCTGCAGGTCAGCCACCGCATAGGCCACGCCGCTCCGCGTGGTTCCCTCATAGACGCCGTAGCCGGGAAGGCCGGTCTGGAAATTGGCCGGCCGGAGTACGCGGCGCGAGCGCTCATGGCTTTCGGCGGGAACCGAGTTCAGGTAGTCGATCAGCTCGCGCTTGTCCCACACATGGTTGCCGGTGGTCAGAACATCCGCGCCCATCTCGAAGAGTTCCTCGGCAAGCGGAGGGGTGAGGCCGAAGCCGCCGGCGGCGTTTTCGGCGTTGATGACGACCAGTTCGACGTCGTGAGCCTGGCGCACATGGCCTATGTGCTCGCGCACGATCCTGCGCCCCGCGCTGCCGAAGATGTCGCCGATGAAGAGAATGTTCAAAAAACAGCTCCTAGCTTTTAGCTTCTAGCTTTCAGCTAGAAACCCGGTGTTCCAGAGATCAGAGATCAGAAGAACCTGTCGAGTTCAGATTGGCGCTTGTCTTACAGCGTGTGGTGTTTGTCTTACACCGTCTGAACTGCTCTTCTAACCCGCTCGATCTCTGCGAAGGTCTGTACATTCCCACCCTTGCGATAGGAAAAAATCGCAAGGATGGGGCACGGTAGTGGGTCGCCTATTCCTTGCTTTCTGTTCCCTGTTCCTTATTTCCTGTTGCCTGTTTTTCGTTCCCTGTTGCCTGTTTCTCCGGCCTCATCAGCGGAAACAGAATTACGTCGCGGATGGACCTGGAGCCGGTGAGCAGCATGACCAGGCGGTCCACGCCCAGGCCCTCGCCGCCGGTGGGAGGCAGGCCGTAGGCCAGCGCGCGCACGTAGTCCTCGTCCATTTGATGGGCCTCGTCGTCGCCGCGGTCTCGCTCGGTTAGCTGCTGGCTGAATCGCTTATGCTGCTCCACCGGATCGTTCAACTCGCTGAAGGCGTTGCCCAATTCGAAGCCGCCGGCAAAGAACTCGAAGCGTTCCACATTGGCCGGATCGCCGGGCTTGGCCTTCGAGAGTGGCGAGACTTCAACAGGGTAGTCGTAAATGATGGTGGGCTGGATGAGGAAAGGTTCCACCACCGCTTCAAAGAGGTGGTAGACCGATGTGCCCGCCGGCGCGCCCTTCATGGAGTCGTAGTAGACCGCGGTGACGGCGCTGTGTATAGTCTTCAGCTCTGCGATCCGCTCCGGGCTGAGCCGCGCGGTCTCACCCACGGCTTTTTCCAGGGAGTCGATGGCGGCATGAAGCCGCGTCTGCAGCACCGGCGAGGACTCGAAGGCGGTGAACGCGGGCTTGGCGCCCGCCTCGGCGGGCCAGAACTCGCGGATGGCCTCGCGCAGAGTGAGCCGCTGCCACTTGGCCAGATCGATGGTGTGGCCGTTGAACTCGATCATCGTGGTCCCGTTCACCTCCAGAGCCACAAACTCGATCATCTCCTCGGTAATCTGCATCAGGTCGTGGTAGTTCGCGTAGGCCTGGTAGAACTCCAGCATGGTGAACTCGGGATTGTGCTGGGTGCTCACGCCCTCGTTGCGGAAGTTGCGGTTGATTTCGTAGACGCGGTCCAGGCCGCCGACCACCAGGCGCTTGAGATAGAGCTCGGGCGCGATGCGCAGAAAGAGGTCCATATCGAGCGCGTTGTGGTGGGTTTTGAAGGGCCGCGCGGCCGCTCCTCCGGCGATCTGCTGCATCATGGGCGTTTCCACTTCGAGATA
Source organism: Occallatibacter sp. (assembly GCA_049522735.1). GTDB lineage: Bacteria > Acidobacteriota > Terriglobia > Terriglobales > Acidobacteriaceae > Telmatobacter. The sequence continues at coordinate 4,893 of JBEKNO010000020.1, forward strand.
GCCGCGCTCGTCGAAGAAGCGGCGCAGCGCCTTCAGCACTTTGGCGCGCTTGACGAAGACTTCCCGGCTTTCGAGGTTGGCGAACAGATCCACATAGCGCTGGCGGTAACGCAGTTCCACATCGGCCAGGCCGTGATACTTCTCCGGCAGCGCCAGCATGGCCTTGGAGAGGAAGGTCAGGCGGTCCACGTGGACGGTCAATTCGCCGGTGCGGGTGCGGAAGAGGTAGCCCGAGACGCCGATATGGTCGCCCAGGTCGAGCAGCTTGTAGAGCGCGAATCCCTGCTCGCCCACCGCGTCCAGGCGGACGTAGATTTGCAGCCGCTCGCCGTTCTGCTGGAGGGTGGCGAAGCCGGCCTTGCCCTGCTGGCGGATGGCCATGATGCGCCCGGCAACGGCCACCGTCACGCGGCTGGCTTCCAGATCCTCGGCTGTTGCATTTCCCCAATTCGCCCGCGCCTCGGGAAGGGTGTGCGAGGCAGGGAACTGGTTGGGATAGGCTGCCTGGCCGAGCTTCTCGATCTCTTCCAGCTTGCTCTTGCGCAGCTCGAAAAGACTGCGCTCAAACTCCGAATCGAACACTCTGCTTCCTTCCCTCTCACGGGCATTTCGCCCATAGGGAAGTATAACCGCTGGATCGGTTTGCGCTGTATGCTGGACAGGAACCTCCATGCCCTTCAACCGCCCCATTACGGAGTCCCAATCGTCGCGCAAGATCTCCAGCGGAATTGAAACCCTGGTGCAGGCTGAGAAGCTGATGCAGATCGCCATTCTGCTGCCCGCGTCGGCATTTATCGGCTGGCTGGCCGGTGCGTGGCTGGATAACCGCCTGCACCAGGCGTGGATCGGCATTGCGGGAATCATCTTTGGCGGCATCTCAGGGCTGGTGTATGTGGTTCGGCTGGTGATCGCGACGGCGGGCGATTCCGGGAACGGGAGCAAGGCCGGAAAGGGAAATCCCGACGTTGAGCCATGAGTGAAGAAATCCACCCTCTCGCCGACCTGACCGATGAGGCGCTGCAGGCCCTGCTCAGGCGGGCCATCCGCGACACGCTGATTCTGGGCATGATTCCCGCGCTGGTGCTGCTGTTTGCCACCGGCTGGCGCGATGCGGCCATGCTGGCCGTGGGAGCCGCGATCTCGGCGGCCAGCATCCTGGAGTGGCAGCGGCTGATCCGCTTCATCAATGCCAGGCTCGACCGCAGGAAGACTCCCAGGGGCGGGTTGCTGGTGGGTCTTTCCTTTGTGCTCAGGCTCACCGTCTTTGCGGCGGCGATTTATGTTAGCCTGAAATGTTTCCAGGGTTCGGTGGTGGCTCTTCTTTGCGGCCTGGGCCTGGCGATTGTGACCATGGCCTTGGAGACGCTGCGGCTGCTCAAAGATTGAAAGCCCAGGCGGCGCCCTTGGCGCCATCCGGGCCGGAAACAGAAAGACCCAACTCTCAATGCCGGAAACTTTCGCACTCGTCCGTTTGTTGAACAGCCTCCTGATGGGCGTCGAGGTCAAGGCTTATCAATCGATTGGGATTGGCCCGGCCGAGGCCGCTCAGAATGCGCTTAAGGTCAATCAGGCGCTGGGGGCTGAACTGCTGATAGCCGGCGGTCTGATTGCCTTCTTTGTCCTCGTGCGGCTGACCCTTTCCGTGGAAAAGCCCAACCCGGCGCAGCAGATCGCAGAGATGGTCCACGAGTTCACGGGCAGCCAGGCGGACCAGGTCATCGGGCACGGGTACGGGCGCTTCCAGGCCTTCGTTACCTGCATATTTCTGTTTGTGGTGATCAACAATCTGCTGGGGCTGATCCCCGGCATCGTGACGCCGACCAGCCAGCCCTGGGTGCCGCTGGGGATTGCCGTGCTCACCTTCATCTACTACCACTTCCAGGGTTTCCGCGCGCAGGGCTTCACCGGCTATATGAAACAATTTGTGGGGCCGATGTGGTGGATCTCGCCGCTCTTGTTTCCCATCGAGATCATCTCCCACTGCGCGCGCATGATGTCGCTCACTATCCGTCTTTACGCCAACATGTTCGCCAGCGACCTGGTGATGCTGGTCTTCTTTTCGCTGATTCCGGTGGCCGTTCCCGCCCTGTTTCTGGGGCTGCACGCCTTCGTTTCAGTGATTCAGGCGTATGTATTCATGCTGCTGTCGATGATTTACCTCTCCCAGGCGGTTTCGCACGAGCACTAAAGACAGCTTTTAGCTATTGGCTATTAGCTTCTAGCTGGATCAATGGAAGAGGCGGAATGATTTTATGAACTTCGAGATAGGAAGAAGTTCCGAATTGACGGTTTTTGGATTCAGAACGCAGCAGTAACAGGCAGCTAATAGCTAAAAGCTGAGAGCTAATAGCTGTTTTTCAGAAATGATTTTGCCGGGGAGCGCTTCCGCTCCGGACAGACGGACGGCCGCCAGCGTGAGGGGGCCAGCACGGTGAGCCTCAACCACCCACTGGCGGCCAATTTCAAGGGAAGCAGGAGAATTATGAGCAAACTTCAATCTGTATTCATGGCCCTGGCGGTTCTTTGCTTTGCCCTTCCGGCCTTTGCGGATGGCGGCTCGGCATCCATCAACCTGGTGCCCATCGGCGCCGGCCTGGGCATGGCGCTGGCCGCCGGGCTCTGCGGCCTGGCTCAGGGCAGGGCAACCGCTTCGGCTACCGAAGCGCTGGCCCGCAACCCCGGCGCCCGGGCTGGCATCATGACGCTGCTGGTTCTGGGCCTGGCCTTCATTGAATCCCTCACCCTGTTTACCCTGGTTATCGTCTTCGCCAAGGTCAAGTAAGGCTTGCTCCAAGACAACAAAAGCGGCCCCACCTATGCCGGGTGGGGCCGCTTTGTTGCTGTTGATCTCATCTACCGGTTGCTTTGCGGGTTGTTTGCGGGACTCGAACGCAGCATCTGAATGGCCTGCCGGTAGTCGATTCCCTCGGGAACCGGCGCGTACTGTGTCATTTCCTCCATGGTGTCGAAGCTCTTGTTCTTGAACAGCACGCGCAGGTTCATCCGCATCTTGAAGCGCACGATGCGCCACTGGCTCCCGCCCACGCCGGCCTGTTCGATAACAATCCATCCCCCCTTGTCCAGCTTGCCCAGAATGCCCCAGCCATAGTCTGTATCCTGCTGCAAATGGCCCTCCAAACGCGATACGCGTTCCAGCGCGGCGTCGATCCAGATCTCGCCGGTCAGGGCGGTCAGCGCCCTGGTTTCGAAGTCGGGAGGGCTGAAATTGGGGTTGGGGCGAAAGGTGAACTTCTGCACCGTTCCGGCGGGGCCTGAGTCTGCGCCGGCGTATTGGTAGAGGAATGCATCGGGCAACATGCGCAACAGTTTCAGGACGATTCCCATATCCCCTTCCTCACCCTGCTTGCGATGCCGCTGGCGGCTGGGATCGCTGAGCAGCCCATCCAGGCGAGCCTGTTCCCATTGCTCGCCGGACTGGCTGAGCGGTTTGTCATACAGTGCAACCAGGCGGGCGACGTCGCCGTCTTTGGTTTCGATAATCTCCTTGGTCGAAGTCAGGCGCGGGCTGGATTTGCGCAACAGGAAACGCATGTGGTCCGTTGTGTCCTGGGCGGAATGCAGCTCGGAGGCCAGAGCCCGCTCCACCAGCGCCTGGGCCTGAGAGGGCGTGAGTGCCGGCGGGGTGGATGGAGCACTCTGGCCCATCGTGGGGACGGCGGATAGAACGGCCCAGGGGAGCAAAAGCAAAAGCGGCATAAGGCGGCGCACAATGATTAGTTTAGCCGCCATTGGCCCCCTGTCGAGCGTTGCTGTGCCTCTTGGTTGATTTGACGCCGGGACGCCGGCCGGATTGAAGCAATGAGGCCGGGTTGCGTATAGTGCGGGCAGGGCCTTGTTTCGGGCCCATGGAAGGAATAAGACCATGGCAGTGGAGAATGCATGCGCGCGCATCGGCAAGAGCGTCGTGATTTGCGGCGAGGTGAAGGGTAGTGAAGACTTGATTGTGGATGGGCGCGTGGAAGGGACCGTCAGCCTCTCCGACAGCCGGCTGACGATCGGACCCAATGCCAACGTGGCCGCCGATCTTTCCGCCAAAGACGTGCTGATTCTGGGCCAGGTTCATGGCAACGTGGTTGCCAGCGGCAGAGTGGAGTTGCGCGCCGGCTGCACGGTGGAAGGCGATATTCGGGCACTCCGGCTGGCGGTGGAAGACAACGCCGTCTTCCGCGGCAAAGTGGACCTGACGCAGGCCGTTGCCAAGGGGCCTGATAGCGCCCACGCCCCACACACCGGCGGCATCTACTGACAGGGCGCTCCAGTTCCGGTCCGCCGGGAGTTTTCTGTTTGGCCGCAAGAGGGTATCAGGTTGCTGAGCCATTGGTTTGACAAGACGCAGGAAAGCGGTCCGCCCGCTTCCATCTCCGGTATTGCCGGACCCAGAGTGCCGCGCCACTCCGGCGGCTGGGCGGCGTTGCGCAAGCGGCTTCAGACCGAGTCCGGTCTTCGCGTCATCGACGCCGGCTGCACCTCTTCAGCCAACATCAACTACCTCACCGGCCTGGGCCATAGCGTCTTCCTGGCCGATCCGGTTTACGATGCCTGGACAGGAAACTGGCAGAGCGGCACGGACGAGAACGGCAATCCGGCCTGGAACGAAAAAGGATTTCTGGAGCAGTCCCTCGATTTCCGCGGGCGCGCCTTTGACCTGGTGCTGTTGTGGACGGTGCTCGATTACCTGCCCGAGCCGCTGGTGGCGCCCGTGGTGGCGCATCTGTTTTCGGCCATGAATCCGGGCGGACAGGTATTGGCCTTTTTCCACACCAGGACCCAGGGCGAGGAGGCGGTGCACTGCCGCTTCCACGTTACCGCCGGCGACGAAGTGGAGGTGCAGTTAGCCCAGCCGTTTCCCATTCAGCGCGCCTTTACCAACCGCAGCATCGAGCGGCTGTTCGCCGCCTGGTCCAGTTACCGCCAGTTCCTGGCCAAGGATTGCGTATCTGAAGTCATCATCACGCGATAGAGCCATGGACGGCTCGAAGACCTTCACAAGGAGACACAATGAGTTCGTTGAAGGGAACGCGCATTACCTGGCTGGGTCATGCGACCGTGCTTATCAGGACCGCCAAGGGCACAAACGTCCTGATCGACCCGTTCATCGCGCAGAATCCTAAATACCCGAAAGATTTTGTTCTGCCGTCCAAGATCCACTACATTCTGCTCACCCACGGCCATGGGGATCATATCTCCGATGCGGCGCCGCTGGCCGCCAAACACGGTTCCACCGTGGTGGCCATCTATGAACTGGCGGCCTATGTGGAAAGCAAGAGCGTGGCTAATACGATCGGGATGAATCTTGGCGGAACCGTGCAACTGGATGACGTGGCGGCCACCATGGTCGAGGCCAGGCACTCAGCGGGAGCGCAGGATGAACATGGAACTCATTATGCGGGAGTGGCCGCGGGGTATGTGTTGACCATTGACGGCGGCCCGGTGCTCTATCATGCCGGAGATACTGCCGTTTTCGGAGATATGAAACTGATTCGCGAGCTATATCACCCCCAGGTGGCCATGCTTCCCATTGGAGGGCATTTCACCATGGGGCCGAAGGAAGCCGCGCTGGCGGCGCGCTTTCTGGCGCCGGAAATAATTCTCCCCCTGCACTTCGGCACATTTCCGCCGTTGCAAGGTACGCCGCAGGAACTGGCTGCGCTGGTCGATGCCAACATTCAGGTTGTGCTGTGGGCGCCAGGGGAAGCCATTTAATTTGGATGCATTCCTGCCAGGTGAAAGCGATGGAGGGTGGGCTGGCTTGCGAACCAGCCCATAACCTTCCCGTAGTTCCAGTTACTTTGCAGCTGCTTTCTTCTGCTCTGCCCAGCGCCTCTTGACAGCCTCGGCAATGCGCTTGCGCCCTTCAGGAGTAAGATTCCTCTTCTTCTTCCTTCTCCTGACGGATTTCTTGGCGGCTGGGGCTGCCGCGGCCATGCCGCCCAACAGGGAACGCGCACGTTGCAATTGAGCGATCTCCCGATCGATTTGTGACAGAATTTCTGAAACTCCCACGGTTCCTCCTGTTATGTACTCATAAGTGGTTGAATGCCCTTTATGCCTAAGTCGAGGACTTCGCACAGAGCAACCAAGCGTGCTGTGAAACAGCATACGCAACCATAGACTCTTTTACAAACAAAAAATGCAAAAAGTAACCGGGGACGAACTAGCGCGCAAGCGGCGGCTTAGGCGGGAAAGGCGGTTGACCTGACGCAGGGGGGATGCTGGAGAGATCCTGGCTGCCGAGCCGCAGGTCGCCTGGGGCCTCGGCGGCTCGATAGTTGCGCAGGTCGCGCAGTATCTCCTGCTTCTCGCGGGCATACTGACCTGCCAGCCGGGTGAGGGCATAAGTGATGATGTCGCTGTGGTGCAGATCCTGCATGGAGGGATCGCGGCGCATGTTCAGCCACAACCGGTGCACCAGTTGCACGTCGTCGGGGCGCAGATTGGGCGCGTGCGGCCCGATGTAAAAGACCTTGGACTCGCCGCTGGGATCGATGACATAGAAGTTGAACTGGCGCTTGGGCTCGGGCAGAGCCTCCCATGCCTGTCCCATGTAGAAGGCCTGTTCCCCGGCGGTCATCTTACTTGAAGCTCCGGAAACCACCGAATCCATCTCCAGGGAGTTTGCGCCCTGCACCATGGCGGCGAAAATATCACCGGCGGGAACCACCAGCAGGGAAACCTTCTTGCCAAAGCTCTCGGCAACTGAGATGGCCTTGGTAAATATCATCTGCTCGTGTTCGCTGAAGCTCTGATCCTCAGGGTCCAGATACTCAGGTCCGCCGGCGCCCATCAAGCGCACGCTGATCACCACCACATCCTGTTCCTCGGGGCTGGTGCGGGAAAGCGCCCACTTCAGCGCATAGGGATTGGACGCATCGCGCATGGTCACCATCACGCCGTCGGGGCGGATGGCCGCCGACTCGCGGCTCAACGTCTCCTGGTGTTCCAGTTCGAAGTGCTCATTCATCTGCCGCGCGGTGAGCGCGTGTTTGCGCAAATTCTTGCGCTCGGAGACGGTGAAGATGATGAAAAAGGCGGCGGCAAACGCAATGCCGCTTACGGTGGCAATCGACTTGGTGAAGAGGTTGACGATGGCGGTGGACAACAACACCAGCAGCACGGAGAGCAATCCGATGGGAATTTCCGTTTTCCCGATGCGCAGATTGGGGGGAACCTTCCAGCCGCGTTCGCCATGATACTTCCAGCGCAGCACCAGCATGGCCAGGGTGTTGAAGGTGAACGACCAGATGACGCCGAAAGCGTAGGCCTCGCCCAGCAGGATGACGTTGCCCCTGCTGGCGACGATGGTGAACATTTGCAGGATGCAAACCAGGTGGACGATGCGATGGCTGGTGCCGTATCTGGGGTGCGGTTTGCGGAACCAGTCGGAAAGCACGCCGTCTTCGGCCACGCGCATCAGAACGCCGGTGGAGCCGATGAACGAGGTATTGATGGCGCCGGAGAGTATCAGGAAGCCCACCACCACGACAAAGATGCGCAGCGCGATGCGCCAGAACAACGGCCCCACCATGTTCATGGCCAGGCCGCCGAGCAGGTTGTTCTGGTAGAGCTGGGAGGGTTCTCCCCAGTGGGGAATCAGCATGGAGGCCAGCAAGGTGGCGCCGCCGGTGAAGACAAAACTGTAAATGGCAATGACAATGGCCGCCCGCTTCAGGTTCCTGAGCTTGGGATGCTCGATCTCGCGATTGACCTGGGCCAGGCTTTCCTCGCCGCTCATGGCCAGGATGGAGTGGCCGAAGGCCATGAGAATGCCGAACAGGCCGAACATCGGCGCCAGCTTTGTTCCCTTGAGAAAGCCCAGGGCCTCATTGCTGAATTTGAGGTTGGACGGTATGGGCGCCGGAGGCAGATGCACGCCGCTCACGAATACCGAGTAACCGCCCCACAGAAACAGAACCACCACCATCACGGTGGTGATCTGCATGACGCGCAGCGCCCGGAGGCTGGATTGCTCATTGCCCCTGATGTTGACCCACCAGTAATAGAGAGTGACCCCGGCCGCGAATACCGCCGCGGTGTGATCCATCCTGAACTGGAAGGGATTGTTCCGGGCGTCCATCAGAGCCGGAGGAAGCCAGTGGCTACTGGCTGCAACGGTCAGCAATTGGTTGATCAAACCGGTGGCATATAGCCCGGCAGAGACGCCGGAGATGGGCCCGGTAAGAACGTAATCGAACATCAGCGCGGAGACGCTGAGCTTGGCGAAGCCGCCGCCCAGGGCCTCTTTGACGACGCGGTAGACGCCGCCGCGGGTATACATGGAACAGCTTTCGACGTAGACCGCGCGCACCGCAAAGCTGAACAGCATGATGCCGAGGATGAACCACGGGGCGGCCCCGCCCACCGCCTGCTCGGCGATGCCCCCGGCATAGAAGGCCGATGAGCCCAGATCGTTGAGAACAATGGCCGCCGCGCGCCAAAAGGAGATGAAAGTCAGCATCACGGAGGATGCCACGATAAGCCGGACGCGGTCCGAAGGCGGGGCTACGATCGTTCGGGAGGATGCCATCGCTATGGTGCCGGCGCGACAGCCGGCTTTCTTGGGTCGCGGGAGCGGAAATTATCACCCGCACTGCGAAGAGTTTATTCCCCAATCAACAGGGAGTCAACGGACCTGTGGCGTACTTAGTCCACGTGATGAGCAACCTTCCGTTGAGGTTAACGGTTTGCGCCGGGAGGGATAGCGGGCGAGAGCAAATCAGGCCGTCAAGCGCGCGGTTGAGGCGGTTCGTCTTTCCCGAAAAGCTCTTTGGCGTCCTCGACGAAGCTGATGAGCACGACCACGGCCGACCCTGCCAGGCCGAGAAAGAACATCCATTCCAGCAGCCGCATTGCAAAGATAGCCAAACGCATAGGCAAATTGTAGCGCGTTTCCGGCCTGGCAGCGGCGAGAAGTACGCAACAGCTCTTGAAGAAACCAACCTTGAATTTACCTGGATCGGCGGCGACTTCTGAAAAATAAGTTTTCATTCTGATGAAAAGCCGGCCAGCGCGCGGGTCAGTCATGCGCCTCTCAAGTTAAATGCGATAAACTCGGCCCTGTATGCAGTCTTCATCCTGGAAGTTGGGAGCCTGGAAGTTGTGGGCCGCCGCGGTCGTTTCCGCCGGCCTGCTGGAGTTGCCGTTTCCCTTGGCCGGGCCGTTGCCCATCTGGCGCACGGTCTTTGCGTGGTTTGGTTTAGTCCCGCTGTTGTGGGCAATTCTTTCGCCGGCCTGCGCGGAAAGCCCCCGTCCGCTGCGCCGCGCCTTCCTGCTCTCCTATCTCAGCGGCATTCTGTGGTACGCCGGAAACTGCTACTGGGTTCGCGATGTCATGCTCCACTACGGCGACATGCCTCCGATGGCCCCGACGCTGCTGCTGCTGGGATACAGCATGGTGCTGGGGCTCTACTTCGGTCTTTTCGGCCTGGGCGTGGCTTTGGTGTGCCGGGCCACGGGCAGTACGCGGCTGGCGCTGGCCGTTGCGCCGGTTTTTTGGGCCGCGCTGGAGTTGGCCGCATCCCGCATCACCAGCGTCCCGTGGGACCAGCTGGGCTACTCGCAGGTAGACAACGCGCTGGTGAATCAGCTCGCGCCATGGACCGGGGTTTACGGGATCAGCTTTTTACTGGTGGCCGTGAATGCGCTCCTCGCTGGAGGGCTGTTGCTGGACTGCTGCCCGCAAAAATTTTTCGGGGACGGGCGGCTGTGGGGCCTTGCCGGCACAGTTTTGCTGCTGGGCGGAATGGCGGGCTTACTGCTTGCGCCGCCCAGGCCCGCGGCTACGGCAACCGCGGTGCTGGTGCAACCCAATCTTGATGTCTCCGGCGTCGGCGCCTGGACGGGGCCCGGCGAATGGGACCGACACATTGCCGAATTCACGCGGCTGGCCGAAGAGAATTGCAAAACCGGGGCCCCCAACGACAGGTCTTCGTCGTTGGGGTGGAAGAGTTACATTGCGGGAATTCCGCAGACCGGCGCGCCTCAAGGTGAGATTGCGTGCCCGCCTTATCCTACGCATCCCGACTTGGTGGTATGGCCGGAGTCGCCCGCGCCCTTCGCCGAGGAAGACACGCGCTTTCAGCAAGCGCTGGCGAGGATTGCACGCCAAACCGAGGCTCCGCTGGTGGTGGGCAGCCTGGGCACGGATTACTCGGCGGAGAAGGACAGCTGGCGATTTTACAACTCGGCCCGCATCGAGGCAGCGGATGGGAAGCCTGTGGGACGCTACGACAAGATCCACCTGGTTCCCTTCGGCGAGTACATTCCCTTCCAGGATCTGCTCTTCTTTGCCCATAAGCTCACCGGCCGCGTTTCGTCGTTCACGCGCGGAACCGAGCGCAAAGTATTCCGGCTGAATGGGCACCGCTACGGAGTCTTCATCTGCTATGAGTCGGTCTTTGCCGACGAGGTGCGGGAGTTCCCGGAACTGGGCGCCGAGGTGCTGGTGAACATCAGCGACGACGGCTGGTACGGCGACACCAGCGCTTCCTGGCAACACCTGAACATGGCGCGCATGAGGGCCATCGAAAACCGCCGCTGGCTTCTGCGCGACACCAACAACGGCATTACCGCGGTCATCGACCCCTACGGCCGCGTCCGCCAGAGCATTCCCCGCCACCAGACGGACGCGCTGCCCGCCGGCTACGGCTTCCGCGACGATGTGACCTTCTACACCGCCCACGGCGACGTCTTCGGCTGGCTCTGTGTCCTGATGAGTTGTGTCGTTGTCGCCTGGTCGGGAAGAAAGCTGCTGCGCAAGTGGGTTTCGGCCTCTTAACTCGGAAAAACCCGGAGGGAGCAGGGGTCTTCAGACCCTTGAACAGGTCGGGGTTTGACGCGGGCTTTAGCCCCGGAGGGATGTTCGCCCGCATCACAGGCGGCGTCAATGCCTTCTCGCGCTACGAGAACGGCAAGACCAAGCCTCCTTTAGCCCTGGTCAAGCTGCTCAAAGTGCTGGATCGCCATCCCGATCTGCTCGATGAGATCAAGGTGGCGTAGGATCGGATGTGCGGTGTAGCATGGTGGCGTACTCCCAGGCCGAAAATCCGGAGCTGGGCACACGGTCGTTGGTGGTAGATTGGGATGTCGGCCAACCGCCAGTGAACTTTTTGAAAGGGGAAAATATGCGGAGATTTGTCATAACTTGTGCGGCGGGACTTGCTGTTGCTTTGGCTATAGCACTCGTTGCTTGCGGACCGTCTAAACCAACCGGGGCTGAGTACCTCGGGAAATGGGAAGCAATGTCTATCGGTACGGATGCTTGCCAAATAGACATTTCAAGAAACGGTGAGAGTTTCATCATGACACTTGATCAGAGCATGGGTTCTGTTTGTGATAAATACGAAGGGATATTCACGCTGACGCCCGAGGGAAACCTGAAAGGTGGGCCGATGGGACAGATGATACTCTCCTATGACAAAGGCAAGAATCGAGTTGCCTTGAGTTATAACGGAGTGCGGTACCTGAAAAAACTTTAGGCAGGTGGCGTAGGTCTGCATAAATGAAAGGGTGCCCCAGATGCGGATTTTCGGGCCGGGGATTCATGCCTCAATCCAATCCACTCACGCTCCGGCGTAGGCCTCAACATCCCGCTCAATCTTCTTGCTTAGTTCCAGCCGGGCCTTGGACAGGTCGTGCATCTGCTGGAGGTTGAGCCAGAACTCCGGGCTGTTGCCGAAGAACTGCGCCATTCAATCTCCACTACCAGACCTCCAGTTTGAACCCGCGATACTCGCGAATTAGCTCGAAGTCGGCGCGGTTGGAGGTAATCAGCGTTGCGCCATGGGAGCGGGCGGTCAGCGCAATCAGCACATCGAAGTGCAGATCGCGGAGTTTTCGCCCCTCGAAGCCGTGATCGCGCTGCATCTTCAGGAGAAGCTGGCCAGACTCCAGCCAGTTCTTCTCGGTTGGCGGAAAGATAGGGTACCTTCGCTCAAGCGCGCGCAGGAAGAGTTGCTCTGCCTGCGTAGTTGCGCCGCGCCAGAGTTCCGCGAGGACAACGGAGGAGGTCCGCACCAAGTCGTCGAGAGAGGCGAAACGCTGGGCATGGCAGCCGGTGCGAAGGTCATCGACGAATATCGAGCTGTCGAAGATCACCATCTCATTTTTCGTAATTTGCAAACTTCAGCTTGCCTTCGTTCTTTCGGATCAGATCTTTGAAGCGCCGATTGTCCACAATTTCTCGGAGCGCCAGGTGCACAGCCTCGGTGCGCGATTTGACACCCAGCGCGCGCACGGCTTGATCGGCCAGCTTGGTATCCAGTCGAATGGAAGTAATTGCAGTACTCATATGCCGCTCCTCACGTATTACAAATTACACCGCGAATATATACAAATGTCAAGCGGAATATATGCCGGAAGCCTCGGCTGCCGCGTTTGGGAGCGGGGATGAACTCGCACTTCCCATGAAAGGCGGTCGCAATTGAATCAACCGGCTGAGTGAACCTATCCGGTGGTATTCTGGATCAGGCAAGCAGAAAACAGCCTCGCAATTCAAATCAAGTCAGGTCTTAAGAGCCAAGCCATGTCGTTGAACGATCTCGAATTCGCCTATGCTCCCGTGCGCGACCAAGTGCGCGACCTGCGGGAGTATCTTTGACCCTGCCCGCCTCCGCAGGGAACTCGCCGACATAGAAAAAAAACTGGCCGATCCGGCCCTCTGGTCCAATCCCAACGCAACCAAGCCGCTGATGCGTGACCGCAAGCGCCTGGAGAACCTGGTGGCCGACGACGATGAACTGGTGCGCCGCACCGGCGAGGTCGAGACCTACTTCGAACTGGCCCGCGAGGGCGAGGATGTCCTCGTTGAACTCGACCGAGAGATCAAAGCCCTGGAAGGGTTTGCCGAGGAACTGGAAGCCCGCACCATGCTCAGCGGCGAGGCCGATGCGCTCAACGCCATCGTCACCATCCATCCCGGCGCGGGCGGCACCGAAAGCCAGGACTGGGCCGAGATGCTGATGCGCATGTATCTGCGCTGGGCCGAACAGCAAGGCTTCAAGACGGAGATCAACGACTACCAGGTGGGCGATGAGGCGGGCATCAAGTCCGCCACCTTCACCATCATCGGCGAGTACGCCTTCGGGCAACTGGCGGGCGAGAGCGGCGTGCACCGGCTGGTGCGCATCTCGCCCTTCGACGCCAACAAGCGGCGGCACACTTCGTTTGCCTCGGTATACGTTTCGCCGGAGATCGACGAAACCATCCAGGTGGACCTGAAGCTGGAAGACCTGCGCATCGATACTTACCGCTCCGGCGGCAAGGGCGGCCAGCATGTGAACACCACCGACTCCGCCGTGCGCATGACCCATCTTCCAACCGGAATTGTGGTGCAATGCCAGAATGAGCGCAGTCAGCACAAGAACCGCGACAAGGCGATGAAGATGCTGCGCTCGCGGCTGTACGAGTATGAGCTCGAAAAAAAGCGCGCCGTCAGCAAGAAGCTGGAAGACTCCAAGCTTGAGATCAACTTCGGTTCGCAGATTCGTTCCTATGTCCTGCAACCCTACCGCATGGCCAAGGACCATCGCACCAAGGTGGAGGTGGGCGACGTGGACAAGGTGCTGGACGGGTACCTGGAGCCGTTTCTGCGCGGCTATCTGCTGGCCAAGCGGCGCGGCACCGCCGTGGCTGCCACTGAAGACGACGACCTGGTTGTGTAGCGCCTGAAGAGAAGACAGGGAACTGGATGCCTCATTCTTGCCGCGTTTTTGTTTTTGCGGCAAGGGTGGGAAACCATGAATGTTGGAACTGGAAGCAAACTCATGAGCAACGATCCTGCTGTCATCGACGAGATGCTGCGCACGGCGCGGACCATTGCCGTGGTGGGCATGAGCGACAAGACCTGGCGGGCCAGCCATTCCATCGGGCGCTATCTGGCAGCGAACGGGTACCGCGTGATTCCGGTAAATCCGGCGTTGAGCCAGGTGCTGGGGCTCACGTGTTATCCGGACTTGATCGCGGCGCAGGCTGCCGCGCGCAAGGAGACTGGAGCGGGCATCGACCTGGTGGATGTTTTTCGGGCTTCGGAACACGTTCCGGCTATCGTGGACGATGCGATCCGGTTGGGCATTCCGTATTTGTGGCTGCAGGATGAAGTGATCCACGAGGAGGCCGTGGCGCGTGCCCGCGCGACGGGAGTCAAGTGCGTGCAGAACGACTGCATCTTCCGGCAACATGCCGCGCGGACGGATTTGCACTCCGGGCAATGAAGATGGAAACTCGGTGCGGCCATGGTTCGATACACTAAGTCCAACTGCCAGGAGCCGGTGTTTCCCTGAAATGCGCCATTTCCTTCTGATTTTCGGGTTGATGTTGCTGCTTGCGGCAGGTCTGCCTGCGCTGGCGGCATCCAATTCCGCCGACGCGCCGCATTTGCATGTGCAGCTGGTGGCTCCCGCAGGCGATCTTTTCTCAGGAGGAAGCAACGATCTCGGTCTTTATTTCAAACTGGAACCGGGCTGGCATGTCTATTGGAAGAATGCAGGCGACTCCGGCGAACCACCGCACATTCACTGGACATTGCCTGGGGGAGTGACGGCAGGACCGTTGCAGTTTCCGGCGCCGAAGCGACTGCCGCTTGGGCCGTTGATGGACTTTGGTTATGAAAACGAAGTCCTGTTTCCGCTGAAGCTTCAGATTGATAAGACAGCAAAGTTCGGGCCTGCCGTTCTTCATGCCAAAGTCGATTGGCTGGTTTGCCGCGAGGTTTGCATTCCGGGCAAGGCGGAGTTGGAAGAGAGTCTGCGCGTTTTTCTCGAAGCACCTATGGTGGCAATTACATCCCCAACGGATTCGGAGCTTTTCAAGCGGTTAGCTGACTCGCTTCCCAAGCCGCTTCCCGCTAGTTTTAAAGCTGCCTTTGAGCCGACGAAGGAGGGTTTTCGGCTTGGAGTTGAAACTGGACAGCGAGAGACTCAGGCTGCGTTTTTCCCGGAGGATCAGGACATTCTGGACAACCCGGCCCCGCAAAAACTCACGCCGATGGCAAAGGGCTTGATTCTGGACCTTAAGAAGGACGCTAATCTCACCGCCAATCCCGCGCAGTTGAATGGAGTTCTGGAGCTATCAGGCGGGCGGGCGTATGAGATTGTGGCACTGCCGGGGACGGTTGCGCCTGCCGCGCCGCCGCTCTCCTGGTCTTTGCTGCTGCGCGTCTCCGGCCTGGCCTTTCTCGGCGGATTGCTCCTGAATTTGATGCCTTGCGTTTTTCCGGTGCTCTTACTGAAGGGGCTGGCGCTGGTCAACTCCGGCAACGAGGAGCGGGCGAAGCTGCGCACGCATGGATTGGTTTACACCGCGGGCATTCTGGTTTCCTTCTGGGCGCTAGTGGCTGTGCTGCTGGGACTGCGCGCGGCAGGAGCCACGCTGGGCTGGGGATTCCAGTTCCAGTCGCCGGTCTTTCTCACGCTCATGGCCGGGCTGCTGTTCTTTCTGGGGCTGTCGCTGGCCGGGCAGTTCGAGATCGGCCTCACCCTCACCAGCGCCGGTGGTTCGCTGGCGGCAAAGCACGGCTACATGGGAAGCTTCTTCACCGGGGTGCTGGCCGTGGTGGTGGCCACGCCCTGCACGGCGCCCTTCATGGGAGCGGCCATCGGCTATGCCCTGGCCCAGCCTGCGGCGGTCACCTTTGCGGTCTTCACGGCGCTGGCGCTGGGACTGGCCGCGCCCTATCTTGCGCTGGCGCTGCACCCCGCCTGGACGCGCTTGCTGCCCAGGCCCGGCGCCTGGATGGAGGTGCTGAGGCAGGCGATTTCAGTGCCCATTTTTGTCACCGTGCTCTGGCTGGCGTGGGTGCTGGCGCAGGCCTACGGCGCCGGCCTCCTGGCCGCGCTGCTGGCCAGCTTTTTGCTGCTGGCCATGGCGGGGTGGTTTCTGGGCCGGTGGCCGGCCCGGCGGTGGGCTACGGTGGTTGCCGCGATCATCCTG
>JBEKNO010000021.1:0-20619 GCA_049522735.1 Occallatibacter sp.
GCATCACTTTTTCCCAGTTATCGCAGTGTTTTCAATAGCTTCTGAGATAATTATACCAGCCAGCTACGATCTATGTTATTGATTCTTATGGCAATTAATCAGATTTTCAGACACGACTAGTTCTTTTGGCCGCGCCGCTTTTGCCGCGCCGCCCGCCGCGCCTCTTCGCTGCGCCGGTCCACCTGCTCGAAGAGGTGGCTCATCACGCCCACCAGCACCGCCCCCAGCCCGAAGAGCAGCAGAACCAGCGCCACCGTCCGCCACAGTGTCCCGTTGGCCGGCAGTCCCGGCTGGAAGCTCGATGGCGTCAGCGCCATGCCCGCCGAGAACAGCGCGAAGAGCATCAGCGTTGCGGCCAGAATATAGAAGTTGCGCGACATAGATGGGAAGGCGGAGATGGCCCGCCGAGCCTGCTGCGATTCTACCGGTTAGGCATTCCTCCGGCATCTTCTTTTATATAAAGTTCGGGATGAGCGGCTTCAAACTCTTCGAAGAATTCTCTCGCCGGCCGCAACATTTCTTTTCTTTCATCCTCCAGGCCTTGGCGAATGCCTTCCTCGGCATCAGCTTGTGCGGCAATATCGAGTTGCCGCTGATAGGCTTCATCATCCTGCATCACACTACCTCACTCTCGACCAGCATGACCCCGGCATTTGCAAACTGCACTTCGATCTTCGCCACCGAACCTTCCAGGTCGATAGCCCGGCAGGCGTCGCGGATCACAACGGCCTGCAACCCCACGCGCCGCGCATCGAGCGCCGAGTAGCCCACGCAATAGTCGTAGGCCAGTCCGGCCAGGAAGACGCGGGTCAGGTTGCGTTCGTCCAGATAGCCGGCCAGGCCGGTCGGCGTAACGCGGTCGTTCTCAAAGAACGCCGAATACGAATCGATTTGAGGCCGGAATCCTTTTCTCAGGATCAGCTCCGCCCATGGCAAATGGAGCGCGGGATGAAACTCCGCTCCCATGCTGCCCTGCACGCAATGATCCGGCCAAAGGGTCTGCATTCCATAGCTCAACTCGACCTGCTCGAACGGCTGTCTCCCCGCATGAGCACTGGCGAAAGAGGAATGCCCAGCTGGGTGCCAATCCTGGGTGAGAATAATGTGCTCAAACCTAGGCGCGATGCGGTGAATCACCTCGATCACAGCATCGCCGTCGGCAACGGACAGTGCCCCGTTGGGACAGAAATCGTTCTGCACGTCGGTAACTACGAGAACATCTTGCGCGGTGATCTGCATTGGTTTCCCTCACACCAGCAATTAACCACAAAAGACCATCAACTACCTCCGTCTTTCTCAAAAAACTTCTCCACATCCATAATCGTCTCCGTCATCCGGTATGGCGGCAGGCTGGCCAGAAACGTCTGCCCGTATCTCTGCCTGCGAATGCGGGGGTCGAGCAGAACCAGCACGCCCCGGTCTTCCAGCGAGCGGATCAGACGGCCAAAGCCCTGCTTGAGGGTGAGGACCGCCTCCGGAACCTGGTAGTCGTTGAAGGGCTTTCCGCCCGCCTCCTCAATGGCCTTCATGCGCGCCTGGACCACCGGGTCGCTGGGTACGGCAAAGGGCAGCCGGTCGATGATGACGCAGCTCAGAGCCTCGCCCTGCACGTCCACGCCCTGCCAAAAACTTGCTGTCCCAAAGAGCACGGCATTCGGTGTTTCGCGGAACTGCTCCAAAAGGGCTTTGCGCGGCGCCGTGCCGTGCAGCAGGATGGGAAAGGCCAGCACTGGCAGCAGCCGTTCGTAAAGGTCGCGCATCTGGCTGTAGCTGGTGAAGAGGCAAAAGGCGCGGCCGCGCGTAATTTCGAGCACGCGCCGGATGCAGTTCGCCGCGGCCTCGGGAAACTCCGCTTCGCGCGGGTCGGGCATCTCCGGCGGCAGGTAGAGCAGCGCCTGCTCGCCATACCGGAAATGAGATGGCACTACCAGTTCGCGCGTTTCATTCAGGCCCAGCCGCCTGCGTATGTGCTCAAAGCCTCCCTGCACGGTGAGCGTGGCCGAGGTGAGCACAACCGTCGGAATCTGGTCGAAGACCATCTCATGCAGCAGCTCGGAGACGTCGATGGGCGTGGCCTGCAGAAACGTGGTCCTCGCCTGCGAGGGCCTGCGGCCGGCAGCGTTTCGGTCGCCACTCCCACCAGCCGCTCGCCGCTCCATCCAATAGACCATATTGCTGGCGTTCGATTCGAGCAGGAACTCGAACTCGGCGCGCAGCCGGGCGATGCGCTTCTTCAGTCCAGGCGCCTCGTCGATCTCGGTCAGCCCGTCCATCTCCGATTCGAGCCTCCACAAGGTTGCGTACACCGCCCTGTAGAGATCGCCTGAGCTCTCCAGGAACTCCTCGCGCCCGGTGAAAGGCTGGCGTCCGTCGCCGTTCATGGGCAGCGCGGCAAAGAACATGCGGGCGCGCTCGCGGAGTTGCTGCGTGGCGGCAGGCAGACTTTCAGCGCCTTCCTTACCGCGCAACAGCACGTCGGTGTCGCGCGCCAGCTCCTCAAAGCGAATATTGCTGACCGAGAGGCCAAAGTAGCTCGACGCTACTTCTTCCAGCTCGTGCGCCTCGTCGAAGACCACCGCCGCGGCCTCGGGCAGAATGCCGGCGTCGGGCGCTCCCGAGGCTTCCTGCTTGACGGAAAGGTCGGCAAAAAACAGGTGGTGGTTGACGATGATGATGTCCGATTCCAGCGCCCGCCGCCGCATTTCGGTGATGAAGCAGCGCCGGTAATCCGGGCAGGTTGTCCCCAGGCAGGCCTCGGTCCTCGCATCCAGCTTTTGCCACAACGCGCTGGTTTCGGGCATCCCGGAAAGCTCGGCGCGGTCGCCGGTCTCGGTGGTCTCGTCCCACTCGCTGATCTGCCGGTACTGGTCGATCTCTTCCAGACCAGTGAGAATCGGCTGGTTGCGCAGGGCGGCCAGCTTGTGGCGGCACAGGTAGTTGTTGCGGCCCTTCATGTAGCAGACGCGCAGCTCGCCCAGCAGCGTTTCAAGGAAGGGAACGTCGCGGAAGTAGAGCTGGTCCTGCAGGGCCTTGGTTCCCGTGGAGATGATGATGCGCTGCCCGGTGCGCAGGGCCGGCAGCAGATAGGCCAGCGTCTTGCCGGTTCCGGTTCCGGCCTCCACGATCAGGTGGCGCCGTTCTTTGAGAGCCAGCTCCACGGCCTTGGCCATCTCCAGTTGCCCTGGGCGATATTCATAGGGCAGCGATGAACGCGCCAGAATCCCGCCCGGCGAGAAAAACTCATGCAGGGTGGGCAGGGCGCGGATTGGACTGTCGCTGGATAGCATCGGGACCGGCTGCTCATTCCATCATAGTGAGCCTGCCGATACGGTGACTTCGCCGCTGAGGCCCCGGCATCGAGGACAGGAATTGCGGGACTGTAACTTATCCGAAATCCGGGACTTTGCCTGAGGAGCTAACGTGGTACTGGTCCGCGCTCTCGACCTGGCTGTGCCGTGAATCCATCCATTGTCCGATCATGAAAGCCTCGTCGGGACTCGGTACGCCTTCGATGTCGGATGCGCTCTTCATCAGTTTCCTGCGGATATTGGCGGCGCGTTGCTCGGCGGCCGCCTTCTCCGCACCGGCGGCGGAGTAGAGGCTGGCTGAGTTTATATTCATGGAACTGCCGTGGATATGCATCGCTCTCTCCTTAAATGGCGTGAGAGCAGTTGCCTTGCCTGGAATGTGCCGGGCAGATGGGAAAAAGCTCATCGCGGCCACACCGCAGGCTCGCTTGATTCGTTTGACTTCCCAAGGTGGACTAAGCATACTTAGTCCATGGCCTATACCGTCCATCAGGCAAAAACCCACTTCTCGCGGCTGCTTAAAGAGGCAGAGGCGGGCCAGGAGGTGGTCGTTTTGCGCGGGAAAAAGCCGGTGGCGAAGATTGTTGCGATAGATTCCACCTTCTCACGCAAATCGCTGGCGGGAGCATACGGGAAAGAAGTTCATTGGGACGATGATGCGTTCGATCCCATGACAGATGAAGAGCTGATCCAGAGCGGCTTCGGATACTTGCTCGATGTTCCGCTTGTTCCTCCACCAGACAAAGCCTCTGGCAAATGACCTACCTGCTCGACACGCACGCACTGATCTGGTTTCTCCGCAGTCCAGCGTCTCTGCCTACCACGATTCGCAAGCTTATCGAAGATCCCGCATCAACCCTGGCCATCTCACTGGCAACTCCGTGGGAGATGTCTATCAAGACCTCTATCGGCAGGCTCGATGCCGCGGATATTGTTGACGATTTCGAATCGATCATGGCGCGGGGACGGTTTAATCTGCTGGTGCCGACTGTCGCACAGGTGATTCGCAGCGGGCGGTTGCCTTGGTATCACCGCGATCCTTTTGACCGCCTACTCGCGGCCCAGACGCTTGAACTGGGCTGGAGCCTGCTGAGCAAGGACACCATCTTCGACGCATACGGCGTCAGGCGCTTGTGGTCGTGACGCGATAATAAGAAAGTCGATTTGACCCTTAGACAGGAGCCCCCTTTGTCGACGTATCGCAGATCGGTCGTGCCCAGACAGCCCGGCGCCCCGGCGTTGCCCCTGGTGGCCATCATCGGCCGGCCCAACGTGGGCAAATCCACGCTCTTCAACCGCCTCACCGGGAGCCGCCGCTCCATTGTGGGCGATGAGCCCGGCATCACCCGCGACCGCATCTACGGCGAATACGAGTGGGCCGGCCGGCACTTTCGCCTGGTCGATACCGGCGGCATTGTGCCCGACGATCCCGCGCTGATTCCCACCGAGATCTATGCGCAGGCCAGGGTGGCGCTCAAAGAGGCCGATGCGCTGGTGCTGATGGTGGATGCGCGCACCGAGCTGGCCAGTCCCGACTACGACCTGGTGCGGCTCTTGATTCGCGGCGGCAAGCCCTTGTTTCTGGTGGTCAACAAGGTCGAAGGCGACGCCATGGCCGCCGAAGCCGAGAACTTTCGCCGCCTGGGCATTCGCAACGTGTTCGCAGTCAGCTCCGAGCACGGCCTGGGCATCGGTGACCTGCTGGACGCCATCTCCGAGGCGATTCCAGCGCCAGTCAGCGATGAAGTACCGGAGGACGAAGCTTTGGCAGGTCTGAATGCCGAGGCTGCCGCTGAAGCCGCCGCTGACGAGGCCACTGAAGAAGAACCGCCAGGCGCGAAGCTCCGCACCCACGGCGAGTTTGAGCAGCACGAAACTTCTGTAGCCATCATCGGCCGCCCCAACGTGGGCAAGTCCACGCTGCTGAACGCGTTGACCGGGAGCTCGCGGGTCATCGTATCGCCCATTCCCGGCACCACCCGCGACGCGGTGGACGAGGTAGTCGAGTTTGAAGGCAGCCGCTTCCGCTTTGTGGATACGGCCGGCATCCGCCGCAAGGGCAAGACCCATCTGATGGCTGAAAAGATGAGCGTGGTGATGGCCCGGCGTCACCTGGAGGCCGCCGACGTGGCCCTGCTGGTGCTCGACGCGACGGAAGGAGTAACCGCCGCCGACGCCACCATTGGCGGCTATGCCCACGAGAGCGGCCGCAGCGTCATTATTCTCGTGAACAAGTGGGATGCGGTTACCACCGGCCGCACCGACGGCAAGCCGCCCGCCGATCGCGAAATCTTCGAGAAGCAACTGCGCACGGTGCTCAAGTATCTGAGCTACGCGCCGGTGATCTTTCTCTCCGCGCTTGAGGGAACGGGCCCCGAAGGCAAAGGAATGGGCCGGTTGATGAACGAGGTGAAAGCCGTGGCCGCCGAGCGCCGCAAGCGCGTCTCCACCGGCCAGATGAACCGTTTTCTCGAGCGCATCGACTTTCAGCGCGCCCCGGTGCCCATGGCTAAGCGCGTGCGCATCTTCTATATGACCCAGGCCGCCGTAGCCCCGCCCACCTTCGTCCTGTTCACCGACCGCGACGTCAAGCTGCACTTCGCCTTCGAGCGCTTCCTCGAAAACCAGATCCGCGAGAGCTTCGGTTTCAAAGGCACGCCCATCTGGTTCAAGGTGCGGACGCGGAATGCTGAGAAGGGCGAGTAGCGAGGCGGGCATCATGCTCGCTATGCCGTCAATATATCGGCTGTAGAATCTATATTCTTTGCCAAGATAATCTAAATTTGCAGGCAAATCTTTGACGATATAATGCGTATAATAGGTAAATGGGGAAGGAGAACCATGATGGCGACATACGCATTCCCAGAGATCGATCCTCAGATCCGATATGTAGGAGTGAGCAAGCTGCGCGATCTGAATGCGGCCAAATTGAGGGAGCAGACGGACGACACCCTTGTCATTCAGGAAAACGATACTCCGCTTTCGGTGCTGTTTTCCTACAAGCGGTACCAGGAGATGAGAGCGGAATTCAACGCCCTTCTGAGCATGGTTGAAATGCTTTCCAACGACACGGAGCGCAATGGTCTTCTGGCGGCGTTTGAGGATATTCGCGCCGGACGAGTTCGCGCGCTGGCGGAGATCGAAGCCGATTTAGAGAAGGAGTAGCCGATGCCGCCAAGGGGAAACAAGGACGCTCAAAACGAGAAAGAGGAGCAGCCTTCCCCATTGCCTTACACCGTTGAGATGACGGCTTCGGCGGAGGCCGTTTATGCGGACCTGTATCGGAAAGCGAAAGCGGCCGAGGCCAACGGCCGCCACGAAAGCGCTCACTGTACAATCTTCAACATGGTGAAGGAGGCAGTTAAGACGATCATCCCCAACGACCCGCTCAACAAGCGCTACGCTTTGCGGGGTAAGCTCTCGAACATCTTCAGGCTGCGCAAGGGGAGGCTGAGAATATGCTGGATTGTTTCCTCGCAAATGCGGCGGATTTGTATTCTCTTCATAGCGCAAACCCTGCGTTAAGAAGGCGATGCAAACGACCCATACGTCATCTTCCAGAGTCTTCTTGAATCCGGTCTCTTCGATGAGGTCATGCGGGATTTGAAGGTCAAAATGCCCCACGTAAAGCGATGACATGCCCTGTGAAGGCAGGTCAAAGTTCGATCCGCGGTTCCCCATCCAGCATTAAATACCTGGAAGCCCCGTCACTTTGGCGCTTCGGCCCGCAGCTTTCCTGGTGGTTGCCTTCTTCTGGCGCGAAGGCGAGAGCCTGGCAAGCTGCTTATTGACCTCCTCGACATCGAAGGATTCAGGGACGTATCCCGAATCTAGCCACTCGGACATTTCTTCATGCTCAGGATGCTTTGGGTCTTTGAGGATCGCAAGCAGGTTGGCGTATCCCCAAGGTCCGCCACAGTCCTCTGGAGGGCAGGCACGCGCTCCACCCAGGCAAAAGGCAAGAACGGGCTGATCCAGATCGACCACTTTTTCGAGCAGGATTTGGTGGTTCCAGCCGTCCCCGAAGTCGTACTCATAGCGAATGGACGAGCGCGGCCCTCTCAGCACGGATTTGAGAGTTGCTTTCCTGGAGCTCTCCGTCTCCTCCAATCCGAAGGCGGGATCTGCAATGTACCCGAGCGGAGTCTCGAACTGATGCAGATGCGAGTTCGTCCAACCCATCACGATCTGTAGAACGTCGTGAAGCCTGTTGAGCTTGATATCCGGCGCGACGATGATTCTGCGCCAGACCGGCGGTTTGATGTTCTTGAGCGTCACTTTGATCTGGAAGAATTGCATGGTTTATTTCTCCGGAAACAGACTACCATTTAATCCGCGATCATCTTCATGTTGAAACTCCGCCGTCCACAGAATCACGCCAAAACCGCCTACGGTTGCGTTGCCGCAGGCGGATTTGCTGCCGGCTCATTCAATTTGGTGATGTGCACGCTGGCCTGGGTCTCGGGCACCGTGCCGTCGTTCACCTGCACTTCCGTCGGCTTGCCCTGGATGAGGATGCGCTGGACGGTCTTGCCGCGCGCGGGAACCAGAACCCGCTGGGTCACCGAAGTCGAGTCGGTTCGCACGGTCACCGGAACCTCGGCGGCGGCATAGCCGCTATTGGCCAGGTTGATGGCCACCAGCCAGTTGCCGCTCTGGGCAGCGGTGGGAAAGACGCCCTCGATGCTCAGGTCGGGCAGGCCCTTGTCCGCATCCACCCAATCGGCAAAGAACCAGGAGAGATCGCGGCGGGCTCCAGCCTGTTCCAGCAGCTTCTCAAACGAACTGCGGCCGGCATCGTTGCCGAAGTCCTGGGCGGGGTCGTAGGCCCGCAGCGCGGCCGAGAGCGCAGCGTCGCCGGCTACGTCCCGCAGCATCCACAGCACATAGGCAGCCTTGGTGCGGTAATAGACGGGCGAGATGGCATCGGCCAGCGGCTGGCCCGCGCTTTGGCCGGGGCTTTCCGGCTCGGCCAGCGCCAGCGCTGCGCGCGCGGCCTCCAGCGAACCCAGCGCCTGGCTGCGTCCGCGCTGTTTTTCAACCCACAGTGTGCCCATGAAATGAGCCACTCCCTCGCTGAGCCAGGCGCGTGGAGATTGCATCCAGGCATGGGTGAGCGCATGGGCCAGAATGTTGTTCAACTGATCCGGATTAGCCTGGCGAATGGCCGTGGCCAGCAGCGCGCCGGTCTCGAAGGGCGCATCTTGAGAGTCGGGCAGGTCAAGCAGCGTGAGTTGAGAGCGGGGCCGCTGCCCCAGCCAACCCTGCAGAAAGGGTGTGACCGCTGCTGCCGCCGTGATCCAGGCCGGCACGGCTGCTTCGTCTTCCGGAAGCGTCCAGATCATCGTGTTGGCGCCGGAGTGTGGCGTGCGGATGGCCACAAACAGGCTCGGCGCCTCAAAGCCGAGAGCTGCGCCGTCCGATTCGGCGGTGGCCACGCCGGCCACCTCCTGGCCCAGATCGCTCGCATCGGTGACGGCCAGCGGCGCCAGGTGCCCGTTGATCAGGGCCACCGTGGGCGCATGGCCGTGCGGAAATTCGACGGTAAGCCGCAGGCGGAAATGCGCTCCGGCCAGCCGCAGCTTGTGCTCGCCCATCTCGTCGAAGAGCCGCGCCCCGTCGCCCAGAATCACCGGCACGCTGGAGACCGGGTACCAGACCACGTTGCCGAGGCCGCGCAGGCCTGTGAAGGGAACACTGATCCGGTCCCAGTCCGAGTGCAGCGCCACATCCTCAGGCGTTCCGATGACCAGCAGCCGTTGGGCCGACGCAGCGATGGTGCCGGAGTAGGTGACGTCGAGTTGAAGGCTCTGGCCCGGCGCCAACGGCTGGCTTAGAGCTACCGCCGCCTCGTGCAACTGCCCCGTATGGTCGGCATCGGAGTTGAGCGTAGCCACGGAAAGGTCAACGTCCCTGCCGTTCACGCGAATCCGTTCCCAGTTGAGCGAAGAGGATATCTGCAGCGGGATGCGTGCCAGCGGAGTTTTGCCGTCGTTGCGCACCGTTACCAGCGCCCGGACCGCAATATGCTGCTCCGCGGTGCGCAGCCGCACGTCCATATCGAAATCCGTGAAGGTAACCGCCTGCCTCTCGGCGTCCTCGGCGGAGGGTTCGCTTGCCATTTTGATGGCCGGTGACGTAGTGACCGGGCCGGCCTGGGTGGTAGTCTGGCCGTTCTCGTCGATGGAGCGCGAAAGGATGACCTTGCCGCCGGGTTGTCGATTCTGCGCGTCAGGCGGAGTTGTTGGTTCCTGGGCAGGCGGAGTGAATGTCGTGGTCTGCGCCGTAGAGGGCAAAACCGCCATGCCCAGGGCAGCCATGGCCACGATCCCGGCAAGTGATAACTTCATGAGCCCAGGCCTTTCTGTTTCCGTGGTTTTTGCGCGCCACCTGCGGTGGGGCCAACTGCGCCTTCGGCGCGTCGCGCGGCGCTGCGGCGCTGGCGGAAGGCCTCATAGAGCACCACAGCCCCGGCCGCCGAGACGTTGAGCGAACTGACGCCGCCGGCCATGGGAATCCGCAGCAGGTGGTCGCAGGTGCGCCGCACCAGCTCGTGCAGCCCCGCGCCTTCACGCCCCAGCACAATCACGCAGTCTCCCGTCAGGTCAAACTGATCGTAGTCCGTCTGGCCGCGCTCATCCAGTCCGACAATCCACAGATTCCGGCCTTTGAGTTCTTCCAGCGCCCTCACCAGGTTTACCACGCGCGCAATGCGCAGGTGCTCGGCCGCGCCGGCGCTGGCTTTCACGGCCACCGCGCTCAAAGGCGCCGACCGCCGTTCCGTCAGCACCACCCCATCCACCCCGGCGCCGTCGGCCACGCGCAACAGCGCGCCCAGGTTTTGCGGATCCTCGATGCCGTCCAGAGCCAGCACCAGCCGTGCGGCGCCGGCCCCTGCCCTAACCGGATCCGGCTCGAACAGATCCTCGATGGAAAGAAACTCCTGCGGGCGGACCATGGCCACCACGCCCTGGTGCGCCGCGGTCTGGGCCAGCAGCGTCAACTCTTCCCTGGGCTCCTGGCGAACCCGCACGCCGGCCTGGCGGCACGCGGCCACCAGCCGTTCCAGCCGCTCGTCGTGCCGCTCCCGGGCCACAAGCACGTGGTCAAAGCGCCGCTTCCCGGCTTTGAGCGCCTCCTCCACCGGATGCAGCCCATATAAAACTTCCATAAGAGATAGTGTAGATGCCGCTCGGCCTACGACGACAGCTTAGCGCTGGCCAGCCGGTTCAGGCTTACGCCTTGCTCGGCGGCTTGCACGGCCAGCGAACGATGCACGTCTGGAGGGATGCGCACGCGGAATGCGCCGCTATAGCGCTTTACGGCCAACGGAACGGGAGCCGGTTCGCCGGCAGCTTCCATGTCCTTTACTGCTGCTCGTACAATTTTGCGAATACCGGTGAGCGCGGTCTCCGGAGTGGATGCGAGCCAGGAGAGCGAGGGAAATTCGGCACAGAGGCCGACGTGTTCTCCATCTTCAGCAGACCAGGTGACACGGTAGGTGTACTGATCGCGCCTGGGGTTTCTTTTAAGTCTAAGTGTGGGCTTCATCCTCAATTACTCCTGGTGTTTTGAGTTTGTCGATCGCGATAAGGACTTGCCGGACCTGATAAGCCTTGGCCTTGCCCTTGTCGTTCTGGATATTCACGCGCGGATCGCCAGGCCATGAAGTCTTGAAAACCGCGTGACTGGTTCCGCGTTGCCGCGGTTCGCCAAAGTACTCCACACAAACCTCGAACAGGTCGGCGAATCGTACATTCCTGGGCGTGCGCCGCATTGCTTCGAGAATCTTCTTCGAAGTCGCCATTGCTGCGATGGTATCACTATTGGCACCACTCGTGGCAATTTTCTTGGCTCAGATCGAGTATTCTTTACTGCAATTGCTGTCTCCCGGCACTCGACCGGTTGTTGTATTGCGACTCTGTGGAGCAACCCTGCCAACCAGACGTGATGAAAGAGAACCATGAGCTTCTCCACCTTGAAATCCTTTACCGCGGTGCTCGAGCCGCTCCGGACGGGGCTAGGCTGGGTGATTGCGCGCATTCTATTCGACGTTGCCAAAGCATGGCCGGTGCGGCGCGGCTTGCGCGTGCGCGGCGAGATCGACGGATTTGCCTTTCGCACTTCGCTCTTCCCTTATTCGCGCAGCGAAGGGCACTTTTTGCTGGTCAACAAGAAGATGCAGGCGGGCGCCAAGGCCAAAGTCGGCTCCCTGGCGCGGATTTGCCTCCAGCCGGACCTAGAGGAACGCGCGGCAACACTCCCGCCGGAGCTGGTTAGCGCGCTCAAAGGCGACCGCCGCCTGCGCCGCTGGTTCGATAAACTCAGCTACTCCATGCGCAGGGAAATCGGCGATTGGGTCAGCGAGCCCAAGAGCGCCGTCGCGCACCGGCAGTGTGCCGAAAGAATGGCCGAGCGACTGCTGCTCACCCTGGAGGGCGAGATCGAACTGCCGCCCATTCTTCATGCGGCTTTCCTGCGCCAGCCCCAGGCGCGCAACGGCTGGGACGCCATGACGCCGGTGCAGAGGCGCAATCATCTGCTGGCTATCCACTACTATCAGAGCGCTGAGGCACGGGAGCGCCGCGCCGCAAAGGCCGTCGAAGATGCCCTGCGCGTGGCCAAAAAAGGCTCCCGCGCCGTCAATTGAGTATTCCTTTCGCAGTCCTCCTGCCGCATGGTTGCCGTGGGGCT
Organism: Occallatibacter sp.; assembly: GCA_049522735.1. GTDB lineage: Bacteria > Acidobacteriota > Terriglobia > Terriglobales > Acidobacteriaceae > Telmatobacter. The sequence continues at coordinate 12,003 of JBEKNO010000021.1, forward strand.
GGGATGATCGAGCTAAACCCATTTCTCAGCGTTGGGGCCAACTTTGGCGTCTGTCTGGTGTCTAATTGAATAAGATGAGTGCCACCGCGTCCATTCGCCCTTTTTTCGCACCAGGTTCCGCCACCGCGGTTCAGGAGCAGGTACGGCAGGAAAGTCTCGCCATATCCGCGGGGCTCAAGCGCCAGGATGCCGGTCTGCTGGACGAACTGATCATCCGCTACCAGCACCGGCTGTTGCGCTACCTGCTCTATTTGACCAGCAACCGCGATATGGCCGAGGATCTCTTCCAGGAGGTCTGGATGCGGGTGCTGGTGCGCGGCGCCCAGTTCAACGGCCAGTCGCGGTTTGACACCTGGCTCTTTACCATCGCCCGCAACATGGTCATCGACCAGCGCCGCAAGCGGACCATGGCAAGCCTGGACGAACTGTTTGAGGGCTCCGGGGACGATGACCGGCCCATGAGCTTCGAGATTGCCGATGGTGAGCCCACTCCCTTCGATCGCTTTTCCAACCTTGAAGACCGGGAACGGATTGCGGCGGCGCTGCTCCAGTTGGATACCATTCATCGCGAGGTGCTGGTGCTCCGTTTTCACGAGGAGTTGTCGCTGGAAGAGATTGCCCAGGTGACGCGGGCCCCGCTTTCCACTGTAAAGTCAAGACTTTACAGGGGGTTGGCCGCGATCAAGCCAAGGCTGGAACACACCCGTCCGCGCTCTCAGGGGGCGGTGTGAAGGCCGCCGTGCCGGTTGAGGACCGGGCCTGCAACGCAAAAGCAGGCACCGGCGAGGACCGCGATCTGCTCTCGGCTCTGGCCGGGCACCACGCTGACCGGGAATGCGCCGTGGCTCATCGCACCTGTCGCGTGGTAAACGCCTCTCTGGGTGTAATGCGGGAACAGGAAGCCGGACGCAAGCGGGTCCGCTCCGTGGCCCTGGCGGCCACATTGGTGATTTTTCTTGTGCTGGGTCCGCTGGTCTGGTGGATTGCGGACACTTTGATTGAGGAAGAGCACCTGACCAGCCTGATGAGCCAGCTTAGTGTGTGGATATCCTTCCTCAGCGCGGCCCTGCTGGCCTCGACGCTGCTGGCCGGCTGGTTGCGGCGCAAGTCCTGAGGCCGGGCTCCTGACAAAACGCCATCGCCGCGCAAAGCTGTGCAACTTCCGCATTCTTCTTCCCGTCGATCTAAATACAGGTTAAGCTGTGTTTAACCTCATGAAAGATCCTCCCTGGGAGGGATTGCCTTATGCGCGGTCCACAAGCCATCACCGCCAATGAAGACGCGCGCCTGATTCCGGTGTGGTCCATCGTGGCAGCCACCGCGGCCTTTGTACTGGTGGAGTACTACTTCTGGCTGATTTTGCCCACTCAGCAGCGCCATGTGCCGCCCCTTGCACTCCGCATCTACCTGAACTTCTCCTGGGGACTGCTGGCCGCGATCTACTTCCTGATGGTTGGTTACGTCAGCAAGGACGCACCGCGGCGCGCCATGAGCGCGCGCTTCTGGATGCTGATCTGCTTCGTGATGCCGGGCGGCATTGGCGCCGTGCTTTACTTCCTGCTGCGCCAGCCCCAAGTCTCGCGTTGCCCGGCCTGCACCACGCACGTGCAGGGCGACTTCCACTTCTGCCCGCAGTGCAACTACCGGCTCGCGGCTAGTTGCGGCACCTGTTTCCGCACCGTGCGCGCCACCGATCAGTACTGTACTCAATGCGGCCATGAGTTGGCCCGGGATCGAATGCCGGCGCGCCTGCGCACGCTGGCCGAGTAAACCGGATCGCTTTCGGCATTGGACCGGGCTTGATCCGCTCCATCCGGCTCCTGCCCCGATTGACCCGGCCAGGTTCCCTACCTACAATCGTACTTCCGGTTCGCATGACTATCTCCGCGCTCATCATCGACGACGAACAACTGGCCCGCGACGAGCTCAAGTACCTGCTGGACTCTGTGGGAGGCGTGGATGTAGTGGCGCAGGGTACCAACGGCATCGAGGCCGTGGACCTGATCGAAGAACACCATCCCGACCTGGTCTTCCTGGATGTGCAGATGCCGGGGATGGACGGCTTTGCCGTCATCCAGAGGCTGATGGAGCGCGCCAGGTCAAAAGCCGCTTCGGAGCCCGGCAAGAATGCCGAGCCGCTGCCCCAGATCGTCTTTGCCACGGCCTATGACCAGTACGCCGTGCGCGCTTTTGACGTGAACGCCGTCGACTACCTGCTCAAGCCCTTTGACCGCACCCGCGTCCAGCAGGCCGTGGAGCGGGTCAGGGGCCGCATCGCAGGGGCTGGCGCGCTGCCCGATTCCCCTATTGAGTCCCAGCTCGATGCCTTGCTGCGCCTGCTCAACCGTCCACAGGGCGCCTCGCGCACTCCCCAGCCGGCCAGGCTCATTGTGCAGGCGCAGAGCCGCCTGCTCCTGGTCGACCAGGCGGAGATCTGCTACGCGGCCATCGAGGAGGGCGTAATTCGCGTCGTTACCCAGACCTTTGAGGGCTGCTCCAAGTGCCGCACTCTCGAGGAGTTGCTGGAATTGCTTGACCCGGCGCTCTTCTGGCGCGCCCATCGCGGCTTTGTGGTCAACATCAACCACATCCGCGAGGTGGTGCCGTGGTTCAAGTCCAGCTACCAGTTGCGCATGAACGACAAGCAGCACACCGAGATCCCCGTCAGCCGCGCGCAGACCAGGCGGCTGCGGGAGCTGTTCAATTTGTAGGAGTTCACCACTCTCGACAGACTGTTTTCACGAACTTCAACGCGCTCGCCACAGCCGGTGTGGCAGCAGGTAGGTAAATCCGGCAAAGCCCTCCCACTGTGTAGAAGTGCTTGTAAGACCATGCTCAACCCCTGCATCCGCAACCAGATTCTTGCGGAGTTGATAGGACGCAGCCCATAGATTTCCAATCGCATTGCCGCGGGTAAGCGGCTGGGAGAAGTGCCATAATTCACCGGAGATGGTCACCTTGCCAAGGGGATGAGAGATGGAAAGCGTCTCTCCGAACTGGGCGCGGCGCAGGGCCGCTTCCTTCTGCTCGGAAGCGAGTCCATTGACGTCGAAGTGAAAGCCGGCCATATCCATACTGACGAGCAGAATGGCGCTGTTCTGGGCCGTACCAATATCAATATCCGGCGCGGTGCCTGCGTAGAGCAGGCGGATATAGCTGGCAGAGACGGTGGGGCGCATTCCCTCGCCGTGCTTGAGAACGCTCTGAATGCCAGCGGAGACCCCGCCGGCATCGAAACTGCCGTGCCCAGATGCGTCCTTGCTGCGCGCAACGGGTTCAGAGAGAGCCAGAAACTGGAATCGCGAGTTCACCGCCAGCCGGGTAACCTGGTTGGCACCAAACTGGCTGGCGAACTCCCCGATACCGGAGGCATAGATCCCGCCGTTTTCAAATTGAAGATAGCCGGCCGGGGTGAGCGTTGCCGGCGTGGAGACGGTTGGCCTTCCGGGATTGCATTCGGGCGTCTGGTCCGCACTCTTCTGGGCAAAAATGAGAGAGGCGGAAGATAGAGATAAAACTGCGAGAAGTACGGATAGAGATCTCTTCAAACGGATCACCTGGCCTCTGCTTCTTGGAAATTGCAACCTTATGCAGGGAAATTCCCTCGGGGGATAAAGCTCAGGTTGATTCTATTGCATTTTTGTGCTGGCTAAAGCCCGCACCCTCACTGAAAGCTGGCTGTTGAACAGCGCTTCAGTCGTAGCGTTCGAAGACGATCTGCTTGCGATGCCAGCCGAAGCCGGCCAGCCGTTCGCGCACGCTTGAGACCATGTTGTTCAATCCGCAGACGTAAGCGTAGATGTCGAATTTTAATTCGGCTGCGGGGATTGATGCATCGGGCGCGGGCTGCGGCAGCGGCAGGCCCAGCCGCGCGGCGCGCTCCTCCACGATCCGGGCCACATGCTCCTGCACATAGCCGCGCAGGCCGCTCCAGCTCTCCTGGGCGCGGCTCAACGTGGGCAGATAGTGGAAGTTCGGCTTACGCCTCTCCAGCGCCTCGAACTCGTCTTTGTAGTAAATATCGCTCTCATACCGGGTGCCGTAGACCAGCCAGATATCCTTGCCCTCGCTGCGGTCGGGACCGTTCTGGGGAAAGAGCCACTGCGTATAGCTCCGCATGGGCGCAATTCCGGTGCCGGTTGCGATCAGAATGGAGTCGGTGATTGGCTGTTGCAGCACAAAGTGCCCGTGCGGCCCGTGTATCTGGAGCGTCGAGCCGATGGGCAAGTCGGGCAGGTCGGCCAGGTGATTGGAAAAGAAACCTTCCTCCACCCGGTTCACGCACAGCTCGAAGCGGTTGCCGTTGGCCGCCGACGCCATCGAGTAGGCGCGGGTCTGCATCTTGCCCTTCGCGTCCTCGGCCACGGCGGAGACGAACTGGCCGGAGGCATAGGGAAAGCTCTCAAGCTCGTCCAGGACGAACACAAAGTGATAGCACTGCGACAATTCGGAGATGCAGTCTTTTCGATCAAGACGTGCTGTAAAGAGTTCACGCGCCAAGGCAATTCTCGCTGAGGAAGAGATGACGTCCGCAAGAGGGACTACAGGTAGTATCGCCACTGGACCGTCGAAGTGGCAAGCCTGGAATCCGCCTGTGCGCTTCTTTCCCTGGCGCAGGCGACGGCGGGATGCGCGCTTCACCCTATAATTGACCGGGAGCCGGATAAGTTCCCAGTGGAACTTTCCGCTTCCGAGCCTGTCCTTGAGGAATCCATGGCCGCACTGATCGATGCCATTAACGTAAAGCGGAAGATGTTTTTCGAGTTTGAAAATACCCCGTTCTACTGCCTGGAAGCGGAGGTTTCAACCCCCACCGCTCGCGGCGGCCAGACCCTGGTCCGCCTCAAGATGCGCAACCTGCTCACCCGCGCCGTCTTTGACAAGACCTTCAAGGCCAGCGACAAGTTCAAGGAGCCGGACCTGGAGACGGTCGAGGCATCCTACCTCTACAGCGACGGCGAAGGTTCGCACTTTCTCGATCAGGAGAGTTTTGATACCCATACCCTCTCCAGCGAAAAGATCGGCAATGCTTTGGAGTTTCTGGTTGAGGGCGCCATTATCCAGCTACACAAGTTCAACGGCAACCCCATCGGCCTGCAGTTGCCGCTCCAGGTGGAGCTGCAGGTTGCCTACACCGAACCCGGCGCGCGCGGCGACACCAGCGGCAACGTAACCAAGCTGGCCCGTCTTGAAACCGGCCTGGAAATCAAGGCGCCGCTTTACATTCAAGAGGGAGAAAAGGTGAAGGTATACACCGAAACCGGGGAGTTCGCGGGTCGCGCCTGAGCGCCCTCCTGGCCCAGCTTCCACGCAAAAATCGCTCAGAACGAACAGCGGCAAAGTGCCGATCTTATTTTTTCCCATTTTGATCCAGCGATTCCCGGAAAGTACTCAACGGGCTATGATTGCAATTGAAACTTGTAAGCAAAGGCTAAAGAGCTGCATATATTTGTGAGCAAAATGGTAAACTAGCATCAGCGTTAGAACTGAACCGGGCGCAAGCAGCACTCGCCCAACAGAGCAAGATTCTGCCAGTGGCCGCTCCGATTCACCCAGCGCAATTCAATTCAGGAAACACGAACGAAATGGAACAAGGTACTGTGAAGTGGTTTAATGACGCGAAGGGCTTCGGCTTCATCTCGCGTCAGAGCGGCGAAGATGTCTTCGTGCATTACTCTGCAATCAGCTCCGACGGTTTCAAGAGTTTGCAAGAAGGTCAAGCCGTGCAATTCAACGTGGTCAAGGGCCCCAAGGGATGGCAGGCTGCTGACGTACAGCCGCTATAACCTCGAAGCCTGGTACGACGGAATTTAGCTACGCAAATGAGGGCGGGGAGCACTCCCTGCCCTCGCTTGTCTTGAGCACCGTGACCGCGACCTGACGAAAAAACCTGTAAATTTGACCCTCAACACGGCGCTCTCGCCCCGAGCAGCGCATACGCTACCACTGTCTCGCCCTTCGTCCCAGCCTCCTCAAGCAACTCAGCCTCCAGCTCGTGCGGAAGCGCCATCTCGCATGAGGCAACCTCACTCTGGCTCGCCCCCGCAAAGCACAGTTCGCAATGGCCCAGCGCCACGGCTTCTTCCGTTTCGGCTTGCATGCGTACTGGCGGACCGAAGACGCGGCAGGTCATCGGCCTCCACGGGTAGACATCGCACCGGCCGGTTGCCGGGTCGAGCGCCGGACAAGCCGCCTCGTTTGCGAATTCCTCGAAACGCTCGCGCTCCGCATCTGAATCGCCGAGCTGGCCCGTCTCCGCGTCGCCTGGAAACTCCGCGCTGAATTCGGCGATCCATGCCCGAGCACGCCGCTCGATCTCCAAAGCCAGCGCCGGCTCCGCGCTCCGCAATGCTTCCATCCCGGCGCTGAGCCGCAGAGCGTCAAGCGAATTGATCGCAAAAGCCCCATAACAGCACTGCGTACACCCCAGCCGGCAGACCAGCCACTCGCCCGCCCGCCGCGCAGCCTCAGCAAGCGAAGCATCCATGATCTGCACCAGTTCCTGATCCCTTGCCGGCAAGCGCATAACGGCAAGAATACCTGATCGCGCTGGAGCCGCCGCGCATTGATTTTTGAGCAGATTGAATCAATTGGATTGAAGTTGGGTGTACCATAACTTCTATGGCAAGCTACCGAGTAGTTCTTCACCACTCCGAGGAAGGTTACAGCGTGTCGTGCCCCGGCTTGCCCGGCTGCTGGTCACAGGGAGCAACCGAAGAAGAGGCTCTCGCCAACATTCAGGTCGCCATTCGCGAATATGTCGAGGCAGCGGAAGAATTGTCGCGTAACGAAGACAGCCGCGTCGTCGAAATTGCGGTAGCGTAAACCAGTTTTTATCGCATTCGATATTTTCAGACAAGTAAAGCAGATATTTACGATGCGATCCAGTTGCGGGCGCTTGCATCTATCCCTGATTTCAAACTACAAAAAGCTTCAGCGACTTCGCTGGCCTAACGCCATTTCCTTCATTTTGGCTTCGCCTGATGCGCCTCGAACCACTTCCGCGCTCGTTCCTGTTCGCGGGATAGATCGGCGGGAGTCATGTGTGACGCGACATCATCTCGCTCCTCGGCAGCGATTTCCCCCAGCGTGCCAGCAGCCGCGAGATTAAGCCAAAAATAGGCCTCCGCGTAGTCTTGAGGAACACTTTGGCCTTTATCGTACAAACGCCCGAGTGTCCATTGCGCGGTATTGTCTCCCTGTTCAGCCGCCTTGCGAAACCAAAACACGGATTGGGCGTTGTCCTGGGGCACACCCTCCCCGTCCCTGTACAGATACCCAAGCACCTTCTGCGCGCGAGCGTCTCCCTGATCGGCAGCCTTGCGATACCAGAACACGGCTTGGGCGTCGTCCCCTGGCACACCCGTCCCGCTGCTATACAAATCCCCAAGAATCTTCTGCGCGTAAACGTCTCCCTTTTCAGCAGCCTTGCGATACCAGGTTGCGGCTTGACGATACCAAGTTGCGGCTTTAGCGTGGTCCTGGGGCACACCCTCCCCGTCCCTGTACAAATCCCCAAGGCTCTTCTGCGCGGAAGCGTCGCCCTGTTCAGCAGCCTTGCGATACCAGAGAGCGGCTTGAGCATAGTCCTGGGGCACACCGTCGCCTATTTGGTACAAGTCCCCGAGGGTGGCCTGCGCGCCCGCATCTCCCTGATCGGCAGCCTTGCGATACCAGAGCGCTGCCTGAGCGTAGTCTTGGGGCACGCCGTGGCCGCTATAGTAAAGAGAGCCGAGAAAGAACTGTGAGTCGGCATCACCTTGCTCAGCGGCCTTGCGGTACCAAGCTGCCGATTGAGCGTAGTCCTGTGACACACCTTTGCCGTATTCGTACAAATACCCAAGTCTCTCTTGCGCCGAGGCATCGCCCTGCTCAGCCGCCTTGCGAAACCAAGTCGCCGCTTGAGCGCGGTCCTGGGGCACACCCGTCCCGCTGCCGTACATCGCCGCCAGGACGTATTGCGCCGTAGCGTCGCCATTGGCTGCTTGCTGTTTGATGACGGCGACCCTCTTTTGATCAGATGCTGGCGGCGCGCTTTGCTGTGCCCATGCGCCGGACGCTGTAATGATTAGGGCCGAAACAATCATCCAACGGCAGTATTGAGATTTCATGGTGTCACTCTTTCCGCGCTCCCCTAGCGCGCAGCATTTGCAGCAGTTGAATTGATCTTCTACAAATGGTACGCCATTGCGCAAATGCAGTCGCCTACCCGCCGTATGTTTTCGCGGTAAAATTTTGACAGCCGGATAGCTGCTGGCCGATCACCAACGGCGAACGGGCGGACGCCTTCCCGTCCGCCCTTCCTGCAAGCCTCAATCGGGAAGGGCACGGAAGGCTGACATGGTTTCCTCCAAGGATATAGAAGTAAAGAAATTTGCCAAACGATTTCGCGGCTTTAGCAGGGAGTTGATTACACACCTCTGCGCCGAATCCGATACAAAAGAAGACACGATCTTTCTCTTGCTGGCCAAAGTGATGAAGCAATTTTGGCCACTTGTCAGGGGGATTTTGGAAGAAAAGGAAACACCGTCGCCATTGGCTGCTTGCTGTTTGATGACGGCGACCCTCTTTTGATCAGATGCTGGCGGCGCGCTTTGCTGTGCCCATGCGCCGGACG
>JBEKNO010000022.1:0-20610 GCA_049522735.1 Occallatibacter sp.
CCGCCGCTGAATCCGCCGCGAGCCCCGCCGCTATATCCACGAGCCCCGCCGCTGTAACCGCGAGACCCACCGCGAGCCCCGCCGCTATATCCACGAGCCCCGCCGCTGTAACCGCGAGCCCCACCGCGAGCCCCGCCGCTATAACCGCGTGTTCCGCCGGCATAGCCATGTCCCGTGCCGCCGTAAGTTCCGCGTCCCGCATATCCATTGTGGCCGCCGTAGCCGCCGCGACCACCATATCCGCCGCGACCACCATATCCGCCGCGACCCCAGCCGTAGCCGCCGCGACCCCAACCGTGACCCCAACCGTGACCCCAGCCCCAGCCGTACCACGGCCCGACGCCGATGAAGTAGCCGCCGTAGAACCACTGCGGCCCGTAATAGCCGTAGGGGGCGCAGGCATAGGGGTAATAAGCGTAGTAGCCCCACTCGCACACCGGGGGACCGTAATCAAGGGGAGGAGCAACGACCTCAGGGCCGACTCCCACACCCATATCCACTTGGGCCGTTGCCGCAAACGGCAAAGCCAGAAACATCGCTACCAGAACCAGTCGCAAGCTCCGCATGACATCCTCCTTGTGCTGCCCCGTCCTGCTCGTTCCGGACCTGGGAACCGGAGGCGACCTCCGTTCTCAGCACCTACCGGCTTTTGGGTCTCACCCTGCCGGCCTCTGATCTCTCAAACAGCATTTCCGAAGTTTAGTTGCGGTCTTTTTTAAAAGAATCGCCCACCGGCGGGGAAAAGGGCAAGGGCTTTCCGCGCCAAAGCCGACCATGGGTTCTGCCGGCTAACCTTTTAGACGCGGGAAAATGCCGCCAGGATCACAAGAAAACGGGGTATATTGCAGAATCTGCGCGTCATTCTCCGATCTGCCCGCGCCAATGGTACAGTGGAGTTTCATCTTCCATGTTCACCACCAGCCAGCACGCGCACTTCATCGGTATAGGCGGCATCGGCATGAGCGGCATTGCGGAGATTCTGCTCAGCCTGGAGATGAAGGTCTCGGGCTCGGATCTGCGCCGCGGGCCGGTAACCGACCGGCTGGCCCAACTGGGCGCCACTATTTATGAAGGCCATGATGCCGCAAACGTGGCCGGGGCCACGGTGGTGGTTACCAGCTCGGCGATCGGCCCCGGCAATCCCGAGGTGGTGGAGGCGCACGCGCGCAAGATTCCCGTCATCCAGCGCGCGGAGATGCTGGCCGAGCTGATGCGCCTGAAGTACGGCATCGCCATCGCCGGCATGCACGGCAAGACCACCACCACGTCGATGGTGGCCGCGGTGCTCACTGCCGGCGGCCTGGACCCCACGGTGGTGGTGGGCGGCCGCGTGGACGCTCTGGGCTCCAACGCCCGCCTGGGGACGACGCACTATTTAGTGGCCGAGGCCGACGAGAGCGACCGCTCCTTTCTGAAGCTCTCGCCCATCCTGGCCGTGGTCACCAACCTGGACCGCGAGCACATGGACTGCTACCACGACATGGCCGACGTGGAGCAGGCCTTTCTGGCCTTCATGGACAGGGTGCCGTTTTACGGGGCGGTGACCGCCTGCCTGGACAATCCACCCCTTGCGGCGATTCTGCCCCGCGCCCGGCGGCGCGTCTTTACCTATGGAGTGGCGGCGGAGGCCGACTTTCGCCTGCAATTTCTTGAGGCCGGGCAAGGGCGCTTCGCGCGCTTCCTGGTCAACACGGCGGAGGGACCGCTGGGGCCATTTGAATTGCACGTGCCAGGACGCCACAACGTGCTCAACGCCACGGCCGCGGTGGCCATCGCCCGCCAGCTTGAAGTTCCCGCCGGCAAGATCGCCGAGGGGCTCAACCACTTTCGCGGCGTGGACCGGCGCTTCCAGCAGCGCGGGCAGGCGCGCGGCATAACCGTGGTGGACGACTATGGCCACCATCCCACGGAGATTCGCTCCACCCTGGCCGCCGCCCGCGAATGCGGCTTCCGGCGCATCCACGTCGTCTTCCAGCCCCACCGGTACTCCCGGACCCTTGATCTTATGGAGGAGTTCGGCGGCGCTTTCAGAGACGCGGACAGCGTGATCGTGCTGCCCATCTATGCAGCCAGCGAAGAACCCATTCCCGGCTTGACGGCGGAGCGGCTGGCAAGCCGGATCGAGGGACCGCAGGTGCAGTTTGCCCCGGATTTTCCCGCCGCGGTTGCCGCGGTTTCGACCGTCGCCCGCGAAGGCGACCTGATCCTGACCCTCGGCGCGGGCAACGTGAGCCAACTGGCCCCGCAGATTCTGGCGGCGTTGGAGGCGGTCTGAAAAAAGAATCTTCCGATGCTCGCTTCCGAAGTCCGCTTTAACGGATGAAGAACAAAACAACGCAACAAACGGCGATGGCCAGCAGCAGGTACATCAGAACTGTGCCGCCCTCGCGGACACTGGAAACGCGTACGTTATCGAGCAGCGCGCCTTCTTCGGTGTTATTGTTGTTCGCGAATGTCAGGTAAGCAGACTCAGGCGCGCTTACCGTCACCAGGGCATTTGCGACGATGCCGCTCTTATTGTCGCCGCTGGCGAGGGTGAAGCTTTGGTTGTACGGACCAAACGTCACAATCGTCGAGGTAGTATTCCCGCGCTGCGAGCCGATGAGGTCAAAACTGAGATAGTATTTTACTCCTGGCTTCAAGGTGATGGGATTGGTTGACTGCAATGTGCCTTGTGGATTGCCGCCGGTTCCACCCATGTCAATGCAGTTGCCGGATTCGGGCGCCGAGCATAGGGATCCAAACAAGCTGCCGCCAACAATGTCTACATTGGTTCCATTCAGCGTATGGAAGGCCCCTGCGGACGTAACAGACAACTGAGGCTTCAGGTTGTCGAAGTTCTCGCTGAACTGAACGGTTGGAACGCGCAGGAATACAACGATCACGCACAATGCAACGGCAGCAACAAGCAGAATGACCCGCTTCACGAACCCTCCATTCCCTTCGAGCACTTGCGTGGCACGAAGGCCTCAAGTTTTTCCCGGTTACGCCTTAGTTGCCGCTGGGAAGTATCTCCACCCCTGTAAGCCCACCACTTGACCCGGCGAACTATCCATCAAACTCCGTAATCCGATGATCGAGGATCAACAGGCGCCATGAAAATGGCGCGGCTCAGGGGTCACATTAGCCCAAAACAAGACAATACAGCCTTTTGTGGAACAGTGGCTAGAAGAAAAAAAGGCACAGTCTATGGTCCTGGATTCCTTAATTTGAGGGCGCCACAGACAACGCCCGGTGGGGAACTGACCCAAGGTTCTGGCATCTGTTTCTACACAATTCAACCCCGTAACGGCATGGATTCCCCCCGTATTTCCTGGGGATAAAAGCCATCAAGCCCCGGGCTATAGTGGAGATTGGCGATTCTCACGACCTTGCTCAGGCGTGACGACTCAACGCAGTAACAGAACCCGTTCCCTGGTATGGGAGGATGAAGCGCCCGCGGAAACCCGCTTGCGGCGCATGGAGCAGGGTGTGCCTTCAGGAGGGCGCGTCCGCCTGGGCGGCCCCGGCCTGCCGCTGGAGATGACCGGCCCGGATGGTGACGAGGATTTGCGCTCCGGGTGGGGGCGTTCAGGCGGAGGGCGCTTCGACGGGCCGAGAGGGTTCTGGTGGCGGCCGGCCAGCACCGTGGGGCGCGTCTTTCTGGGGCTAGCGATGCTCGCCGTTCTGGGCGGGCTGGCTACGGGCGTCTTTTTTCTCAAGACCTATCTCGAACGCGACGCGCGCTTTCGCATCGCCGGGAGCGGCAACATCGAGGCCAACGGGCTGACCAAAGTGAGCCGCGCCCAGATAATGCCGGTCTTCGGCGAGGACATCGGGCGCAACATCTTCTTTGTTCCTATCAGCGAGCGGCGCAGGCAACTGGAAGAGATTCCCTGGGTGGAGCGTGCCACGGTGATGCGGCTGCTCCCGGACCAGATCCGCGTCGCAGTGGTGGAGCGGCAACCGGTGGCCTTTGTGCGGCTGGGCCAGCAAATCGGCCTGGTGGACGCGAGCGGGGTTCTGCTGACTATGCCTGCGGCCGCCATGGCCCAGCACCACTACTCCTTCCCGGTGGTGACGGGCATCGAGGCCCGCGACCCGCTAACGTTGCGCAAGACGCGGATGGCGGTCTATGAGCGCATGCTGGCGGAGCTGGACGCCAATAACCAGCACCTCTCCGAGCAGATTTCCGAGATCGACCTGACCAATTCCGAAGATGCGCGGGTGCTGATGCCGGAGCAGGGCGCAGACATTCTGGCTCATTTTGGCGAGGACCGCTTTCTGGAGCGCTACCAGCGCTACAAGGCGCACATCGCGGAGTGGCGGCAGCAGTATCCCAAGCTGGCGGCGGTGGATTTGCGCTACGACCAGCAGGTGGTGCTGGAGATGACCCCCGGCGCCAATGCCGACGAAGCCACGGTGGGCGATCAGGCCGCGACGGGCACGGAGGGCGGCAAACCGCCGGCAGTGGATGCCCAGGCCAGGCCGAATGCGAGCCCGTCCACCGATGCAGGATCAGGCAAGCCGGCGCCTGCCAAACCGGCAGTCAAGGCGAAGAAACTGAAGACGGGCGCGAAGGCAACATCCAGGCCGAAGACCGCCGCTGCCAAGGACAAGACAGCCAGGGACAGGAAGCGCGCGCAGGCCCAAAAAGCCGCGCTGAACAGGAGCCCGCGGAAGCCTGCCGTCCCGACCCGCCCGGCCGCGGCAGAGGGCCAGTGAGCGCCATGAGCCAGAGACAGGACAACCTGATCGTGGTGCTGGACATGGGCAGCGCATGGACGCGCGTGCTGGCGGCGGACCTGAACGAAGGTTCGCTGCGCTATCGCGGGCACGGCGTGGCGGAGTCTGCCGGGATGCGCAAGGGGCTGATCAGCGACCTTGCCCCGGCGGCCAGGGCGGTAAAGGCGGCCAGCGAGCGTGCCGAGCGGGTGGCGCGCGCCAATATCGACGAGTGCGTGGTGGGCGTAGGCGGGCCGCATATTCGCGGGGTCAACACCAGCGGCGGATTCGAACTGGGCAATCGCCCCAGGGAGGTTTACCGCGAGGACGTGCGCACCGCCGTGGAGCGTGCGCGCAACGTGGAGCGGCCTCCGGATCGGGAGATTCTGCACCTGCTGAACCGCCAGTTTATCCTCGACGGCCAGGAGGGCATCTTCGACCCCGTGGGCATGGTGGGCGTGCGCATGGAGGTGGACCTGCACATCGCCACCTGCTCCGGCAGCGCTCTGCAAAGCACGGTCACCTGCGCTAACCGGGCGGGACTTCAAGTGACCGAGGCGGTGCTGGAGTCGATTGCAGCCGCCGAGGCCACGCTCCTGGCCGACGAGCGGGAACTGGGCGTGTGCCTGCTGGACATCGGCGCTCACTCCAGCAACCTGGTGGTTATTTCCGAAGGCGCCGTGGCTTATACCGGGTCAGTTCCCATCGGCGGGGCGCACTTTACCAACGATCTGGCGGTGGGCCTGCAGATGCCGGTGGCCCAGGCCGAAGAACTGAAGCGCCAGTACGGCAATGCCGTGGTGACGGCCGTGCCCCAGGAGGCGGCCATTGAGATGGCCAACCCCGGGCCGGGCGCCGCAGCCACCCTGCCGTTGCGCACCATTGCGGAGATCCTGGAGCCGCGGGCTCGCGAACTTCTTTATTTTGTGAAGGAAAGCCTGCGCCAGGGAGGGGTGGAACAGGAGGGCGCAGTGGAAAAGGCGTTGCGCGCCGGGTGCGTGCTCACCGGCGGCGGCGCCATGCTGCCCGGTATGCTGGACGTAACCGAGAACCAGTTGCGGGTTCCGGCGCGGATGGGGATGCCGGTGCGGCTCTCGCACATGCCCGGAGAACTGGTCCATCCCAGCTTTTCCACGGCCATCGGCATGCTCTTGTATGCCCACCGCACGCGCGTGACCCTGGCAGCGGAAAACAACACTTTTCGATCGAAGCTGCGCGCCATCTTTGCAGCCACGTATTAGCAATGCATGTTTTTTGAAGTTGTTGAAGAACTCGGTTTGAACGAAGGGTACGGGCTTTACTCGCCGCGGCGAGCGGAAAAAACCCGATCCGGAGGGAGGCGGGGGTTTCAACCCCCGCATAAAGCCAACAGAATCAAGGCGGGCTTTAGCCCCGGAGGGACGTTTATCAGCAGTTTGCTTTCCCTCAGCGGCTAAAGCCGTGGAGCAAATAAGCTTTTAACGGACGGGCTGAAGCCCGTCCCCTTCAAAGCGCCAGTTTTTTGCCAGGAATGTTGGTTAGGGATCAGGAGGCGGGAGCCCAAATGGAACAGCAGAAAAATGAAGCCGGCGAAATGCGCATCCAATATCACGAGGAGCCTGCGCGCGGAGCCAGCATCAAGGTGATCGGCGTGGGTGGAGGGGGCGGCAACGCCGTCAACCGCATGATCGCCGCCCAGATGAAGGGCGTGGAATTCATCGCCGCCAACACCGACGTGCAGGCGCTTAAGCTCTCGCAGGCTCCCATCAAGCTCCAGCTTGGAGTCCGGCTCACCATGGGCCTGGGCGCGGGCTCCAACCCCGACGTGGGCCGGCAGGCCGCCCTGGAGGACTCGGAGAAGATCATCGAGGCGCTGGAAGGCGCGGACATGGTTTTCGTCACCGCCGGCCTGGGCGGCGGCACGGGCACCGGCGCCGCGCCGGTAATCGCCTCGCTGGCCAGTGAACTGGGCATCCTGACCGTGGCCGTGGTTACGCGCCCCTTTGCCTTTGAAGGCAAGCGGCGGCTGCAGCAGGCCGAGCGCGGCCTGAAGGAGCTGATCGAGAGCGTGGACACCATGATCGTGATCCCCAACGAGAAGCTGCTGGCGGTGGCCAAGGATGCCGGCTTCTTTGAGAGTTTCCGCATCGCCGACGACGTGCTGCGCCAGGGCGTGCAGGGCATCAGCGACATCATCACCATCCCCGGCATCATCAACCGCGACTTTGCCGACGTGAAGACCACCATGGCCGGCATGGGCTACGCGGTGATGGGCACGGCGATCGGCACGGGCCCCAATCGCGCCATAGAGGCCGCCCAGGCGGCCATGGCCTCGCCGCTGCTGGAGGCCGGAGCCATCGACGGCGCGCGCGGCATCCTCATCAACATCACCGGTTCCAGCTCGCTCAAGCTTACCGAGGTCAACCAGGCTTCGTCGCTGATCCAGTCGGCCGCGCACGAAGACGCCAACATCATCTTCGGGGCCGTGCAGGACGAGAAGATGGGCGACGAGGTCAAGATCACCGTGATCGCCACGGGCTTCCGCGAGCAGATGCCGGAACGGCGCGCGCGCATGCTGAGCGTGGAAGAAACGCCGGTGGTTTCAGTGCCTGTGGTGGCGCCCGACAACTGGCTGGAGGAGCCCGCCGCCGCGCCCCCGCCTGCTCCAGCGCCACCGCCCGCCCCGCCTCGCTTTCTGAGCCAGGACGAAGAGGAAGAAGAGGCGCCAGATTCGGATAGCGCGTTCTTTTTCTCCTCCACCACCCCCACCGTGGCCACCACCGTCAACGTTTCTGCCCCGTCCGCGAAGACAGCCGTGGAAGCTGCCACGGAACTTGAGCGGGAAACGGAACTGATAGACGCGCCGGAGAGGCCGCAGTTCGCTGAGATGCAAGAGGAGCCGGCCTATACCCCTCTGCCCAGGGACTATGCTTCGGAGTTCGGCAGCGGGGTGCGCGGTCCGGTTGCGGACGAGGAGGACGGCGCCCAACCGGCAGCGACGCTCTTCCCCGAGCCCGACGAAGAGGCGCAGCGGGATCTGGACACGCCCACGTTCATGCGCCGCGTGCGGTTTTAGGATTCCTGCCGCTTTTTGGTGGCATTTTCATTTGGCCGCCGGGGTGTATAGTGCAATATAGCTCCAGTAAATGAATCTTTAGGACGGAAAATTGCCGGACATCCGTGTGGTTTTTCCAAATATTGTGTTTGTAATCAACAGATAGGTTTGCAAGTGATTGAAACCCATAGTTAGTCCCATTCGCGGGCACGGTTCGATAGTACTCCGCGGAGGGGCCGATAAGCAGGAAGTGCGCCGCCCAAGGGCAGACGTACGGCACGAAGTCCATAGTTGAGAGGATGCTGGCTGGATGAAGTTGTCTCGCGTTGTGGCATTGGGATTGGCCCCGGTCCTGGTTTTGGCCGGCTCCGGCATGGGCGCGGCGGCGTTGGACGCCCCGCACACGCTGCATCATGCTAAACGAACGGAACCGCATCTGGCAGAGCCTCATCGCGCCGGCAGCCATCATGCCGCGGCGCATGCGGCCAGGTCAGCGAAAACTCATACCGCGTCAACGCATGCTTCAACCACCCATTCAGCAACAACCCATGCGGCGCCCAAAGCAGCGCCCGCACACCACCAGGTGTACCCGGCCGCAAAGGGCAAGGCAAGAACCGGCTCCCGCCGCGTGACTCTCACGTCCCGCCGCCACC
The DNA here is from genome assembly GCA_049522735.1 of Occallatibacter sp. GTDB lineage: Bacteria > Acidobacteriota > Terriglobia > Terriglobales > Acidobacteriaceae > Telmatobacter. Next base: position 8,392 of record JBEKNO010000022.1, read on the forward strand.
GCTACCATGAGCGGTTCACCGCCAGTTCCTATGCCCAAGGAGACATTCTTTCCAGCGACGTGACGGCCGGCGAGGATCCGGTGGTTCGACAGGCGGCCATCGACGCCCTGGGCGACATGAACGGCACCGCCGTGGTCATCGATCCCTCCAACGGGCGCATTCTGGCCATGGTCAACCAGAAGCTGGCTCTCTCGCCGGGCGCAGAGCCCTGCTCGACGATCAAGCTGACCGTGGCCCTGGCCGCGCTCTCCGAGGGCCTGGTTACCAGCGACACGCCAGTGCAGTTGCCCGGCTTCCACATGGACATGACCGACGCGCTGGCCAAGAGCAACAACCTCTATTTTGAAGAACTTGGCCGGGAGCTGGGCTTTGAGCGCGTGCGCCGCTACGCCAACCAGTTCGGCCTGGGCGAGCTGGCCGGCTACCAGATTGAAGGCGAACATCTGGGCGTCTATCCCGACAAAGAACTGCCCGCTGCCGAGGGGGGCGTGGGCCGCATGTGCAGCTTCGGCAAGGGGGTTTCGCTCACCCCGCTGCAACTGGGCGCCTTTGTGGCCGCCATCGCCAACGGCGGAACTCTCTACTATCTGCAGCACCCTAACACGGCGGAAGAAGCCGCCAAGCTGGAACCCAGGGTCAAGCGCACCCTGAATATCGCCAGGTACGTTCCAGACCTGCAGGACGGCATGGCCGCCGCGGTGGAGTATGGCACCGCGCGCAAGCTGCGCGCCAACTTTCAGCAACTGCCGGTCTTTGGCAAGACTGGAACCTGCTCGGAGAAGGGAACCCGCTTCGGCTGGTTCTCCTCCTGGTCCGATTCGCCCCAGCGCAGACTGGTCACAGTCTTCTTCCTCGAAGGCGGCCGGCCCACCTTCGGCCCCCGCGCCGCGGAGATGACCGGCGAGTTCTACCAGAACCTCTGGGACCACAACTGGTTCGCGGCCAAGGGCCAGCAGGATTCGGCTTCCGTTGGGCCGGCTTCCAGCCAGAGGGCTCAGCCGTAGAACCGTAGCCAAAAGCCGTAGTATGAATGGGGAAGAATCATCGCTTGAGGAGCATCCCCTTGGCCTACGACGATTTGCGCGACTGGATCAAGACCCTCGAAAAAGCCGGCGAACTCAGGCGCATCGGCGAAGAAGTCTCGCCGGAGCTGGAAATTACGGAGATCATCGACCGCGTGTCGAAGAGCGGCGGCCCGGCGCTGCTGTTTGAGAACGTGAAGGGCTATCCGGGCCAGAAGGTCTTCATCAACCAGTTCGGCAGCCAGCGGCGCATGGCTCTGGCCCTTGGCGTGGAGCGGCTGGATGAGATCGCCGAACGCATCAAAGAGCTGATGAACGTGAAGGCGCCGGAGGGCTTTCTCGACAAGCTCAAGATGCTGCCGCAACTGGGCGCGCTGACCAGCGCCTTCCCGAAGACCGTGAGCGCCAAAGAGGCACGGTGCAAGGAAGTGATCCGGCGCGAAAACTTCAGCCTCGACTGGTTTCCGATTCTCAAGTGCTGGCCGCACGATGGAGGCCGATTCATCACCCTGCCCTGCGTCGTCACCCGCGACTCGCGCTCGGGCAAGCGCAATATCGGAATGTACAGGATGCAGGTCTACGACGGCCAGACCACCGGCATGCACTGGCAGCGTCAGAAGGTGGCCGCCGAGCACTATCGCGAGGCGCTGCGACACGCTGCGGCTCAGTCGAGTGAATTCGATCCAAGTACAGCGCGCGTTGCGGCGATGGCGGAGTCGGCGGGCGGCGCGGTGGTTATCCCCGACGGTCCCATCGGCGGGCTGCCGCAGGTGGCGATGGGCAATCTGAAAGGCTCGCGCCTCGAGGTTGCCGTAGCCATCGGCACCGATCCGGCTACGACATTTGCCGCCGTCGTGCCCGCGCCGCCGGAGGTCGAAGAATTTCTTATCGCCGGATTCCTGCGCGGCAAGCCGGTGGAGATCGTGAAGTGCGAGATGGTCGATCTGGAAGTCCCTGCCCACGCCGAGATCGTGCTGGAAGGCTACGTGGAGCTGAATGAGTTGCGCACTGAAGGCCCCTTCGGCGATCACACCGGCTTTTATACCCTGACCGACGAGTACCCGGTCTTCCATCTCACCTGCATCACCCACCGCAAGGACCCCATCTACGCCGCAACCATCGTGGGCAAGCCGCCCATGGAGGACGCCTGGATGGGCAAGGCCGTGGAGCGCATCTTTTTGCCCGCCATGAAAATGGCAATACCGGAGATCGTGGACATTCATCTGCCCGTGGAGGCGATCTTCCACAACCTGATGCTGGTTTCCATCCGCAAGAGTTATCCCGGCCAGGCGCGCAAGGTTATGAACGCCATCTGGTCTCTCGGCCAGGCCATGTTCACCAAAATCATCATCGTTGTCGACGAGGACTGCGACGTGCAAAACATCCCCGAGGTCGTCCTGCGCGTGGCCAACAACATCGACCCCGGCAGGGATATCGAATTCACCCTCGGCCCCATCGACTCGCTCGATCACGCCGCGCGACTGCCCAACTACGGGTCAAAAATGGGCATCGACGCCACAAGAAAATGGCAGGCCGAAGGCTTCACCCGCCCCTGGCCCGCCATGATCGAGATGGACCGCGCCACCAAGGCGCGCATCGACGCCCTCTGGGCAAAGTTAGGTTTATAACTGGGTGTCCCAGCCTCGGCCTGTGATCGTCTTTCATGCTCGGGACGGGTATTAGGACAAATTGAGTCGAATTCGCTTTGGGCGACTTATGCGTCAATACAAATAGGGCTTTCGAGTGGAAATATGCGTCATTATGCGTAATTCCTCGTGAATTTATGCATCATTATGCGTAATTCTTTGCAAAATCTATGCGTCATTATGCGTAAGCCTTGTAAGAGATATACTTAGTTATGTGTGTGGTTGAACTGAATGAGCGAGTTGACCTGTCGGCAACAAGGAGGTTCATTACGGAAGGTTGGGACAAGTCTTCTGGTATGGTTGATTGCCTATGTATTGTCTCCACTCTATCTCCGTAAGATTCCGCGAGATACGAGAGCATGCCTCGGAGATCAGGTCCTCTGAATTAACCGTATAGCGTGTGATGAGAGTCTCATTATCGTCCAAGTGGTGACGATAAGCCTCGGATTCAGACTTCGCGCGAGTTTCCCGGTAGCTGTAAGCAACTGTTAAATACTTGACGCCCGGGCTAAATGTGAAAGCGGCTATATGCCCCAACCCATTGCGCGGAGGACTAGCTAGCATTTGGTCAAACGTTATAGTGTAATTCCCTAATGAATAGTTTGGAATCATGCTTGGCAGTAGAATAAGAACAATGTCCTCATTGAGAAGGTTAGCGATCTCTTTGCCTCGACTCAAGTCGAATATAGAAATAGATTCATCAAGATTTGCTACTGCAAAGTAATGGCCATCCGGACTGAAAGCCACATGTCCGAATGTGAATCTATATTGGCTATAAACCCCCATGGGGTGATGTCCAACTTTGCTAGGCCGGGCTGAATGAAGGATCTCCTTTCCGCTTGCCATTTCATAAACCTGAAAACTTCCATCAATTCCGTTCATAACTAAATAGCGCCCGTCAGGACTTATGCTGAGCCTGTGGAAACGATATATGTCTGTGGAATACGATAAATGCCACTTCTCTGTCAATGAAGGAATTGTTACAACCTTCAGAATGGCTCCAACCGAAACCGCCAACTCCCGCCCACTAGGCGCGAGCGCCGCTGCACTCACGTCCTCATCAAATGCCATGTTCAGTGTTACTTTACCGCTGGCGGTTGATAGCATCTCGATACGTTTTCCTCGATAGGGTACGAGTATTATATTGAGATTATCGGAACTAAACACTGCCGAGCCGACGAGGCTGCTGTCGAGCTTCAACTGCTCCAGAATCTTCCCTGTTTGAGGTTCAATAATTTGTAACGTATCGTCTCCGTATTCCGCCACCATTAATTGTCCATCTGAATTCAGTGCCAGCGTTCTGATAGGGCTTGGATATGAGAAGTCTCTTACTTGTTTACCAGTGTCAAACTCAATAACATGTATCGTCCCGTCGAAGCTACCAGTGGCTGCGTATTTACTATCCGTGCTGAGGGCAACTATGAAAGCTGTTTTGTTATTGAAACTAGTAATCTCAGTGTTGTAGGCGTTAATCGCGGCGTAGTAGGCATTTCTTGATTCAAAGCATTCTATGGATTTGTCGCTGGCCGCCATACATGAATTGGACGGGTGAATATCACTTAATTTCTGTTCGAGTCGCTGAAACTGTTTTCGGTGTTCTGCGTCCAATAGATAGACTTCTGGAGCACCAGTGCCAGTGATAATATCATCATCGAAGGATTTCTTAGCATTAATTACGAAAACAGAATTACTGGGTGATGCTGTAATACAATGAACAGAACTATTAGGTGATGCTGTAACACATGAATTTGATCTTCTCAAAAACGGTATAACACGCCGGAAATTGTGGTCGTTCTCTACAAACTGATCGCGGTGCAGGGATTCGATTAATAACAAAGCACTGAGATCCGGCTGGTCATCCATTAGGGAATCCGCTTGTGCTGCCAATTCTCGTGCTTGAACGCTCCGACGTTGACGATCCGCCTCGACTTGCAAATCTTTCAAAAGACTTTCCGCGTGCTCTAGGTTAACGGTTTTTTCCTTGAGATATGCATTCAGATTCTCGATCGTTTGGGGGTTTTGCTTCAGCAGCTTTTGGAGTGCACCCAAGAGTTTGGGGTCAACACTGCCACAGGACCCATGATACTGTACGCTGACAGAACCGCTGCCGCTATTCACGACATTGAAGCTACAGTTCCCCGTGGAAACCTGTGTGGTGGTTTTCCCGGTCGATGCGGCTTGTGCAAGCAACAATGTTGGTAGCACGAAGACGATGGCGATGAGCTTCATTTCTTCTTATCCGGAGGATTCGCAGGATGTTGTGATGGGGCAGGTTTGATCTCAACGGTAACGGGACCGCCGCCTGACGAATTGATGTTTGGGCTCTGGCCGCCGGATGAACTTTGCACAACTGAGGACGATGAAGCAGGCGACGTGGGCTTTGAAAATCGATTCCAGGCGTCGGTGATTGTCTTTACTGAATCCGCTAGCTTGGCGATCGCAAACACTGTGAGTGCTAGAAAAATGATAACGGCAACCAGTGGATGGTTCTTTGCGCGATCCACCCATTGATCCACACGAGGCTTATGTATCGTTTTCATCATGGTAAGTGTGTCTGGTACCCCAAGTCTGGATTTTCGGACTTAGGATAACATGAATCCCAATCAGCGTTTTTCTGCCAACTGTCCACAGTCCTCAGGCTGCGGTAGCAACTTTCTTTGGCCTGCCGCCCAAGCGGCCATTCGCTCGTGACGCACGCGCCTTCGCGGCGCTCTTAGCTTTGCCGCCCAACTCTCCCAGGCGCGCGGCCATCCATCGTTTCGATCCGAAGAACCCTTCCAACAGCGCCGGAATGTACAAATCAGCGTCCAGCGCGGGGAAGTGAAGGCCGAAGCCCGGCGGGTCAATCTCGATCTTCCGCAACTGCTCCCATGTAGCCGTCTCCAGCCCTTGAGCATCGCGCGGCGAGAAGGAGATTTCCAACCCAGTGCTCAGGCGCACCACAACGCGTCCGATGCGGCGATCATAGCGAGCGCTGAGGGCATGGGGAATTGCAGCCAGCATCTCTTGCCCTCTGCGGTTGGCTTCCAGGAATTCTTTATGCTCGTCCATGGTTTTCCTCCCATGCCCTGCAAAGTTGGGCGATGTGATCCAGCAACTTCGCTTGAACGTCGTGTAACTGATGATCTGAAAAACCGAAATTTACCCGCAATCTCAGTTGGCCAGCCGGACAATTCAAGTTGAAAATGGCGCTATTTCCCTGCCCGATGACGTGAACGTGCGCCGGCCGGTGATCGTTGGGGTAGATAACGACTCGCAAACTCCCCAATCGCAAGACGGTTGGCATGAGAGCAGAGTATCATAAACCTGAGCGGTTAGGATAGAGTCCGGACCAAAGTAGTTCACTATAGGCCCCAGGTCCGGAATTTCAGACCTGGAAAATGTGAGCCTCGCCGTAGCCCCTCTCTGCGATACCCTGAACTCATGCGGGTAGTCTCCTCCTCGTTTCTTCACGTTTTCATCGCAGCCCTGCTGGCCGCCGCTTTTCCCCTCTGCGCCCAGCAGCATCCGGACCCATTTCGCTGGATGGATTTCCACTCGCAAAAGGACCAGGATGTGATCGTCTGGGTGACGCGGTCGCTGGTGGTGGAGAACTGGACGGCGATTCGCGAGATCGGCGTGCAGTACGACGCGGCGCTGGTGGTGACCACCGAGCGGGCCACGCCGCAGTCGCCGGCCAACACGGACACCTTCACCGTGTGGAGCGTTTCGCTTACCAGCCATGTGGTGGCGCCGCTGATCAAGGGCGTGAACCTGCGCTGGATGGACTGGATGCGCTTTGCCGATGGCGCGCCGGAGGAGTTGGCCGTTCTATACGACGATTGCCGCGAGTGCGCGGCCAATACCTATTTCACGGCCTTTTATTACGATATTCCGCACCACATGTGGGCGGCTCGCTGGATGCGTGGCGGGCAGGGCGTGCCCGTCTGGACCGCAAGCTCGCCGGCCGGCGTGGCCTGGACGCAGGTCTACGCGGGCCTGGCCGAGCCCAATGGGAGCGAACTGCTGGCTACCTGGAACCACTTCGAATATGGCAAGCAGAAGAAACCCGATGATTTTATCTACCTCTACGATCTGGACCCCTTCAGCGGCCTGGAGCGCACCCGTCTGCTGAGCGGCAAGAACGCCGCGGCCATGGAGCTGCGCATTTGCAACGCGCAGGATACGGTTCCGGGACTGGCGCGCGGGCAGGACTCGCCGCTCTGCCAGCAGACGATGAAGCCGCATATCGAGCGCAAGCCCGTCACCACGCCGCCGGCCAATAACCGCGGACAGTCCGCGCCGCCCGTCGCCCGGCACTGACGGTCCATCGTATACTGGCCTCATGTCGATCGTGCGCAACATTGCCGGCATCGCCAAGGGCATGAGCATCACTTTCCGGGAGATTTTCGAGCCTACCCAGGTGGAGAACTACCCGGACGGCCCCGGCCCGCTGCGCGGAGCGGTTCTGGAGCAGCGCTTCCGCGGCGCGCACGTGTTGCAGCGCGATGAGAACGGCCTGGAGAAATGCGTGGCCTGCTTCCTGTGCGCGGCCGCCTGCCCCGCCAATTGCATTTATATCGAGGCCGCGGAAAACACCGAGGGGCAGCGCATCTCCTCGTCGGAGCGCTACGCCAAGGTTTACAACATCGACTACAACCGCTGCATCTTCTGCGGCTACTGCGTGGAAGCCTGTCCGACGGACGCCATCACCCACGGCCACGGCTTCGAGCTGGCCACGCTGAACGCCACCAACCTGGTTATGCGCAAGGAAGACATGCTGGTTCCGGTGGAGGCGCTGGCGGCGAAGTAAGAACGAGATCAAGTTTTGGATTCATCTGCGCAATTTCTAAGCAGCAGTCACTGCTCGGACCGCGGGAAGCACCTTTAGCCGGGCGCGCATTCCCAGGCGGTCGGAATAGCGAAGCAGCTTTTCGATGCTAACTTGATTGATTTTTCCGCGAATCAAATTGCTGACTGCCGGTTGATGCTCGTCGAGAATATCCACCAGTTGGCGCTGTGTATACTTCCTCCGCTCGATCTCATCGCGAATGGCATCAAGCAGGTCGGCTTTAAACTTCAACGCCGTTGCTTCGGAGCGTGAGAAGCCCAGATCGTCCAGCACATCGCCTCGCGTAATATGAGTCACCGCGCTAATCCTATTGGCCATTGCTTTACTCCTTCACTGTTCTCAATTGCTCCAAAACCAATTTCAAACGGGATTTGGCAATCTCAAGGTCGCGCCTGTCTGTTTTTCGCCTGTCCTTTTCAAAGGCGTGCAGAACATAAAGCGTATCCCCAATCCGCGTCAGGTAAATCACCCGGTACCACGTTCGTTCGTCGGCGGTCTTCAACTCCCAGACACCTTTGCCGACTGATTCCATCCGGCGCGCGTCGCAATCCGGGAGCAGCCCCTTTTGCAGCCTGCGCAGGGAGTATCCGAGCACGCTTTTGATCTCCTGCGGAAAGGCGCTCAGCACTTCCTTTGCATCGCCCACCCAGTGGATCCCCGCGTATTCTTTCACAGAGAGAATATATCATATTTCATATAGAACTGACGCTTTGCCCCTGTCGCGCAGGCGCTTTTCGCGCTTTACGATTGTGATTTAACTCACAGACCTGACCTCCGGCCAGTTATAATCTTTTTGAAGCTGATGAAGAGGCTCCTCCAAATCGTCGTCTTGGCCGTGGTTGCGTCGCTCGCGGCTCAGCCGGCCCTCGCCGGTCTGCTATGCCCCATGGGGAATCCCAATAGTGGGTCTCGCGCTCATTGCAGCGGCATGGCGATGAGCGAGATGGGCATGCGATGCCCGATGCACCGGCAGGTTGCTTGCATCGGCTGTGAGCAGAATTGCTGCAAGGAAGGAATACCGCAGGGCGTTGTCCGGTTGGCGGCAGATCGCAAACCAAAGGCTGGAAACACGGAATACCTTGCAGCGGCGCCGCGGATAGCAGCGGATGCAGGTACGGCCTTCGCGGCTCCGCCGCGCGCTATCGCTGTTGCATCCGGTCCCGCCAGATATGTCCTCTTGCAGGTTTTCCGGATCTAGACCGCTCCTTACGTTCAAGCCAATGAAGCAGCCACAAGGTTTCCTGAAGAATCCTGGCGGCTCGATGTGTATTGCATTTTCAACGTAAAGGAGATATCCATGAAACGCACAATCGCTTTTCTTTCGTTCATGCTCGTTTTTGCGGTCGTCGCATTTGCACAGACATCGCAGACACAGATGAGCGCGAAATGCCCGATGACAAAACAAGCTGCCGGAAGCGCCAGTTGTGACGCCTGCTGCCATGGCAGCTGCGAGAAAGACTGCTGCAAAAACGGCTGCGATATGAAGTGCTGCGGCGGCAGCAGCGCAAAAATGTGCAAAAAAGACAATACCTGCGGGAAGAAGTGTTCCCACAGCGGCGGCACGGGTAAATGCTGCCGCGGTGGTTCACCGCAGGGTGCTGCCCAGCCTGGAACCGGGGCCTGATCGAAAGGCTCTAAGAAGTAGTTGAGTTCCAGGTTGGCCCACGCTGGAGATCCGGGTCGCGCAGCGATCCGGATCTCCTTTGCACTACTAACTCTTCGTCGAACGCATCTTGTGTGCGAGACAAGCTTGATCTAGCGCCTGCCGCAGCAGGGTTTTGATGACTGCCTGACGGCTGATGTTCAGTTGTCTTGCCGTCTCATCGAGTTCCTGGAGCATGGGCAGCGCAAAGTCCACATTCACGCGCTGAATCGGCGGCATCATCTTGCCCTTCCTGGTGAAAAAACGCGAGATGTCCTCGCCATTGTCGGCAAGCTCCGCGATCTCATCGGCGGTCAGCGGCTTGGGGGATTCAAGTGTTTTCGGCATACAATTCCTCTTCTTCACGAGTTGATTTCCAAAGCGTGACCAGGTGGTAGAACTCGCCCTCATCGTCCTCCCGTATCTCAAAGACGAGCGAGTACAGGCTCTGCCCTACCCATCCGATCGCGCAGTATTGTTCGGGCATATCCGACCGCTGGTCGAGGTAATACGGGCGGGCAAAAATCTCCCGCGCCTCCTCAAAGCCGATGCCCCGGTGCGGGTTTGCCCTCAACCGCTGACTCTTGCGCGGATCGAAGTGGAAACGCATCTATATAACAGTTATACTATTTTCTGCGCAAACACAAGGGTAAAAATGCGTGCCAAGGGGTAGGAAAGGGCAGATTTCCGAACCATATATGCTAGAAGGTAGGCCGCTTTCCCTGTGTTTCCCGGCGGCGGGTGAGGTCAGGAGCGAATTTGGCGGAGTTTCTCAAAGAACTGAAGCGGCGCGTGCTGGTCTATGACGGCGCGATGGGCACCAGTGTGCAGAAGCACAACCTTACGCCGGAGGATTTCTGGGGCAAGGAGGGGTGCAACGAGTTGCTGGTGCTGTCGCGGCCTGACGTGATCAGGCAGATTCACGCTTCGTTTCTTGAGGCCGGTTGCGACGTGATTGAGACCGACAGCTTCGGCTCGACCAGCATTGTGCTGGCCGAGTACGGCCTTGAGGATCGCACCCGCGAACTGAACCTGGCTGCCGCGCGGCTGGCGCGCGAAGTGGCCGATGCGTATTCGACCCCGGAACAACCGCGCATCGTGGCCGGTTCCATGGGGCCCACTACCAAGCTGCCCTCGCTGGGCCACATCAGCTACGACCAGATGGCCGCTGCTTACCGCGAGCAGGCAGAGGCGCTGATCGAGGGCGGCGTGGATGTGCTGCTCATCGAGACTTGCCAGGACCTGCTGCAAGCCAAGATCGCTCTGGCTGCCTGCCAGGACGCTATTCGCGACGCGCGGGACGGGAAAATCCCCTCGACCGACCGCCGCGTTGCGCTCCAGGTGCAGGTGACGCTCGAAGCTACCGGGACCATGCTGCTGGGCTCGGAGATCGGCGCGGCGCTGGCTGTACTGGAGACCTTCCAGCCCGACGTGCTCGGCCTGAACTGCGCCACCGGACCGGCGGAGATGAACGACGCGGTTCGCTTCCTCTGTCAGAACTCTACTGTGCCGGTGAGCGTGCAACCCAACGCGGGATTGCCGCAGAACGAGGGCGGCCACGCGGTCTACAAGCTGACGCCGGCGGAACTTGCGGCCTGGCTGCGCCGCTTTGTTGTGGAATACGGAGTGCAGGTGGTGGGCGGCTGCTGCGGCACTACGCCGGATCATCTGCGCGCGGTGGTCGAAGCGGTGCACGGTCTTCAGCCTGCGCCACGCACGGTGGCTCCGCAATCGGTCGCGGCCAGCGCCTTTTCGGCGCTGCCGCTCGAAGCCGATGCGCAGCCCATCATTATTGCCGAGGAGATGAACACCACCACGCGCCTGGAGCACTTCCGCAACATGGTGCGCGGCGGCGACTACGACGGCATTCTGGCGCTGGCCAAGCGGCTGGTGGGCGAGGGCTCGCAGATGCTCGATCTTTGTTGCGCCATCGTGGGCGAGGACGAACAGGCCTACATGAACGCGGTGCTCGAAAAGATCGCCACGCGCGTCACGGCGCCCATCCTTGTGGATTCCACAGAGGCCAACGTCATCGAGGAGTCGCTCAAGCGCATTCCCGGCAAGCCCATCATCAACTCCATCAATCTGGAGGACGGCGAGAAGCGCATCAGCCTGGTGCTGCCCATGGCGCGGCGCTACGGAGCCGCGGTCATCGCGCTCACCATCGACGAACAGGGCATGGCGCTGACCGCGGACCGCAAGGTGGCCATTGCGCACCGCATTCACGACCTGGCGGTAAACAAATACGGCCTGCGCCCCGAGAACCTGATCTTCGACGCGCTCACCCTGCCCATCTCCACCGGCCAGGAGGAGTACCGTTCGGCGGCCATGGAGACGCTGGAAGCGGTGCGGCGCATCAAGCGCGAGTTGCCGCGCTCGCGCACCGTGCTCGGCATCTCCAATATTTCGTTTGGCCTGAACGCTTATGCGCGCCGTGTGCTGAACAGCGTGTTTCTGAAGGAGGCCGTGGACCGCGGGCTGGACGCGGCTATCGTCAACTACTCCAAGATTTATCCCCTCTACAAGATTCCGGAGATCGAAGTCGAGCTGGCGCGCAAGCTCATCTTTCAGGACAGCGACGAAAGCGGAAGCGAAGCGTTGCAGACCTACATGGCTCACTTCGCCGGCCTGGGCAACGGCTCGGTGGAGGAAGACGAGATCGCCGCCGAGAGCCTCGACATAGAGGAGAAGCTCAAGCAACTGATCATTCGCGGCGAGCGGGCGATCGGGCTGGGCGAGCACAAGCAAACTTTGGAAGAGGCGCTGGAGGCGGCGCTCACGACTTACACGCCCCTCGAACTTATCAATACCGTGCTGCTGGACGGCATGAAGACCGTGGGCGACCTGTTTGGCGCGCGCAAGATGCAGTTGCCTTCGGTGCTGGATTCGGCGGCTGTGATGAAGGCCGCGGTGGCGTACCTCGAGCCGAAGATGGAGAAGCAGGGCGGCGGCAAAGGGACCATGGTGCTGGCCACCGTCAAGGGCGACGTGCACGACATCGGCAAGAACCTGGTGGATATTATTCTTTCCAACAACGGCTATCGCGTGGTCAACCTGGGCATCAAGCAGCCTTCCGAC